>JAAVYR010000017.1 GCA_022791255.1 Peptococcaceae bacterium | reverse complement strand
GTCTTATCCTTTCCTGGTGATGATTGTGAAGAGGCCACACCTGTTCCCATTCCGAACACAGTAGTTAAGCTCTTTCACGCCGATGGTACTTGGGGGTTACCCCCCTGGGAGAGTAGGTCGTTGCCAGGTCTATTTTTTATACCTTTGTGTTCCCCGATAGCTCAATGGTAGAGCACTCGGCTGTTAACCGAGTTGTTGTAGGTTCGAGTCCCACTCGGGGAGCCAAACTTTTTGCCCTGTGATTTTTCACAGGGCGCTTTTTTATTTTATCTAGCAAAAGATAATAGAAAGAGAGTAAATGAAACTATGGCTTTTGACTATAAGAAAGAATATAAGGAATTTTATCTGCCAAAGAATAAACCTGGTATTATTGAAATCCCGAAAATGAATTATCTGTCAATTAGGGGCATGGGTAATCCCAATGAGGAAAGTGGAGATTATCAAAATACAATTGGTTTATTATATGGGGTGGCTTATACAATAAAAATGAGTTATAAAGGAAGCTACAAAATAGATGGTTTTTTTGAGTATGTTGTTCCTCCTTTGGAAGGGTTTTGGTGGCAAGAGGGAAAAACGGGAACGATTGATTATCAGAATAAGGAGGCAATGCATTTTATATCGGTCATTAGACTACCGGATTTTGTGACGGAGCCTGACTTTACATGGGCCATAGAGGAAGCAACCAAAAAGAAAAAACAGGATTTTTCCAGAGTGGAATTTTTTACTTATGACGAGGGGCTATGCGTGCAATGTATGCATATCGGCAGCTATGATGAGGAGCCTGGAACTGTTGACGCGATGCATCGGTATGCGACAGAAAACGGTTATGAATTAGATATTACGGATACAAGGTTACATCATGAAATATATCTCAGCGACCCGAGAAAATGTGACGCGGGTAAATTAAAAACTGTGATAAGACATCCCATCAAAAAAACAAACTAAATTATGAACATCAATAAAGGTCAAAAATAAATGAAAATAAAAGAAATATAACTGTAATCTTTTCTAATGAACCTAAAACAGCTGAAATCAGCTGTTTTTTTAATTGCATAAAATGATGCTAGGTGCATATAATATAAATAGTCAGAAAAGGTCAGAAGGTCAAAATAGGACAGAAAAGCAAAGGAATGAGAATAATGACAACATTAGCAAAACAAATAGAAAACTACATTAAACAAATGATAGATCAAAGTGATGAGGGGTTTATTGATATTCGCCGGTCGGAAATGGCGGGGCTCTTTATGTGTGTACCTTCTCAAATCAACTATGTATTAGAAACCAGGTTTTCTAATCAACAGGGATATTTAGTGGAAAGTAGACGGGGCGGCGGTGGATTTGTACGTATCATTAAGCTATCGGTAGAGGGAAGTGAGAACCTGCTGGCTATGGTGAACCGTGCAGAAGGAAAGCAGGTATCTCAAAAAAATGGAGAAGGTCTCATTGACCGGCTGGTAGAAGAAGAGCTCCTAACTGCACGGGAAGGTAGTTTTATCAAGGCAATGATTAATGGTAATATTTTTCGGGAACTGCGTGAGTCTATGCCTATAGAAGAAAAGCAGACTGGTCAGGACTTAGAAGAAATTCTGCGGGGCCGTATGCTGCATGCAGTTTTGGTTAACCTATTAAGAACAGATTTTTAATAGCCGAAGAGAGGGTGGAGAATATGCTTTGTGAAAAATGTAAAAAGAATACTGCAACCGTATGTGTGACAACCATTATTAATGGAGATAAAACGGTGAAAAACCTTTGTCCCAATTGTGCGGAACAAGATGGCCATTTAAATATAACAATGCCCTTTGACCATAACTTTTCCCTGCAAAATCTTTGGCCTACTATCTTTTCTCTGGGGCAGGAAGACTTGGCCCGGGAAACTGGCAATGTATGTTGCCCACAATGCCATCTTTCTTTTCAGGAATTTGCAAAGGGTGGGCGTTTTGGCTGTAGTCGTTGCTATGAAGAATTTCAGTCCCAATTAAAGGGTATCTTAAGGCGGGTGCAGGGCAGTGAACAGCATACAGGAAAGCTGCCAAAACGACTTGCTGGGGTAAAAGGGATAGAACGGCAGGTAGACGCATTAAAGGAACAGCTGCAGCAGGCTGTAGCAGTGGAAAACTTTGAACTGGCGGCGAAACTGCGAGATGAAATCAAGTCCTTACAGGAAACAGCAGCGAAGGGAGATGCATAACATGACAGCAGAAAAGCACTTTACCACAATTGGAACGAAATGGACTGAAACTGCTAATCATAATATTGTGCTCTCAACCAGAGTGCGGCTGGCGAGAAATATAGCGGGGTTGCCTTTCCCGCAGCGAATGACCGAAGCTGAACGGCAAGAGCTATTAGCCGCAGTAGGTAGGGCTATGCAAAATACGCCGCTGGGACAAAAAGGGTATCGTTTCTTTAGGGGAGAAGAATTGACAGTAGCAGAAAGAGAATTACTATTAGAAAAGCATTTGATTAGTCCGCAATTTGCAGGTGAAACTGGAGAAGTGGGCATATTAATCAGTGATGACGAGAGCTTGGTCATTATGATAGGGGAAGAAGACCATGTGCGGATACAATCCTTCCTGCCGGGGTTGCAGCTCTCTGCAGCGCTTGCTGGTTCTAACCAAGTAGATGATTGGTTAGAACAAGGACTAGACTGGGCATTTGATGATAAAATCGGATATCTGACGGCATGTCCTTCTAATGTAGGAACAGGGCTGCGTGCCTCTGTGATGGTGCATCTTCCTGCTCTTGCCCTAACTGGACGGCTGGAACAGATATTTGCTGCTATGGGAAAATTAGGGCTCACGGTGCGCGGTATCTATGGGGAGGGCAGTGAAAGCTTAGGGGCGCTATATCAGATATCTAATCAAGTAACACTGGGATATCGGGAAGAAGAAATCCTAGCGCGGCTAGAAACTGTTATCAATCAGATTGCTGCTGAGGAAGAAAAAGCCCGGCAATGGCTCAAAGAGCAGCAAACGGTAAAGCTTCATGATATGATTTGGCGGGCCTATGGTACCACTTCTTTTGCACGGACATTAAGTCTTGGGGAAATGATGGATTGCCTCTCGCAATTGCGGTTAGGTGTGGATTTGGGCATATTAAAAGAAATAGATAAAGAGCAGCTCAATAAAATACTCATTGGTGGGCAAGACCATTTCCTAACTAAAGAGGAGAATAGGGAGCTATCTGCCAATGATATCAATATATTGCGGGCGGAGTTTGTCCGCAAGATAATGCAGGATGATGCCACGAATAGTGCCACGCAGTAAGAGAAGATATATTTACTGCCTCTGACAGATGGGCAAGTGATTGTTAGTAGTAGAAAGTAGTGCTTTCGTAAAAAGTGGCAGTATCCGGGAGTAGATTTTAGTTTTGGAGGTGTATGTTTATGTTAAATAGATTGACGGAACGGGCGCAAAAAGTATTAAAACTGGCGCAGAAGAAGGCGCAGCAATGCGGTTCCCGGCAGGTAGATACAGAACATTTACTATGGGCTGTATTCGAAGAAGGGGAGGGGATCGGTGCGCAAATCCTACAAGGGATAGGCGCTCAACAGGCAGATTTAGAGCAATATATTGGTCAAAATCATAACTTTATGCTGGTGGTAGTAGAGGGCTTTTCGCCTCGGGCAAAAACTGCTATAGAACTGGCAGCTGTAGAGGCTCGTCGTATGGGAGTAGACTTTATTGGTACGGAACATCTTCTCATGGGGTTAGCAGCAGAAGGAGAAGGTATTGCCGCACGCTGGCTTTATCAGCTAGGTGTGACCAAAGAAGTATTATGGCAGATTATGGGGCAGATCATGGGGCAGGAAATGCCTGGTGGTGGAGAACCGGAACAGGCGGCTTTTGCTGGGGGAAATCCTATCGCAGGAAAAACTTCATTCCGGGGGGCAAAAGACAGCCAGAGTAAAACGCCGGTGCTGGATAGTTTTAGCCGGGACTTAACTGCGGCCTGCAGAGAAGGAAAAATCGACCCTGTAATCGGCAGGGACAAAGAAATTGAGCGGGTATTACAAATCCTCAGCCGGCGAACGAAAAATAACCCGGTACTTATTGGGGAGCCAGGTGTTGGGAAAACGGCTATTGCAGAAGGGCTTGCTCAGAAAATCGTCGATGGGAAAGTGCCAGAAAACCTTACCGGAAAACGGGTAGTTGCACTTGATTTATCTGCTATGGTTGCAGGCTCTAAATATCGGGGAGAGTTTGAAGAACGGCTGCAAAAGGTGTTGGAAGAACTGAAAAGCAGCCAGCAAGTCATTCTCTTCATTGATGAGCTGCACAACTTAGTGGGAGCTGGGGCGGCCGAAGGGGCGCTAGACGCGGCAAATATCCTAAAACCGGCTTTAGCCCGTGGGGAGCTGCAATGTGTAGGGGCGACCACCATCGATGAATATCGCAAATACATCGAAAAAGACGCGGCGTTGGAACGGCGTTTCCAAACTGTCTTAGTAGATGAACCAACTCCAGAAGAAGCACTGGCAATCTTAGAAGGATTACGGGATAAATATGAAGCCCATCATCGGGTAAAGATAACAGACGCGGCACTGGAAGCTGCAGTCAAATTATCGCAGCGGTATATTTCTGACAGGTTCCTGCCAGACAAAGCCATCGACCTTATTGACGAGGCGGCTTCTAAAGTGCGGTTAGATGGCATTACGGCACCGCCAGACCTGAAGGAAAAGGAAAATGAACTAACGGAAATCCAAAAGGAAAAGCAGGCGGCGGTAGTGGGGCAAGACTTTGAAAAAGCAGCCCAGCTCCGGGATAAGGAAAAGGAATTATCCAATCAATTGACCGCTGCACGGGCGGAATGGGAAAAGCAAGCTGCCGGGAAAAATGGAGAAGTAGGCGAAGAAGAAATCGCGCAAGTGCTCTCTCGGTGGACGGGGATACCGGTTTCTCGCTTGCAGCAGCAAGAAATGGAGCGGCTCCTGCAAATGGAAGACCTCCTGCATAAGCGGGTTATTGGGCAGGAAGAAGCTGTCAAAAGTATTGCCAAAGCTGTGCGGCGTGGGAAAGCTGGCTTAAAAGACGCTAAACGACCGATTGGTTCTTTCCTTTTCTTAGGGCCTACTGGGGTAGGGAAGACAGAACTAGCACGGGCTCTGGGAGAAGCGCTCTTTGGCTCGGAAGACGCGCTTATCCGCATCGATATGAGTGAATATATGGAGAAACATGCTGTATCTCGTTTAGTGGGGGCGCCTCCTGGCTATGTAGGGTATGATGAAGGGGGGCAACTCACAGAGGCAGTACGGCGGCGGCCTTACTCCATCGTGCTCTTAGATGAAATAGAAAAAGCGCACCCTGATGTATTTAACATCTTACTACAGGTATTAGAAGATGGGCGGCTCACGGACTCCCAAGGTCGTTTGGTGGATTTCCGCAATACGGTTATCATCATGACTTCTAATGTAGGAGCAAGGTCTATTGCTGGAGCAAAAAACAACACCATGGGATTTATTTCCAGTCAAAAGCCAGAAGAAGATACTTCTTATGAAGATATGAAAACCAAAGTGATGGGAGACTTAAAAAATGTCTTTCGTCCGGAATTCTTAAACCGTATCGATGAAATCATCGTCTTTCATAGTCTGACTCAGCCGGAAATCCGGGAAATCGCAGGGCTTATGCTCTCCTCTGTAGAAAAACGGCTGGGAGAACAAAATATCTCTCTCCATGTGGAAGATGGTGTATTAGACATCTTGGCGGAGGATGGCTATGACAGTGAGTTTGGCGCGCGGCCGCTCAGACGGACCATTGTACGAGAAATAGAAGACCCGCTGGCAGAAGAAATTTTGGCTGGGAAATTTGCCCAAGGTGATCATATTTTGGTAAAGGCTGAAGATGGTAAAATCGTCTTTTGCAAAGGTAACGAGGCAAAAGAGATGGCAAGTGCCGCTCAAGAACAAGAAGATAATCAGACAGATGGGGAATAATTTTAGATAGCGAAAAGGCATACCTGGTGAAATATCAGGTATGCCTTTTTATTTTGTTTAAAGATCCTTCGCATTCGCTCAGGATAGATAGTGCCACAGGGTATGAGAGAAATACTGATTACATCTGACAGAGGGGCAAGTGATTGTCAGTAGTAGAAAGTAGTTTTTTATAGGGGGTAGCATGATATAAGATCCTTCGGGGCAAATGCCCCTCAGGATGACAAGTATTGCCACGGTGTACCTGAGAAACACTGAGTACTTCTGACAGAGGAAAAAGTAATTGTCGGTAGTAGTATAAAATGCTTTCGTAATATGTGGCAGTATCCAGGATGATAGATAAATGAGGGAGAAAGAAGTAAGAAACTCTTGTGTAATAGTCAATCAGGTTAACAAATAATAAGTTTTACTTTGTTTGATTACTCTGTGCATTGTGGGTAGCGGTCAAACTCATCGGTAATAGCTTGAGATGGCGCTTTTGTTAGCAGACTGACAATGACAATGAACAGAGAGGAAACTACAAAGCCCGGTAATAATTCGTATAATTTGAAGATGCCGCCAATATTTTGACCTAGCATGTGCCAAGCGATGGCTGTAACGCCGCCGCTAACAATGCCTGCAATAGCGCCTGCTTTATTCATCCGGCGCCAGAACAGAGAAAAGACAATGAGCGGTCCGAAAGTGGAGCCAAAACCTGCCCAAGCAAAAGATACCAGTTGATAAACAATGCTATCTTGGTCGGTGGCAATGAGGGCAGCAATCACTGCAATGACAACAACGACAATACGGCTAACCCACATGAGTTCTTTATCAGAGGCATTCTTGCGAAGCAGCGTCTTATAAAAGTCACCGGTAACAGAGGAGGCGGCAACCAGCAACTGCGAGTCTGCTGTGGACATAACAGCGGCCAGGAGTGCAGCCAGGAAAAGACCGGCTATCATGCCAGGGAACAGCTTTAACACCATAGTGATATAAATCGTTTCCCCGGCAGCAGCAGATAAATCCTCTGCAATGAAAACGCGGCCTACTAAACCAATGAGTACGGCACAGACTAAAGCGAAAATAACCCACACTGTGGCGATACGACGAGATTTTTTCACTGTATTGGGGTTATCAATACCCATGAAGCGCACCAAAATATGAGGTTGCCCAAAGTAGCCTAACCCCCAGGCAAGACCGGAGGCAATGGTCAAGGCTGCAATGGGTGCGCCGGTAGCGTCTGTCAACATATTTAATAAGTTAGGATTAAAGGCATTTATCTGGTCAATGGTAGCGCCAAAGCCGCCCATAGAGTGGATAGCCATACCTGGTACTAAAATAACCGCGAACAGCATGAGTAGACCTTGGAAGAAGTCTGTCCAGCACACAGCTAAAAAACCGCCGGCAAAGGTATAGACAACGATGATAAAAGCGGAGAGCATCAGACCGCTGAGATAGGTCATGCCAAACACGCTGGCAAATAGCTTAGCGCCCGCAACAAACCCGGAAGCGGTATAAAACAAATAAAAGATAATAATAAAAATGGAGCACAATATCCGCAAAATGCCGCTGTCATCTCGAAAGCGATTAGAGAAGAACTCTGGCAAGGTAATGGAGTCTCCGGATACTTTGGTATATTGTCTTAATCTCTTGGCTACTAATAACCAGTTAAAGTAAGTGCCTAGAGCAAGACCAATCGCCGTCCAGGCTTCGGGAAAACCGGCAAGATAAACGGCGCCGGGCAGCCCCATCAACATCCAACCGGACATATCGGAAGCTTGGGCTGACATGGAGGTAACCCAGGCCCCTAATTTCCGGTTACCTAAAAAATAATCGGTAGGGGTATTATTTTTACCGTAAAAATAAAAACCAATACCGACCATAAATAACAAATACAAAACTAAGGATGATAAAATTTGCCAGTCTACATTCATGGACATTCTCCTTTACAATTCGTTCCTATCTATTTAATATCTCTTTTCATAAAAAGATAGAAAAAGATAATTTGTATCATTATACAGTAAAATGCCATGTTTTGCAAATGATAGCTGGGAAAACATGGCATTGTATCTTGTATGGTGTATGCAGATGGTAAACCTATCCGGAAAAAGATCCTTCGCTGGCGCTCAGGATGACAGATGGTGCCACGGATAGTGCCACGCTGTACATGGGAAACACTGAGTACTTCTGACAGGGTGAAAAGTAATTGGCGGGAGTAGTATGTAATGCTTTCGTAATATGCAGCAACATCCGATAGTAGTATAAAATGCTTTTGTCATGTGTGGCAGTATCCACGATGTACGAAGGCTTATTTACTGCTGCTGATAGTTTGTCTTTACCTGGGAAGCAGCTCGCTTTGTTTTGGTAGCAAGTGATGAATAATGCGGTATTCAGAAGAACTTGATGGAAGGTTCTTTATGAGAACTGATTTATTAGTCGAAAAGGGGTTTTTGCAGATAAACCATATCTGTCAGGCGAATACCGTCCTCATAAATAGGATGGTCATAGAAGCGAGTGAAAAAATCCGGCACGGTATGAGAAATGGTAAAGCCACATTTCTCATAAAAGCGGACGGTAGGGGTGCCGGCGCCAGTCCCCACCTGTAAATAGCGATGTTCTTCTTGATAATAATTGCAAATAAAGGCTATAAAAGCTTTGCCATATCCTTGTTTTTGATAGGGGGGAGCGATGGCAAAGTTTTTGATTTCATATAAACAAGAAGACTCTTTCGTAACAACGCAAACGCCAATAACGGTTTTTCCCTGGCAGGCGGCGAACATTTCTCCTCGCGCTAGATAGCGGTCAATCATATCTTCTTGCTCGTCGGCGAGAAGCAATAAATCTAGAAAGTCTTTTTTATCTTCTGTAATAAGCGTTATCTCCATAGATTATGCCTTTCTTTCTCTTTCTAAATGGTGGATCATAATAGGCCAAGCTGGCTGATGAGAAAAATCCATAGGAAAATGGTAAAGGCCGACAGCATAGAGGTAAACACGACGATTTGCCCTGCTAAATCGCTATCACCGCCCATTTGTTGGGCCATCGTAAAGGTGGAAACAGAGGTAGGAGCAGAAAGCATGCTGATATATGCTAACAGTTCTACCTGTCTGAGGCCAAACAAGACGCCAATGGGCAGAAAGACAGCGGGACAAATCAGTAAACGGCTAATTACACAAAAAGCTAATTTTTTACGGTTTGCATTGGCACTTTGAAAATTGAAAGAGGCTCCTAGGGCAATCAAGGCTAGAGGGGTAGTAACACCTGCCACATCAGCGATGGTTTTTTCCAAAAAATAGGGCAGCTCTAGACCTGTGGCGAGAAATAAAATGCCAATGACAGAACCGATAATCAAAGGATTGGTAAAAATGCCTTTCAAAATATGGCTGACAGAGGGTTTTTTGCCTCGAAAGATTTCTAGGATGACAACAGACAGTACATTAAAGAGAGGGACGACAAAGGCAATCAACACTGCGGTGGTACCAAGCTGATTATCATACACACTTGCGGTGATTGGCAGGCCAAACAGCACGAAATTACTGCGGAAAATGCCCTGGATAATCACGCCGCGATAGGATTGTTCCGGCTCAATGCGGGGGATAATCCAGCAGAGAAAGAAAAAGGAAACCAAAATCGTACCAATAAAAAATAAAATCGTTTGTGGGTGAAAGGTAACGGTATCTGCTGAATGATAGATATTGTAGAAAATAATCGTAGGGAAAAAAGCTTTGAACAAAACTGCATTTAACTGCTTGACAAAAGGCTCAGGCATTAGGCCTCTCGTTTTCAGGAAAAGCCCCAGCACTAGCAGGCAAAATAATGGCAGCACAATATTTAACGCTAATAAAAAGCTATCCATGGGGCGCCTCCTAACAAAATAGGTTTATCTAATGGGAAAGATAGTTTTATCAATTTTTAATAAAAATTCTCTTTTTCCTGCCTATGTCCTGCCCTAAAGGGTGGGATTTCTTAAAAAAATGTCGACAAAATTTGTATACTTTTGTCTATTACTGTTGTTTCTTGTTAGTTTTTGTTGGAAAATATTCCTAAATTCCGTCATTATTCGACGGAAAAGTTCACATGGGTAACTTATGATAGCAATAGGGGAAAATTCTCCTAAATTTTCCTTAATATTACACATAACGCCAAAATTTGTCACATTTTTGCATAGAAAAGGCGAAACATGGAACTTACTGGCTTTCATACCAGGAAGAGGGGGAACTCTTTATGGATCAGCAGCTTGTTCTTTCGGCATGGTTTTTCCCTAGACATCTTTACGCCAAAAGAGTTTATGAATAGCGCGCCGATGAAAAAAAGTCTGTTTATTGCAGGCTTTTTCTTTATTTGCGTGCAACACAGGATCCGTGCGCCTCCGGGAACCTCTATTTCTTAAAAAAATAGAAATGGGGGTTATTTTTTATGAAAAAGGACACGACAAAATTCGATGATTTATATAAAAATGCGACAACGAACCAGAAGGTTCAGCAATACTTAAAGGAAGACCATCAGCGACAAAGCAATGAACGACGGAAAGATAGCCGACACCGAGCGAATATTCAGCTGATAGAAGGGGTGAGTGAAGGACTCCTGCGATGGAATGGGCGGACACATAAAAGATTAGAAGAGGAAATCTTGGAGCGATTGACCTCTAATCAATTATATGCGGAGCTACGGGATTTAAAGCCCATGGACAGGCAAATCCTTTTCTTACGGTACTTCTGCAACTGGAAGTTACGGGAAATTGCTGTACTTTACGAGATATCCGAAAGTGCAGTATGCCAGAGGATTAAAAAGAATTTACAGAACCTACAAAAAAACTTGTTAAAAAATACTTAAAAAATCGGCATCCATTGACCTATATGTTGAAAACAGTTTGAAAGGAGCCTGATTTTATGGTATCTGTAAAGCCTAACTGGTGGTCTTATGTAAAGCTAATCCTCAAGGAATATCCGGAACTATGTGAGGAATTAGAGGAGGCAAAAGCTGCGCATGTCACGATGCGTTATGGTGTGGTACATACGCGGACAAGAAGTGAAATTCCTCGTCCGGTGGAAACGGCAGTGCTACAGAAGCTTCCCCCGGGCAAGCAAAGAAAATATGATGCGGTGACGAAAGCAATCTCACTAACCAAACAGCGCTATAAGCATAACAGTGAGGAGCGGTTGAAAATCATCGAAATGGTATATTTCTCAAAGCAGTATACGCTTTCAGGTGCGGCGGTAGCACTTCCTTGCCATTTGAACACTGCTTCTCGTTGGCAGGCTGATTTTTTACGGTTGGTAGCGGAATTATTGGATTTGCCGTAAAAGATGCTTCGGCTGGGCTCAGCATGACAATGAGGGGAAGATGCTTTGGCTGGGCTCAGCATAACAACGAGAGAAGATGTTTCGGTTGTACTCTGTATGATAAAGAGAAAAAAGGGGGTGAAAAATAAAAAAAATTAAATTTTTAAAAAGATGGTGAAACATGACACCAAATTCTGTGGTAATATGGTATTGTGAACAAGAGTAGATAGAGGCAAAAAGCCCCTATCTACTCTTGTTTTACTGCAAAGAGGGATAAGCATATCGCTGGGAAGCGCAAGTGGGTGGGGCGCGCGATACAAGAAATATCCAGCAAAGGGGGAGATAAAAACGAAAACCAATGCTGACAACATAAGCGGGGGACCAGCTGACATAGAAAAAGTAGAGGGGGGCCCTAAAAAAAGGCAACTACGCAAGAAACGAACCAATCGTACTATTTGTAGGGAGACGCTAGCAATGACCATGTTCCAGAAGGCTATGGAAGCACTGGAAGCAATGGACGCTGCGTCTCTTTCTGCAACTAATGTGGTACACCTGCTGGACATCGCGGCCAAGCTGGAAAAAATAAGCGGGGAAACGGCAGAGAAATCCCAAGCGGTGGAACCTATGGGCAATGTGCAAATCTATCTACCGGACAACAACAGAGAATAAGGACTGGCAACCATAAAATAAATGCCTGATAACAGATGCGGGGGAAGGAGGTGAGACAGTGCAGACATTGCAGCCGCAAAAGGGGGCTCAAGAGAATTTCTTGGCATCATCTGCTGATATAGTGATTTATGGAGGTGCGGCAGGCGGAGGGAAGACCTTTGCTTTACTATTGGAGCCTTTACGACACTATGCCAATGGGGGATTTTCCTGCGTTATCTTCCGGAAAAATGCTAATCAAATATTTAATCCTGGGGGGCTATGGGACGCTTCTATGGAAATCTATCCTCTGCTTGGCGGAAAGCCCTTTAAGACGCCCAAACCTTATTGGGTATTTCCCAGTGGGATGAAGGTTTCCTTTGCCCATCTTGAAAACAGTAACGACCTACTTGCCTGGCAAGGTTCTCAAATCACACTGATTGCTTTTGATGAATTAACCCATTTTTCTCAGGAGCAGTTTTTCTACATGTTATCTAGAAATCGTTCTCTATCTGGGGTGAAGCCCTATGTACGGGCAACGACAAACCCTGACAGTGACAGCTGGGTGGCAAGTTTTATCGACTGGTGGATAGACCCAGAGACTGGTTATGCCATCCAAGAGCGAAGCGGGAAAATCCGTTATCTGGCGCGACGGGACAACCAGTTGCTCTGGGGGGATAGCGCAGAGGAACTGGTGGCCCAAGGAATAACTGAGGCGGAAATCAAAACCGTTTCTTTTATTGCGGCATCTCTAACAGATAACCAAATCCTTCTGCAAAAGGACCCGGGGTATCTAGCCAACCTAAAGGCATTGCCTTTAGTAGAGCGGGAAAAGTTACTCATGGGCAACTGGAAAATCCGTCCGGCGGGCGGCAGCTATTTTCGTCGGCAACAGGTACAGTTTTTAACTGCCATGCCGACAGATGTGACTCGCTTGGTGCGGGCTTGGGACTTTGCTGCTACGGCTGAAGAAAAAGGGGACGCCGACTACACGGCTTCGGTCCTCATGGGGAAAAGGAAACATGGGCGCTATATCATTTTAGATGTGATTAATCGTCGCTGTGTGCCGGCTGATGTACGAAATTTAGTGAAAAACACGGCTATACGAGATAAGGAAATTTATGGTGCGGTAACAATCCGCATTCCCCAAGACCCTGGACAAGCTGGGGTAGATCAAGCACAAAGCTATTTAAAAACTTTAGCGGGCTTTGCATGTATCGCGGAGCGAGAAACTGGCAGTAAAGGGACTCGTGCGGAACCACTTGCTGCCCAGTGGCAAGGGGGAAACATAGACCTTTTAACAGCGTCGTGGAATGAAGTGTTCTTAGACCAAATGGAACAATTCCCAGAGGGGCGGCATGATGACATGGTAGACGCGGCGGCAGGGGCTTTTCATCAATTAGAAAAACAAAATACGGTATTGCCTAGAGGTTCCTTATCGGCGCTGGGCAAACAAAGCTATTGGAAAACATAAAGGCAGGTGAAACAATGTATCGGCAAAACAAGTATTTTAATGAACTGGGAAAAATCGGACAAAACAAGTATGGTGGCGTCTTTTATGAAGAATTTTTACCGGAACTGCGTGGAAAAAAGGGTTGTGAAACTTATAAAGAAATGGCAGAGAATGATGACATTATCGGGGCAATTCTCTTTGCTATGGAAATGCTCATCCGTCAGGTAACTTGGCGGGTGGAGCCGTGCTCTCAAAAGCTGGCTGACAAAAAGGCGGCGGAATTTATTACCAGCTGCTTAGATGATATGGAGCAAAGCTGGACAGACACCATCAGTGAAATCCTTTCCTTCTTGACGTTTGGTTGGAGTTATCATGAAATCGTCTATAAGCGGCGGATGGGACGGAATGGTGAACCTAAACTAAACAGCAAGCACAGTGATGGCTTAATTGGCTGGAGAAAACTGCCCTTACGGGCACAAGAGTCCCTTTATCGTTGGGAATATGATGAACAAGATCAATTAATGGGGATGACGCAAATGATGGCACCGGACTATCGTGTGCAGACTATTCCTCTAGAAAAAGCATTGCATTTTACCACTAAAAGCAGAAAAGGAAATCCCGAGGGCAGAAGTATTCTTCGTAATGCCTATCGGGATTTCTACTTTAAGCGACGCATTCAAGAAATAGAAGGGATTGGTATTGAACGGGATTTAGCCGGGCTCCCCGTATTAACACCGCCGGAAGGGGTGGATATCTGGAACAGGGAAGACCCGGAAGCGGCAGCAGCGCTTGCTTATGCACAATCTCTCGTACAGAATGTGCGGCGGGACGCGTTGGAAGGGGTTGTATTGCCCTATGGCTGGAACTTCCAGCTGCTCTCGGGGGGGAGCAAGCGGCAATTTGACACGGGGTCAATTATCGACCGCTATGACCAACGCATGGCTATGACCGTATTAGCAGACTTTGTGCTACTTGGCCATGAGTCAGTGGGAAGCTTCGCGCTCTCTAGTGATAAAACCAAGTTATTTGCCACGGCAATTGGGACCTTCTTAGATATTATCTGCGGCGTATTTAACAATCAGGGTATTCCGCGGCTGATTGACCTCAATGGAAAAGTCTTTGCGGGCATTAGTGGTTATCCCAAATTAGAGCACGGAGACATCGAGCAGCAAAACTTAAGCGAGCTGGGGGGCTTCATCAAAGACATGACGGGAGTAGGTATGCTGACTCCTGATGGGGAAATGGAGCGGCACCTGCGTGCTCTAGCGGAACTGCCTCAAAAACCCCAAGCATAACAGGTAACAGAAAAGAGGGAGGATAGCGATGGACACAAATGCAATGGAGACAACAAACAGTACTTTTGTCATTGCAAAAACTAATGGAGAAAAACGGCAAGTATTTGGTTGGGCTAATGTAGCGGTAAGGTCCAATGGAGAGGTTATTTGTGATTGGCAGGAAGACATGGTAGATATGGCAGAACTGGAGCAAGCGGCTTATGAATTTGTTCTCCACTCTCGACAGGGTGGGGAGAAACATTGCCGAGCGGGCGTCGCGGTGATGATAGAAAGTATGGTCTTCACCAAAGAAAAAATGTTGGGGCTCGGTCTCCCTGCGGGGATCATCCCGGAAGGATGGTGGATTGGTTTCCAAATCCTTGATGATGCGGTATGGCAGAAAATCAAGCAAGGGGAATATACCATGTTTAGCATTGAAGGAGAGGCTACTCGGGAGGCTATAAAATAAGATCCTTGGAGGGTGCCACGAATAAGTGCCACGAAGTAAGAGAGATATACTTACTGCCTTTGACAGATGGGTAAGTGATTGGAGATAGTAGAAAGTAGTGCTTTTATAGAGTGTGGCATGCTATAAGATCCTTCGCTGGCGCTCAGGATGACATGTTATGCCACAGATACTGCCACGAAGTTCGAGAGAAATACTGGGTACCTCTGATAGGTGGATGATAACTGTTAGTGGTAGAAAGTAAGTTTTTTGTAATGTGTGGCATTATCCAAGATCCTTTGCTAAAGCTCAGGATGACAAAAAAGTTATGCTGAGGACGACAGGGCGGAGTGGTCTTGTCATGAAATATAGGGAAAGGAGGTGAGAAAAATGGCAACCAAGCTAAAAAACTTAAAAATCACTAGTGTGGACTTGGTAGAACAAGGAGCAAACCCGGACGCACATATCAAGCTCTACAAAAGTAAAGATGGGCGAGGGGCAATGGGGGCAGAAAAAAACTCCTTGCTCGACCGGCTCTTGCAGCGGCTTGCAGCAATGGTAGCGGATTATTTGGATGAAAAAGAAAAGCAGAACCAGGAAAAGCCGACAAGTCCTAGGGAAACAGGTGAGGAGAACAAGGAGCGGGCAGCTGAACCAGAAAAGGAAATTTCTCCAAAAGAAAAAACAGCAAATGAACCGGCTAAAAAAGAAGGGGAAGACAAACGGGAAGGAATGGTCTCTCTGGACTATAGTCGCTTAACAGCAAGGGAAAAGCAATTTTTACGGGGACTAGCGGAAAAGTATGGCAGCAAAAAACCAGAAGACAAACAAGTGGCAAAAGCAAAGGCGGAACTCCAGCAAGTGGAAAAACAAATCCAACGGGCCAAAACGATGGCCATCGCTAAGGAATATGCCATCTTAGGGAAATCTGCTGACAGCTTATGTAACACATTGCTGGAACTGGAAACAAAATCGCCCCAAGGATATGCAGCCTTATTAGATGCATTGGAAGAGGAAAAGCTGCTTATCGAAAAAAGCGGCGTCTTCTCCGAAATAGGCAAATCTGGTGAAAAAGGCGGCAGTGCTGATGGCTGGGGGAAAATCGTGCAGGCTGCGGATCGTTTGCAAAAAGAAAATCCTAGTCTTACCAGGGCAAGTGCAATCCAAAAAGCTTGTCTGGAATACCCGCAATTGGTAGCGGACTATGAAGAAAATCTATAAAGGAAAAGGAAACATCTAACTGGTAAAATGCCGAAAAGGATCCTTCGCTAAAGCCCAGGATGACAAGTGGTGCCACGGATGGTGCTACGATGTACATGGACATTACTGGGTACTTCTGGCAGATGGAAAAGTAATTGGCGGTAGTAGTATGAAATGCTTTCGTAAAGTGTGGCAATATCCGGAGGTAGTATAAAATGCTTTCGTAATATGTGGCAATATCTAGGATGACAGTGAACACTATGCTTAGGGTGGCATTTTAAGGCGACAGGAGACGGTTTGGCGTAATCGGTAATAGGATGTTTCCCTGAAAGGAGAATGAAAAATGACTTATATTTCTACAAGTGTAAATCCCAGTGCAATTATTTCCGAAAAGGCGGGAGCAGCAATGACTGACCCTGCTTTTTTTATTGCAAAATTTAATGCTGATGGCGGCGTGGTAAAGGCGGCTGCCGGTGACTGCGCCTTAGGCGTATTTATGCCTACCAATGATGGGGCTATTGCCCAAGGGGATGGCGTAGACATCCAAGTAAAAGATATCGGCTATGTAAAAACAGGTGCTGCGATTACCAAGGGGGCAGCTATTGCAGCTGACGCCAATGGGAAAGCAATCCCTGCTACCAGCGGCAAATTTATTGTGGGCTTTGCCCTAGCAAGTGCTGCGGCAGCTGATGAAGTAATACTCATGCAAATTACCAAATCTGGATATCAAGCGTAAGTAAGGGGGACATGAACGATGACAAACATTACCAATCCAATGCAAATCCAAACAGAAGTGGCAAAAGGTGCATGGAAACCAAACTTGTACTTAACAAATATGGCCATTGCTTCTTTTCAATCTGAAGGGGATTTTGTAGCTGATAAAATCTTCCCGGTCGTACCGGTAGCTCTTGCTAGTAGCTATTATTACAAATTCTCTAAAGGGGACTTAGCGCGGGACGATGTACAAAGAAAGCCAGTCTTTGGCAGAGTGGCGCCGGCTATCCTGGGCCAAACGGATGAACTCTACAACTGTCAAGTAGACCAAGTAATCGTCGGTATCGACCAAATCTCTCAGCTGAACTTTGAACGGTCTGGCGTGCCGGGGATGGCAGACCCTAGACAATCTAAGGTAAGAGCAGTGGTGGAAAAAATGAAAATCCATCTCGACTTAAACTTTGCTGATAAATTCTTCAAATCCGGCGTATGGACCAACCAATATAGCGGTATTGGTACGGGTACGCCAAGCGGTAAACAATTTTATCAATTTAACAACGCCAACAGTTCTCCAATCACTTTCTTTGACAGCTTAATCACGGATATGCGGAAAAATGGCTGCCGGAAACCAAACAAACTGGCGTTAGGCATTGATACCTTTAATGCGTTGAAAAACAATAAAGATATCTTGGAACGCATCAAGTATCATGGCGGTTCTGCCCGTCCTTCTCGGGTAACAGAACAAGTGCTTGCTGAATTATTTGGTCTGGAGCAAGTAGTGGTGATGGCTAGCACCTATAACAAAGCAGGGGTAGGACAAGAACCGAATATGGAATACATCTGTGACCCTAAAGGTGCACTTCTTGTCTATGCCAGCAACAACCCAGCTATTGATGAGCCTTCTGCAGGCTATACCTTTGCTTGGGATATGTTAGGGGCAAACCAATTTATGGCTGTTTCTCAGTTTGAGGGGGACCCTGGTACCCATAGTGAATTTATCGAAGGGTTAATCGCCTATGACATGAAGAAAACTGGTGATGATTTAGGGATTTATCTTTCTGATTGTGTAGGAACAACTACGACGAAAGATAGTGAATAAGGGGGCGCGCTATGCTTTATCAAGCATTACAGCCTTGTCGTTTTGACAAAGAGTATCTGACTGGAGATTTTATCTCCGGTCAGGTCATCCTCATTGATATGGTAGACAAGCTCATTGCCTGGGGATTGATTGTACCCATTAACAAACGGGATATTGAACAGGAAATCCGTTGGATGGCTGCCCGGCTCAAAGAACAGGATAAGGACTATCTTTGTAAAGAGCTGCAGCGATTAACTGGCAGTGTGCCCAGTAAACGATGGGGAAAGCCGCGTCTCATAGAAATGATATTAAAAGCGCAAGTAGGTGATGATTATGACCAAGACATATCAATATGATCCCACAAACATTGAAGCATACACGGTGGACCGTATGCGGCTGGAGTTAGGTGATACGCAAGTAGAAGGAGAAGAAAGCACGGCAGCCCTCTGTGATGAAGAATATCAGGGAATTATCAATACCTATTTTAACAACAACAGGGGTAGTTGGGCGTTGGCAAAATTCAAATGTTTAGAAGCTATCTTCATGCGGTTATCCTATGAAGCAGATTTTGAAATCGGCGGTATGTCTGTTGATTTATCCAAGCGGTTTGAGCACTGGCAGAAGCTTTACCAGGAACAGAAAAAGGCTTACCAGGGAACGGTGCTTGGTAAGGGAGTCTTGCCTTCTTCGGTCAAAGGACAGCTTGATGGCGGTCATTACTTCTATAACGGTATGCTGGGTAACACAAGAAGCAGATAGGGGGAAGATGATATGCAATATATCTTTTACCGACCAGGGAAAGAACGCAAAGAGTTTTCCTGTTATCGCAAGCAAGGGGCTATGGATGAAAAAGGCCGGGTGGCTTATAACGAAAACATCTACAAAGGGAAATTCTGGGGTAGTCTGGCTACGATTACCCAAAAAGAATATGACCGTTTTGGCCAAAAGGAGAACGGTCGCCGTAGCGCTGTGCAGCACACCACTAGTCATGTGATTATCGTCTGGGGTAAGACGATGGTACATCCTGGCGATATCTTGCTGGTAGGGGATGGCATCAGTGGGATAAGAAAATTTTATGTGCAGGCGGTAGAAAACCCGGGAGAACTAAACATTGCCAATCGCATTTATTGTGAGGAACGCTATGGTACGGCTAAGGAGGTGATGGCTTCTGTATAAAGAGCTGGAAAAAATCATTTACTCGGAACTCTGTAAAAACCAAGAGCTCCAAGAAAAGCTAGCTGTCTTTGCAGAAAAGCCGGCGGTCTTTTTCCAAAACGCGCCATCTGATTTACTGCACGACTGGGGTGAAGAACAATTTCCTCGTATCGACTATCTGATAGACAAAGAAAACTCCCCCTTTGGCATCAGCAGGGGGATCCTCAAGATAAACATCTGGTGTCTGGATGATGGGGGAATACTTCCCGAAGACATCGCACCACTTGTTATCCGGCAGCTCCATGGGCTAATTATCAACGCTGGCAGGGAAATCTCTTATCTTTCTTGGCAAAAGGATTATCTGCACAAGGATATTTCTGGGAAAAGTTTATTTTCCTCAAATCGGGCAGGGCGGGAGCCTACTGGCCTTGGCATGACACTGACCTTCTCGCTCCAGTCTATTTGGCAGGATTTAAACGAAACCATGCTGGTAACGGCAGCTAATAACTGGGTAAAGCAGCATTGCAAAAACCTGTTGGTAACAGGACGGGACAATATAGCAGGAGCTTTAAGACTGCAGCCTGGACAGGGCTTAATTGCCTGGCAGCAAATGCCTATCTCGGCAATGAAAAAGCAAAGCTATGGCTACTCCTGGATAGAAGGGGAGTTAATCGGATATCTTGCTACCAATGCAGGAGAGGGCGCGGCCATAGGGGAACGGTTATTGGCTGATTTATCCCTAAGTGGGGAAATCGTCCTCGAGGATGGAACGCCGGGGTTGCTCCAGCAAATTTATTTAAAGCCGGGACGAGAGTGGTGTCAAATTACGGCTTCTTTCCGTTATGGGGTTATTCCCCAAAAGGAAACAGGTCCTGCTTATGATATGCTCGATCACATTATGCTCAATGAAGATGAGGTGAAGAAATCATGAAGAAACAAGCTAGTGCCTATTATGGCATAGAAGAGTTTGCGACAAAAGAAATGGCAAAGCAATGGGAGACTGGTGAAGAGTTGATTTTTGCAGCCTTAACACGAGGCGGCAAAAAAGCTTATACGGAAGAACAGGCAAAAGAAATCGTAGAAAAATATAAGAACAAGGAGGTTTTGTAAACATGGGTATTTTCTTTACACCGGGAGAAACAAAAAAGCGGCCCGGTATTTATCAACGCTATGAAAATGTAGGGACGCCTCAAGGGGCTGGTGCTATCAACGGTATTTGTGCGGCGGTATTCAAATGCAACTGGGGACCGCAAAATAAAGTACAAGTATTAGATAGTCTAGACCAGGCCGTAACCATTTACGGCAAGCAAGCTGCTGATAGCATCTTGAGTCAATTATTTTATGGTGGGGCAGAAAAAGTCATTGCGGTGCGTATCGGTAGCCAAGGGGAAAAAGGCACGGCAACACTGGCGGACGCTGCCAAAAATAATGTGATTACCCTTACCTTAAAGCACCAAGGAAACCGGGAATTTCAATATATTGTCCGGGAATATTTAGGAGACGCTGGGAAAAAAGAATTGGTTTTATTAGAAGACCAAATTATTTTAGAACGGTTTGTCTTTCCTAAAAATCCTACTGACAGCACAGAGGCAGACGCTCTTCTTGCTGCTATCGCTAACAGTGCCTATCTTACTGCAGTAAAAACTGCAGATTACACCGGGGCGGGAACACTTGCTCTCATCACCCAAGGGGCCTTTACTGGCGGGACTGCTGGTAATGGTACGGTACAAGACTATCAAAAGGGGTTAACGCTGCTGGAAACACAACGATTTAACACTTTATCTGTAGATACAACTGACACAGCTGTGACGGCACTCCTTTCGCCCTTCATGGATAAAATCTATCAAAATGGGAAAATGGCCTTTGCTGTTATTGGGGCTGACTATGAGGACGACCTGGAAACTAGAATGGCACAAGCTGCGCTCTTTAACGACTACAAAGTAATTTTTGTCGGTAATGGTTGGAAAGACGCAAGCGGTAATCTCATTGCCGGTGAAAAAGCGGCAGCACGCATTGCAGGGATGGTAGCAAGTATTCCTGCTAATGAAAGCATCACTCATCGAACCATTAGTGGGGCAGCAGAACCAATGGAATATCTAACGAACAGTGAATATGAAGCTTGTATCGACCATGGTATGTTGGTATGCTCTGTCAATAGCTTAGACCAAGTATGGGTGGACGCTGGTATTACTACTTTAACCACAGTTAGTGGTAATGATGATGAGGGCTGGAAAAAAATCAAACGAGCAAAAATTCGTTTCGAACTGATGACCAGGGCTTCTGACAGTGTTGCGCCGATGGTGGGGGTAACACCAAATGATGAAGATGGCAGAGCGGCTATTATCCAAGTGGTACAGGGCATCTGCAACAGTATGGTGGCAGAAGAAAAATTACTGCCTGGGGCTTGCTGCATTTTAGACGCTGCTAATCCGCCGCGAGGGGACAGTGCATGGTTTTCTATTATTGCCAATGATATTGACAGCATCGAAAAGGTATATCTTACTTTCAAATTTAGCTTTTCTAGCAACAACTAACAAGAAAAGGGGGACAAGACATGAACCAACAAGCTTTTTCTGACGCAAGAAATGTAGTCTCTGGGAAAGATGGGCAAATCTTTGCCACGACTTCTCAGGGCAAACAAGTATGCTTGGGGTCTGTAACTGATTTCCAAGCTACCATCAATGTAATGAACAAGGAGTATCAACCCATTGGCTCGGTATTATCCTTTGCAGTAAACACGGGGTATTCTATCCAACTGACCATGAATGAGGTGGTTATTCAAGATGATGTATTATTAGGGGAACTCTTGGACGAAGTGGCACAAGGATATATGCCTACTTTTGACTTCCAGGGGAAACTCTCTCGCCGGGATGGCAGCACACATCGACAAGTATTCCGCAACTGTGTGCCTGATAAGACGGTAAATCTGCTTACCATCGCGCCGGGTACCATCACCGAACGAAAATGGTCTTTCCGGGTCAATGCGGCACCGGAACTTCTTGACCGTTTAACAAGATAAAAAGGAGCCGAAACCATGAATGATTGGGACAACACGCAAGGAAGCCCAGAGGCCGGTACTGGCTCTGGGACATTGGAACCAAACCGAGACAAGGAACGGGAAGAGTTTCTCTTACTGCAGCAATTATTAGCGGCTGCCGGCTTTAAGGACGACCCAGAGCAGTATCAGGAGATTAGCATCCAGCGGAAGGGGAAAGAACTCTTTACCTTCCGGGTGCGGCCACTGGAAGAGGAAGAGCTGCAGGAATGCCGAAAACGGGCGGCGCACTACGGGGTAAATCCCCAAAACCGTACCTTATCTATGGAAACAGGGGTGGACCTAGTAAAGCTGCGCAGCTATAAAATATATCTAGCTACCGTAGAAGAAGACCGCAAGAAAATCTGGGATAATCGTATCTTACAGGAAAAAATCGGGGTCTTACAAGGGGTAGATGTGATTGACAGATTATTACTGGCAGGCGAGAAAGACAGGGTTTGTAACATCATTGATGAAAACAGCGGCTTTCAACTTTCTTTAGAGGAATACGCAAAAAACTAATCCAGGCAGGTGGTATCTCCTATCTATTACATCTCATCTGGCAAAGGCAAGGCATGCTTCCTTCG
Organism: Peptococcaceae bacterium; assembly: GCA_022791255.1. GTDB lineage: Bacteria > Bacillota > Dehalobacteriia > UBA4068 > JAAVYR01 > JAAVYR01. The sequence goes on along the minus strand of JAAVYR010000017.1, from coordinate 25,165 downwards.
CAAGTATTGCAACTGCCTAAAGGGGAGCGGGCCTTTCTTTTTGCCTCTGCGCTTGTATGGATGGAAGAACAAACGCACCTGCCGGATGATAACTAGGAGGGGTTCCTTTGCCAACACAACATCAGCTCTTTTCTAGGATCGGTAATCGTGCGGGGGGATTATTTTCTAATCCAAGGACTCAGATGACACCATTACCGCCTATGGAGGGGGTATTTCAACAGCAAAAAAGCGATTTATTCCCAAAAGAAAAAGCTTATTTGCAAAAATTTTTAACAGTGGAGCCGTATTTTGATAGTAGGGGCATGTTATCCCTTTCTGCCGCAAGACCGCAAAGTGAATTTCTTAACTTTTTATATGGGTTAAAACCCAAAGAAGAAGTGCGGGGAGCGGCAACGGGGAAAGTGGCTACCAGTAGAAAAACAGAGGGTGCTGGGGCGATGATTACGCCTATTATCCCGCGACAAACAACAGCTGAAGCTGTTCAGGGCCAGGTGGTGGCGCCACCTATCTATGGACCTCCGGCTAATCTTGTCATAGACGAGTCATCCCGTTATGGACAGGGGATACCAACGTTAATAGAAAACACGGCAATCTATCAATCTTACTTAAATCAGCAAATCAATGAATATCGTTACCAAACCCAGCTTTATCAGTCAGAGAACCATTGGCATCAGGCAGCAGCAGCTATCACAGGTGGAGAAAAAGAGAACATCATGCTGGTGAAAACCATAAGAGAAAAGGCGGCAGCACAGAAAAACCTAGGGGGAACCGGGGCTAGCACAATCGCTATGTCTACAGCAGCAGAAAAAGAAACATTTCCTGAACTGGTAAGTTCTGAGAATGGGGCAAGCGAAAAGGCGGTTGTACCGATGTTTCCACTTAATCAATGGGAACCCCTTGCGCGGCTGTCTGAGCCTGGAATAACATCGGCATCCGAGACAGCGGGCGATTGGTCAGAGATTTGTTCTTTCCTGCGGCAAAATATAGCAGAAACATTTACAGAGTTATTACAAAACATGATACCAGAAACGGAGGGCAGATAGATATGGAAATTTATCTTACGCAGCTGGACAATGGAACCACCGTATCCCTGTCTATGCTGCCAGAACAAATCCAAATGCAGGCAGAAACTAGGTTTGCTTCTTATGACATTATGAGCATGGGGGAAGTTCGTTTGCCTGTAGGAGAAAAACTAAAATCCTTTTCCTGGCAGGGGGTCCTGCCGGGAGAAGGACGAAAAAAACAATCTTATCTAGCTGGACGCTGGCAATCCCCTAAGGAAATCCAGGAGATATTTTCCCTATGGCGGGTGACGGGGGCGAAATTGCGGCTGCTAATCACGGAAACGCCAATCAATGAAGATGTTTATTTGGCTAGCTATCAAATGACTTATATGGGGGGATATGGGGATTATCAATACCAAATCCAACTCATTGCCAGGAAAGAACTGGGGATAAAGGCAAAACGCCCAACGGCAAATGCTGCTTACAACAGCATTTCTCGGGCAAATCAGCAGCAGCAGGCTAGTTATACGGTAAAGACAGGCGACAGTCTTTGGTCCATTGCACAAAAGGTATTAGGGCAGGGCAGTCGTTATGGGGAAATCTACCAGCTGAACCAAGGAACCATCGATAGCCGAAACAAAAAAGGTGGCAATAAATACCAGATATATCCAGGCCAAATATTAAAGATGCCTGGTTAAGAAAAGGGGGAACACGATGCTGGACATACAAAAAATCCGTTATGTTTGTTTATGTATTACTGCGGAAGGAACCTCTCTGGACCTGACAGACGCCCTGCTTGCTCTCTCTTGGCAGGAAAGTATGGAGGAACTGGCTATGAAGGCACAAGTTACCTTTGTCAATGTTTTAACAGCAGATGGGCAGCTCTTGCACAGTCTGGTGCGTCCTGGTGGAAAAATCTGTATTTTTGCTGATTATGGAGAAGGTATCCAGGAAGTATTTCGTGGTACCATCTGGAACTGGGATTACACCAGTGAAAAGGAAAAAACCTTAAAAATCACGGCCTATGATGACTTAATCTATTTACAGAAATCCAAGGATAATCGTTATTTTCCAGCGGGACAGCAAACTAAAAATATCGTGGAAAGTATTGCCGGGGCTTGGCAAATCCCACTGCAATATCAATGGAGAAGCATTACCCATGGAAAACTACTCTATAAAAATAAGACAGTTGGGGAAATGATATTTGACGCTTTAAATGAAGCACAGTCTGTATTAGGGGAGCATTATGTATTGCTGAACAAAGGCGGGACTTTTTATATCTTGCCTTGGGGGAACAATCAAAAGATTTACACCTTGTCTTCTCATGAGTTTGTTCTTTCTACCCAAAATCAAATCTCTCTTGATCATCTGACAACGAAAGTATTGATTACTGGTAAGGGAGCAGCAGAAGGACGGCCGCCTATCCTCGCTACGGTAGAGGGGGAAATGAAATATGGTACTTTGCAGCAAATCGTTCCTTATACCAGAGGCAGCGCCATGTCTGACTTGCGGAAAAAGGCTGAGACCATCCTTAAAGAGCAGGGGCGTCCTAGTGAAACCATTACCATAACGGCACCAGATATTCCCCTGCTGCGTAAAGGGGAACAGCTAGATATCTCAGCGGGGAATTTATTAGGTAGTTTCTATGTGACAGGCATTGTCCATCAGGCTGGGCCTAAAAAAATGACAGTGACTTTGCAACGAAAGGCGGGATGAGGGAACATATGGCAATAGAGCAAAGTAAGGGAGAGCAACAGGCCATGACGAAAATGGCAACTGCGCTTGTGGAAAAAATGCGGCAAATCAGTGAAAAACCAAATGTGCTGGATTTTGGCAGTATTTTAGAAGATTTTAGCTTAAAAACCAATAGCTTCCCGGTACCAATTCCCAAAGGGGATTATTTTATCTGTCGCATGGCTGCTTTGCCTGATCAGGAAGATTGGGTGGTGACAAACATTGCTGATAACCATAGTCATCAGGTGGCTTTGCCAGAAAGCTTATCCGCGCTGCAGCCAGGAGATCGTGTATTAGTCGCCTGGGTAGAAGAGGACGCTGTCGTGATAGATAAATTTATGCCGGCAACGGTGGTGGGGGTGAGAAACAATGGTTGAACTATATCCTGAATTTTCCTTTGATACAGGGGACATTATGGCAAGCTTTGATAAAAAAGAAAAACCGCAATATGTGCCTAGTTGCTATTTTGATTTTGAAAAAGGGGATTTTGCAACAGATGGCAGAGGGGCTATCCAGCAATGTGATGGGGTAGAAGCTTGGAAACAATGGTGCATCAAAACGATCTGCACGACACGGTTTGCTTGCCTTGCTTATTCAGGGGAAATCGGCATTGAGCGGCAGCGGATAAAGAGCCTTTCCTCTTATGCATCGGTTTGCTTGGCGCTGGAAAAGGAAATAACGGAAGCATTAATGGCAGACCCGGCGGGCAGAACTTATTCTGTCAGTGATTTTTTCTTTGATAATCTGGGCGATCGTATTTTAGTGACCTGCAAGGTAATGGGGAAAGAACAGCAACAAATAGAATTGTCTGTAGAAGTATAGGAGGTGAGATGATGAAAAATAATTATGAATACAAGGCGCCTGCCTTCTTGCAGGGACAAAGTACAGCGGAAATCCATAGCAGGATGTTAGCGGCGCTTCCGGAAGATATTGATACCAGCGAGGGGCAATTCGTCTGGGACTTTACTCGACCTACTGCACTGGAAAAAGCGGAAATGATAGAATTTCAGCTTAATGAAGCCATCAAAGAAATGTTTCCCTTTTATGCCTCGGGGCAATGGTTAGATTTACATGCGGCTAATCGTGGTATTACTAGAAAGGAAGCTATAGCCGCCCAGGGACAGGTAACGATTACAGGAACAGCAGGTACCGTTATACCAGTAAAAACCTCTTTATTTACCAGTGGCACGGCAGAACAACCTGCTATTGAATTTTTAACAGATGAGGAAGCAACCATTGGGGCAGCTGGTCATGTTACAGTTCCTATCACAGCAGTGGTGCCTGGGATAACTGGAAATGTATCAGCGGGAACCATTCTCTTAACGGGCAACATGATTGCTGGTATCGGGACAGTCAATAATCAGGCAGCAGTAAGTGGCGGCATAGAGGCTGAAAGTGATGAGGCTTTACGTGCTCGCATTGTGGCCTATGATCAAAACCAAGGGATCTCCTTTGTCGGAAGTCTAGCTGATTATAAACGGTGGGCTTTAGAAGTGGAAGGGGTCGGTGCGGTAACGGTTATCCCGCCAACTGACGCTTCTGGGAAAATCCAACTGCTATTGGTAGACAGTCAAGGAGACTTAGCCAGTGCCTCTTTATGCACGGCTGTTAATCAGCATATCATGTCGCCAGATAAGCCTGAGCAGCGTCTAGCGCCTATTAATGCAGTCTTAGAAGTGAAAGCACCTACTGCACTGACGGTCAACATTCAGGGAACCATTAGCATTGATGGGACGACTACGGTAGAAGCAGTGAAAAAAGCTTTTGCTGATTTGCTAAAAAGTATTTATCCGGAGGCAGTAGAAAACGGTAGCTTAAAATATAGCCAGGTGGTAAATCTACTGCTGCAAATCCCTGGGGTACTGGATTATAGCAATATAAAAGTCAATAACAATACGGCAAATCTTACGATTGCTTCTAATCTATATCCAGTAACAGGTCAGGTGGTGTTTACGGTATGAGACAGTGTAGTACAGAATTAGCCAAAAAAATTGTCCAATCTGATACGGGACGAAAAATTCTGGGCTATGTTTCTCCTATTTATGAAAATGGGCCTATTGGATTGTGGCTCTTTCAGGTGATTGGGAGTGAGCTAGATGAGCTAAAAGGCTGGATTACAGAAATTGCGGTGCAGGCTTATCCGCAAACGGTGACTTGGTCTATTGATATTTGGGAGCAGCAATATGGCATCAAAACCAATGTAGAAAAGTCTCTGAAGGAGAGACGGGATTTACTGGTGGCTACGGTCCGGGAACGAGCGCCAATAACGCCTTATAAAATGGCACAAATGGTAGCAGCACTTTGCGGCGGCGTACAAACGCGCATTCAAGAAAACATAGCGGCTAATACTTTTGGTATTTACTTAAACACTTTGCCTTCTAATGTGGATGAGACGGAGGTACGGGCTGCAATAGATCGGTGTAAACCGGCGCATTTAATCTATGAAATCAACTATGAACAGGCAAGTCTTTCTAAGAATTATTGGGGGGCTATGTTACGGATGATGAAAAAATTTGAAATCAGGCAGGTGAACTAGAAAATGGCTTTTGAAAACTTTTACATCACCAACAAGGGAAAACGGTTACTGGCTAAGGCCCAAGTAGGTAGTACTATTTCTTTTTCTCGGGCGGAAATCGGCAGTGGCGTATTGCCTGCCGGGGATGATATTTTAGCACGAACTTCTTTAGTCCAGGCGGTGAAATCCTTATCTATTTCGGGGGTAATGGTAAATCGAGACCAGGCGCAAGTAACCATGAATTTCTCCAATCAAGATATTTCTGTACCCTTTTATTGGCGAGAAGTGGGGCTATATGCGACAGACCCTGATGATGGGGAAATCCTCTATGCCTATGGTTATGAGGCTAGTCATGTGGAATATATTCCTACTTTTAGTGCGGGGCCTATGGAATTTCTCTTTTCTATGGTGATGCAAATCGGTGATAGTGCAAACATTACTGCAGTCGTCGACAGCAGTATGATTTATTGTACGGAAGAACGGGCCCAACAAATAGCAGGGACGGTGGCGACGACAACGGCGACTTCTTTAGTGAATGCAAAAGCTGATGAAATCGTGACGGTATCAATGCCGGCAGCAATCTCGACGGCAAAATCAGAGCTACAGCAATATGCCGAGGCCCAGGTGCAAAACAATGCTTTATTAAAAACAGGTGGTACGGCTACGGGCATGCTCACAGCAGGCGGTGCTCAAACAGTGGGCACTCCTCAGATGCGTAACATCTATGCAGGGACTACTGATTTGACAGCCGGGACCTCTGCTCTTGCTACTGGCAACATTTACTTTGTTTATGAATAGGTGGTGGCAGTGTGGCAAAAAAATGTTACATCGGAGTAGGTAGTCTTGCTCATTTGGCAAAAAAAGCTTATATCGGGGTAGATGGCGTTGCACAAAAAATCAAAAAGGGATATATTGGCGTTGGCGGTATTGCTAAGCTTTTCTTTGGGGCATTCAAACCCAAATATGCGGGAGAACTAGAAGAGTTAAATAGCACAAAGGGTACTACTGCAGCTGCAACGACAGGTAACTATGCAATTTTTGCTGGAGGGGTTTTTTCTGGTTCGGGGAATAGAACAAGCGCTGTAGAGTCCTATGATAAAAATTTTGTGCATACAGTATCGCCGGCTTTGCCGGCTACCATAGCTAATTTATCGGGAGGACAAATCGGTGGATATGCGTTATTTGCTGGGGGTAAAGCTGATATGTATAATGACCGGAAAAGCGTATATGTTTATGATGATAGCTTGACGCAAACAGAGGCAGAGGGGTTAGAAAACCCTCATAACAATAACCCGCCATCTGCTTGTAATGATAGCTATGCGGCATTTGCTGGGGGGCATAATCGTTCTGGCATGTCTTGGCGGGCAGTAAACTTTTATAACAAGAGTTTGGTGAAATCTCTTGCAGATTTAAATGTGACTCAATCGGCTGCAGCTGGTAATTGTGTGGGGCCATATATTCTTTTTGCTGGGGGGATCCATACGGAAAAAAACTCTTCTGGTGATTATGTCGATAGCAGGGTATATACAGCAGAGGCTTTTGACGCGGCACTAACCCATTATAACTTACCTAAGGTAAATACATATACTTATACTCCAGCTGCAGTAGAGGGCTATGCCATCTTTTTACCAAGTGTTTCTGTTAGTGCCCAGGTGCCGGAGATATATGATCGAAGCTTGAGCAAGCTAGCATCTACCGGTATCAAATGTCCGGTAAATCAAAAGGCAGTTACTTTGGGGGATTATGCATTAATCGTAGGAGATGGGACTTCTAATCTCATGTACTCTTATAATCAATCTTTGACATTAGAGCAGCAAGAGTCATTTGTCTATAAGCGGAAGCCGGCTGGAATGACAACAGTGGGTGATGCTGCTATTTTAGCTGGTGGCTGGGAGAAGGGTGCAAAAGTAGAAGCCTATAAATTAGACTAATAAAGGAGAAGTGGAACGATGAGTAAATATGCAATTTGGAACAAGCAAGATGCGGTGATTACACCTATTGGCGAAGTTTTTACAGCGGAGCAATGGATGGAACGGTATCCTGTAGCAAGACTAGATAATATTAAAGTGATTTGTGGAGCGGGGGAAATTAACGGTTCTTTCTTTGGTACTTTAGGGCAGATGGTTTCTGTATATGAAGCGCAGGGTTGTGACTTTTCTAGCTGCAGCACTGATGAAGAAAAGCTGGCAGCTATTGAAGCCTTTGAAGAGGAAATGAGTAAACCCGATGAAACTCCTACTGCAGAGGAGCGCATTGCTGCTGCTATGGAATACCAAGTAATGGCAACATTACCAGATGTGGAATAAAAGGGGGCAATAAAAAATGAACTTTGCAACAATTAAACGGAACTATACAAGAGGTTTATGGTCTCTGCTCATGGTAAAAATGGCTGTAAAAAAAGGTATCATTACAGCAGAAGAGTACAAGGAAATTACAGAACAAGAGTATCAGGCTTAAATAGGGTCCAATAGTGGAAGGTCTATAGATTGCAACAGATGCATTGAGAGGAGGGGAATATGGAAAACTGGATATTAGAATTAAAACTTTTTTCTGGAATACTTGCCGGGGGCATTAGTTATTTTCTTGGCGGTTGGGATGGTTGGCTTGCAGCTCTTTGTACCTTTATGGCTTTAGACTTTGTTTCTGGGGTAATTGCAGCGCTTTTAAATAAGTCAAAAAAAACGGCCGGTGGGGGGCTGGAGTCGCGACAAATGTTTCATGGGGGATTAAGAAAAATCCTCATCTTAGTGATTGTAGCGGTAGCAGTGGTCTTAGACCATACGCTGTTACCAGGGCAATCGACCATTCGTGATGTGGTATGTGGTTATTACATTGCAGAAGAAGCATTATCCATTCTGGAAAATGCGGGGGCTTGTGGTGTAAAACTACCTGGTATATTACTAAAAACATTAGAACAATTAAAAGAAAAACATAATGGTGAGTAATTACATGTGCACGATAATTTGTTTTATTTGATTTTCTTCTTTCTTTTTTATTTCTTATATATACACATATATACACAAAAGGGGCGCAATGCAAATGCATTGCGCCCCTTTTTTTATTGATTATGTTTATTTCTGTTTACGGATTTCGCTACGGCGGATTTTCCCACTGATGGTTTTCGGCAGTTCTGGTACAAAATCGATGATGCGAGGATATTTATAAGGAGCAGTTTTATGCTTGACAAAGTTTTGCAGTTCCTTCTTTAATTCTTCTCCTGGTTCATAGCCTGGGTTTAGTACGATAGTTGCCTTTACTACTTGGCCGCGAATTTCATCGGGAACACCGGTGATGGCGCATTCCAGCACGGCGGGGTGCTCCATCAGCACGCTTTCTACTTCAAAAGGTCCGATACGATAACCGGAAGATTTAATCACATCGTCAATACGGCTCACATACCAATAATAGCCGTCTTCATCCTTCCAGGCCATATCGCCGGTGTGATAATAGCCATCATGCCAAGCGGCGTTGGTTCGTTCTTCATCTTCATAATAGTTCATAAAGAGACCATAGGGATGTTTTTCGTCACCTGTTTTCACGACGATTTCGCCTGTGGTGCCTACCGATACATGGTTGCCTTCTTTATCTACCAAATCTATCTCGTAAGCGGGAATGGGTTTTCCCATAGAGCCGGGCTTTGGCTCCATGTGGCGTAAGGTACCTACTACCAATGCCGCTTCTGTTTGTCCATATCCTTCCATGAGCTTTAATCCGGTTGCTTGATAGAAACGGTTAAATACATCAGGATTTAATGCTTCCCCGGCAATGCTGGTATGTTGCAAAGAGGATAAGTCGTACTTTTCTAACCCTTCTAACAAGAAGAAATTAAACATGGTAGGCGGGGCGCAAAGAGAGGTAACTTTATATTGTTCGATTTTCTTTAAGACATCGCCGGCGTGGAAGCGGTCCATATCATAAACGAAAATGCCTGCTTCAGCCAGCCATTGTCCGTATAATTTCCCCCACATAGCTTTCATCCAGCCTGTTTCGGAAATGGTCAGGTGTAGACCGTCCGGCTTTACATCCTGCCAGTATACAGCAGTAATGACATGGTTTAAAGGTAATAAAAAGTTATGAGCTACCATTTTCGGCATACCGGTGGTGCCGGATGTAAAATAAATCATGCTTACATCTTCGGCAGTCAGGTTTAACTCCGGTTTGACAAAGGCGGGGGCGTTAGCCAGTTCCTCGTCGAAGTTATGCCAGCCGTCTTTTTTACCGCGCACGATAACTTTTGTGGTTAAGGTAGGGCATTGTTTTGCGGCTTCATCTACAGCGTCGGAAACAACGCCGTCAGCAGTGCAGACCACAGTAGTAATTTTAGCGGTGTTAATGCGATAGACAATGTCCTTTTCCTGTAATTGGTTGGTAGCGGGAATGGTGACAGCGCCTAATTTATGTAATGCCAAGATGGTGAACCAAAACTCATAGTGTCGCTTTAAGATGAGCATAACCTTATCGCCTTTTTTCACACCTAACTTTTGTAAAAAGGCGGCGGTAGCGTCGCTCTTTTCCTTCATATCCTTAAAGGTGAAGGTGTGTTCTTCGTCGTGGTCGTTGCACCATACCATGGCGCGTTTTTCCGGACTTCTTTCTGCCAAGCGGTCGATGACATCATAGGCAAAATTGAAATCTTCATCGGCAGTAACATGGAACCGTGCCAATTCTCCCTGGTCATTATATAATTCTTCTACAAACTCTTTATATATTTGCCGCATGCGTTATCACTCCTTGTTGTCTTCGTTTTCCATGTCTTTGATAACGACAGCTAAAAACAGGCAGTCTTCGCCGCCAGTAGGTACATTGCCATGGGGATGGCCGGAGTCAAAATAAATGGCGTCGCCAGGATTTAAGATTACTTCGTTTTGGTCTACACGGACGCGGAGTTGTCCTTTTAATACATAGTCAAATTCTTGTCCTTCGTGGTAAACCATGGGTATGGGTTGATTGTCTGCTTCTGGGTCATATTTGCCTTCTACCAAGAAGGGTTCTGCATAGCGGTCTTTAAAATGATAGCCTAAGTTAAAATAGTTTAAGCCCTTTTGCCGTTTAATCTGCACACCCTTGCCTGCTCGTACCACGGACATGAGGGAGAGGCGAGGGCCTTCCCCGGTAAGCAAATCCGCCATATCGACCCCTAATTTCTGGGAGGCTTTATAAATGAAGGTGAAGGGAAAGTCGTGTTTTCCTTCTTCACAATTTAAATATTCTTCTACAGTTACGCCGCAAACTTCTGCCATTTCTTCTACGGAGATATCTGATAACTCTCGCAAAGAACGGAGCCGGCCGGCAAACTCTTGTAATTCACTGGTCATATAAACACCTCGATTTCTTTACATCTCTAGCATAGCATTAAGCATTCATGCCTAACTGGATAGCCTGCATATTTACATCTACTAAATGGGCTTTTCGGGCGGAAACGCATTTGCGAATGGCTGCTTCTACACTTTCGGCAGCAGCAAAGCCTGTTTCTTTCAGCACTTTACCAATAAGGATAATATTGGCAAGGCCAGTCATATTATGTTGTTTGGCCATTTGTGTAGATGGTACTTCATAAATATCAATATCGGTTCTTGTGCAGTTGGCCTGGATTAAGGTGCTGTCAATAAACACTTTACCGCCGGGAACCACTGCATCGATATATTTTTCATAAGAAGGTTGGTTCATGACTACCAGAATATCTGGTGTGGTAACCAAAGGAGAGCCAATGGATTTCTCAGAAAGGCAGACGCTGCAGTTAGCGGTGCCGCCACGCATTTCTGGGCCATAAGAAGGGAGCCAAGATACTTCTTTGCCTTCTACCAATCCTGCATTGGCAATAACTTTGCCGCTAAATAAAATCCCTTGTCCGCCAAAGCCGGCAAGTAAAATATTATAATTTGTCATCTTATTTTACCTCCTCTTTTGCTGCTGCGGATTTATCCTTATACACGCCTAATGGGTAATAAGGGATCATATTTTCTTCTAGCCAGCCTAAAGCGTCTACAGGAGACAGGCCCCAGTTGGTAGGACAAGTAGAGAGGATTTCTACGATAGAGAAACCTTCTTTGTTTTTCTGGGCTTCAAAGGCGCGACGGATGGCTTTCTTCGCTTTACGAATGTTCGGGATGCTATTCACAGCCACTCGTTCTGCATAAGCAGTGCCATCTAGAGTAGAAAGCATTTCGCACACATGGATAGGAAAGCCTTCTGTTTCTACATTTCTGCCGTAAGGAGAAGTCTGCGTTACTTGTCCAGGAAGGGTTGTCGGCGCCATCTGTCCGCCAGTCATGCCATAAATGGCGTTATTCACGAAAATAACAGTAATCTTTTCACCGCGGGTAGCAGCATGGACGATTTCTGCAGCACCGATAGCGGCAAGGTCGCCATCACCTTGATAAGTGAAAACGAAGTTTTCCGGTAAAGACCGCTTTACTCCTGTTGCTAAAGCCGGTGCACGACCGTGAGGCGACTCAATCATATCGCATTTAAAGTATTCATAGGCCATTACGGCGCAGCCTACAGGGGCGATACCAATGGTTTCCCCTTCGATGCCCATTTCGTCGATGACTTCTGCTACCAGCTTATGAATAATCCCATGGGTGCAGCCAGGGCAATAGTGCATGACCATATCGTTTAAAGCTTGAGGTTTTTCATATACAACTGTCATTTACTTTAACCCCCTTGCTAATTCTTCGATTTTGCCTAAGATATCTACAGGCATCGGTACCATACCGCCGGTTCTGCCATAGAAGTGAACGGGTTTTGCACAGTTAATTGCCAGCTTGATATCGTCAATCATTTGGCCCATGCTCATTTCTACGCTTAAGAAGCACTGGGCAGTTTTCGAAGCTTTTTGAATGATTTTTTCTGGGAAAGGCCACAAGGTAATGGGCCGTATCATCCCGGCTTTGATGCCTTTTTCTCGTGCCATATCTACGGCGCTTCTAGTGGTTCTGGCTGTCGCACCGAAAGCGACTAAGACGATATCTGCGTCATCTACCAAGTATTCTTCTGCTTTTGCTTCTCTTTCTTTAATCACATCATAGCGGGCGAAGCGGGCGATAACTTGTTGTTCCAATTCATCTGGCTTTAAGCACAGAGAATTGACAATGTTATGTTCTCTTTTGTGTTTATGACCATTGGTAGCCCAAGGTTTTTCCGGTAATTTGCTCAAGTCTTTTTCTGGGAAAACGATAGGTTCCATCATTTGCCCCAGCAAGCCGTCTACCAACATTAATGCGGGGATGCGGTATTCATCTGCTTTGTCAAATGCTTCCATCATCAGGTTTACCATTTCCTGAACGGTGGAGGGGGCATAAACTAAAATCTGGAAATCGCCGTGGCCCCAAGCTTTGGTAGCTTGCCAATAGTCTGCCTGAGAGGGCTGGATACCGCCTAAGCCCGGGCCGCCCCGCTGTACATTAATAATCACGCAAGGCAAGTCGCAACCGGCTAAGTAAGAGACGCCTTCGCTCTTTAAGGAAATGCCGGGAGAGGAAGAACCTGTCATGACTCTCACGCCTGCAGCGGCCGCGCCTAATACCATATTGATAGCGGCAACTTCCGACTCTGCTTGTAAATAAGTGCCGCCTACTTTGGGCATTCTTTTCGACATGTAAGCGGCGATTTCTGTAGAAGGGGTAATAGGGTAGCCGAAAAAGTGGCGGCAGCCTGCCTGGATAGCAGCTTCTGCCATGGCTTCATTGCCTTTCATCAATACCCGTTCTGTTTGTTTTGCTGTCATAGAATATTTACACTACCTTTCTCTGTAGGTTGTTGCAATGATAAGTTTCTGTTTATTTTTCGACGCGGATGGCGCTATCTGGACACATCATGCCACAGAAGGCGCAGGCGATACATTTCTCCATATCTTCCTCGCTGATATAGGCGGGTGTATAGCCTTTTGCATTTAATTTATCTTGTTGTAAATGAATAATCTTCTTCGGGCATACTTCTACGCATAGCGCACAGCCTTTACAAAGATTTTCATTGATGATGGTCTTTGCCATGGTAAAACCTCCATTTATTTATTAGCATTCTTTGGGTTTGCCTCAGAATGACGGTAGTTTGTCTCTTTAAATATACTAAAATCTTCTATATAAATATTTCCGTTAAAATCTTCCTAAATGAAACCTGCTGAAAAAGATGCTTCGGCTACGCTCAGCATGACAGGGGCGTGTGGGATGCTTCGCCTTGGGCTCAGCATGCCAGGCAAGTGCGAGATGTTTCGGCCCTGCTCAAGCAAGATAGTGGAGCGATGCTTTTATGGTGTCCAGGGGGCTTTTACGAAAATATCTACAGGAAAAATCTTTCTTTCTTCATAAAGTTGTAGCAATCTGTTGTCAGGAACAGTTCTTGCACAGATTGGGTCGAGCAGCTTTCGCGGTATTGCTTGATACAAAAGGGGAATACCGGAAAGCTCAATAATCTTTGCCCCGTAATCTAAGCTAGTGGTAATCTGCTCTAGGGTTGTATCTGGGCCTAGGTTAGAATTATTGACGATATGGGTGATAGAGAGTTTGGAAGCTCTGTTAATATCATCAATCATGGCCACTACATCCTCTGCTGTTGCCGTTAAGGGGCGACATTGATTGACTACCAATATCATCTGATAGCTTTCTCGTGCTGTAATCTTTTCCTGGTATCTGCCCAAAGCGACTGCTCCTGCATCATCACCACCTACATCTAATACGACGCATGCTCCGTTTGTGATGGCGCCGTCTACCTGACCAGTGAGGATAGGGGTATCTAGATTGCTATTGGCAAAAGGCGGTGTAATCAGATGAATGCCATGTTCTGCACAAAGAGGTGCAAAATCTGCCGAGCGGAAATAAGGATTGACGATATCAATATCGCACAATGTCACATCCTCACCTTGGTGCTGATAAGCTAAACTTAAATTCATGGCAAAATTAGTCTTACCGCTGCCGTAGTGGCCGGTAATAATGGTAACGGCGGCAGGATGTAATTGAGGTTGATAGTTTTGGAGATTATCCGTGGGCATTTTTTACACCTTCTTTCCGGAAAAAGATTTTATTTGCATATTATAGCACTAACATTGTAAATGTTCAAGATGAAAAGCTGTAAAAAGCATATATTTTTATTTGGTAATTATTTTATAATCAAAATACTTTTGCAGTGGTTTTTCTGCCAAAAAGAAAGGAGAAACTATACAAAAATCGGCAGCTATGGTAAGATAATTAGCAAAAGTGAAAGAAAGGATTAATCATATAATGGAAAATCCCTTTCCCTATCATGCAGCGGAAGGTGGCAAGCGGTATCATACTTGGGATTATCATTTAAAAGAAAAGTTTGGCGGCAAAGTGTTTAAGGTCTCTTTAGATGGAGGCTTCAGCTGTCCAAATATCGACGGTACTCGAGGGGTGGGTGGCTGCACCTATTGCAGCTATGCCCAGCGTCAGGTAGCGCCTGCTGATTTATTAACCCAATATGAAGAAGTAAAAGCTATTCTCCATAAAAAATGGCCGGAAGCAGCAAGATACATCCCCTATTTTCAAGCCAATACCAGTACTTATGGGCCTTTGGCAGCGTTAAAAGAAAAATATGAACTGATGCTGGCTCAGCCCGGTGTGGTGGGGCTTAGCATTGCAACAAGAGCGGACGCTCTTCCTGACGATGTGGTGGACTATCTGGCGGAGTTGAACCAGCGTACTTATTTAATAGTAGAATTAGGTCTGCAAACTATTCATGATACAACGGCGAAGCGGATAAATCGGGGACATTCCTATGCCGAGTTTTTAGCTGGTTATGAGAAGTTAGCGTCTAGAGGTATCCCTGTCTGTGTCCACATCATCAACGGGCTGCCGGGAGAAACCAAAGATATGATGGTGGAAACCATGGCAGAAGTGGCAAAGCTACATCCTCATAGTGTAAAAATCCATCTTTTACATATCATTGCCGGTACCAGAATGGCTGAAGAGTATGGAGCAGGGGAGTTCGCTGCTATGACCATGGAAGATTATGTGGAAGTGGTCTGCGATCAGCTGGAACTGTTACCAGCAGAGGTGGTTATTCAGCGGATTACAGGAGATGGTATCAAGGCAGACTTGATTGCGCCGCGCTGGAGCCTAAAAAAATTTGTGGTCATGAATGCTATTGATGGAGAATTAGAAAGGCGTAGGAGCTATCAGGGCATTTATAGTCATTGGATTTGTGGGACAAAATAACCAAATATTCTTAGTTGACTTTTTCACATTCGGCATATATGATAAAAGAGTGTCTATGGGCAAATGAAGCAAATAAAAGTTTGCTGCACTAGGTGGGGCGGTAGCGGTGCCTTGTAACTCTCAATCCGCTATAGAGAGGCTGAATTCTTCTGTGAGGGCGTGACTTGTAGGGTCTGCCCCAAGTAAGTGGTGATGAGAATTGGGTCCTGCGCAATAAACCGCCGTGAACCCCGTCAGGTCCGGAAGGAAGCAGCGGTAAGCGGCTCCGTTTGTGTGCCGTGGGGAAACCCGGTTTGAGCTAACTGCTTGGGTAACGCTTGGAAGTCTATCTCGAGCAGCAGTGTGCAGCAGTAATTTTTATATTTTTTTAGGAAAGAGGGTAGCAATAGCTATTCTCTTTTTTGTTTGCAGGAAAATGGCGTTATCGGGAGAAATAAATAAGGTTAATGGTTACTTTTGCACTATTTGCATAATGGCGAGAATGGAAATGCTGGACTACCAGTGAGAATAAAGGGGATTATTTATGAGTTATACGGCGCTATATCGGAAATTTCGTCCTGGGGACTTTCGGGAGTTGGTGGGGCAGGCTCACATCAGTAAAACGCTACAGCATGCGCTAGAGACAGGGCGTATCGTCCATGCCTATCTTTTTTGTGGACCGCGGGGCACTGGGAAAACCAGTACGGCAAAAATCTTGGCACAAGCGGTAAACTGCTTGCATTTACAAAACGGCGAACCTTGCGGAGAGTGTGAAGCCTGCAAACGTATTAAAGAAGGGCAATCTCTGGATATTATGGAAATCGACGCTGCTTCTAATCGGGGCATTGATGAAATTCGGGATTTGCGGGAGCGGGTACGCTATGCGCCGGCTCAGGAAAAATTCAAAGTGTACATTATCGATGAAGTTCATATGTTGACCAACGAGGCATTTAATGCGCTGCTAAAGACATTGGAAGAACCGCCTGCCCATGTTATTTTTATCTTAGCGACGACGGAAGCTCATAAAATTCCTTTGACGGTCCTTTCTCGCTGTCAGCGCTTCGACTTTCGCCGCATTAGCCTGGTGGATATTTCTTTGCGGCTAAAAGAGGTAGCGGAAAAAGAGCATATTGCTATTACCCAAGAAGCGGTGGAAGCTATCGCTAAAAAGGCAGAAGGGGGACTCAGGGACGCGATGAGCCTCCTGGACCAATGTGTGAGCTTTGCTCCTGATGAGGTCACGGCAGAGACAGTAGCCATGGTCTTGGGCGCTATGGATGGTGATTTTATTGCGGGGATGGCAGCAGCACTGTATCAGCAAAACCTATCTTTTATCCTGGAAGGCATTGAACAGCTGGTCAGTCAGGGGAAAGATTTGCGTCAGTTTTTACAGGACTTATTAGAGCATTTTCGCAGCTTAGCTTTGTTCCAGCTCATGCCGGATAGCCAGAAAAATGCTGCTGTGGACAGAGCCTTGCAGCAGGGGGCTTTGCCGGATAATGGGGTTATCCTATCTCTCATGCAGATGTTAGGGGAAGTAGATTATCGGTTGCGTAATGCAGTGCAGCCTCGTATCGTTTTAGAACTATCTTTACTAAAGGCTGCTATGCCGCAAGCAGAAGCTGTATCTGCAGCATCGGCGGCTGTATCTGCAGCGAAAGCTGCCGCCCCGGTAGGACCAGTAGGGCCAGCGGGACCAGTAGATGCAGTGGGGGCAGAAAAACCGGCTCCTCTTGTAAAACAACCAGCTACACCTGCAAAGGAAGAATTGCCACCGTGGGAAACAGCGGCACCGGCAAAACCGGGACCAAAGACTGCTCCTAAAAAAGAACCAGCTGCAAAGGCTAACTGGGTGGAAGAAGATGTGCCTTGGGGTGGAGCGGATGAGGCTCCATTTGGTGCTGCAAAACAGGCAGTAAAACCAGTGGCGAAAGCTGCTGTGAAAGCGGAAAAGCCAGCCCAATCAAAGCCGTCTGTTGTACCTGGTGGTGCGGTAACACTAGAAACCGTCAAGGCCCAGTGGCAAAACATCTTAACGGAAGTGCGAAAACAGCAAGTGACGACCTATGCTTTCTTGCGGGAGGGGACAGTGGCTGCACTGGCAGATGGGGTATTGTGGTTATCTTTTTCTGATAAATACAAAATCCACATGGAAGCGATGCTGCAGCCGAAACATAAGGAAAAGGTAGAGGCTATCTTGGCGCAGCTATTTGGCACGGGGCTTACGGTGCAATGTGGCCTAGAGGGGAGCATAGCCGCTGTTTCTCATCAGGAGCAAGCAGATACGGCGCTGCCGGATGACTGGCTGCCACCAGAGGAGCCGCCTCTTACTGCTGATGAGGGTGGGGAAGCGCCCTGGGGTGCGCCGAAACATAAGGAAAAGGCGATAGACCCCGGCTTTACCTCGGAACCGGAAGAAGACGATGGACCGGACTGGAGTCAGGCTTTTGATGGGTTAGAAGTGGAAGAATTTGACGACTAAAAATATTTTCTGAGAATAAGATGAAAAGCTTTGACCGGATAAGCCATTTCGGTATATGATAGATAACAGAAAATAAATAGTGTATGGGTGAAAATAAGGAGGACGAAAAATGGGTTTCGGAAACATGCAAAAGTTAATGAAGCAGGCACAAAAAATGCAGGCTGATATGGCAAAACTACAAGAGGATTTGGTGGACATGACAGTAGAAGCTGCTGCTGGCGGTGGTATGGTGCAAGCGGTAGCCAATGGCAAGCAAGATATCCTCTCTATCAAAATCAATCCGGAAATTGTAGACCCGGAAGATGTGGAAATGTTAGAAGACATGGTGCTGGCTGCTGTCAAAGAAGCTTTGCGCTTATCTCAGGAATTAGCTGCTGGTGAAATGCAGAAAATCACTGGTGGGATGAAAATGCCTGGAGGAATGTTTTAAACCATGAATTATCATTACCCCCCTTCTATGACCAACTTAATCAACTACCTGATGAAGCTGCCGGGTGTGGGACCAAAATCTGCTCAGCGGCTGGCTTTCTTCCTGCTTGCGGCGCCGGAACAGGATGCTTGTGGGCTGGGCGGCGCCATCGTAGAGGCGCGGCAGAAAATCCGTCACTGCAAGATATGCGGCAACTTAAGCGATGAGGACACTTGTATGGTGTGTAAGGACCAAACTCGTGATGAGACCATCCTCTGTGTGGTGGAGCAGCCTAAAGATGTGGTCATGTTGGAAAACACCAGAGAATTTCACGGGCGATACCATGTGCTCCATGGGGCTATCTCTCCTATGGAGGGCATCGGTCCGGAGCAGCTGACCATCGACATGCTCATGAAGCGGCTGAAAGAAGGGGGTATCCAAGAAGTGGTCATGGCTACAAACCCCAGTGTAGAAGGGGACGCCACGGTGCTTTATCTCTCCCGGCTCATTAAGCCACTGGGCATCAAGGTGACGAGAATTGCCCACGGTATCCCGGTAGGGGGCGATCTGGAATATGCAGATGAAGCTACTCTTTCCCGGGCTTTCTGGGGCAGGCGGGAATTATAAAATCGTATTAAAAAAGGACTTGCAAATAAAAATGCAGGTCCTTTTTAGATAGTGCCACGCTGTACAAAAGAAATACTTAGTACCTCTGGAGGAAGGAGTAACTATTTAACAATATGGGTTCTACTTTTTACAGTTGGGCAAATGCTGTAAGTTTCTTTGGGTAGGTCTTTAACTTCTTTTAGAAAAAGAAGCAAAACTGCCGCCTGGTTGACCTAGTAGCAGCCTCGTCACCACTTGCCGTTCCCCGCGTCAAACAGGCGGCGGCTCCCCGCAATAGTATTAAAGATCCTTCGGGGCCAATGCCCCTCAGGATGACATGGAGAGGTAGTCTGTACTTCTGATTGTCATCCTGAGCGAAGCGAAGGATCTTTTGGCTATTTTGTCGGGGAAGGCAATCTGTTTGCCGCGGGGAGAGATAGGTGGTGACGAGGCTGCCAGGCAAAGGCAACCAGATTGCGTTTTTGGTTCTTTTCTTAAAAGAACTGGCAAAGCGAGCCCAAGGTATCTTATTGTAACTGCACAACTGTCAGAGGTAGAACCTGTATTTTAAATTGATTTATCGTTTATCTCTGTAAAAAGCAGATATTATTTTGTATCTTTTGCATTAAAAAAGATGATAAAAAGCCAAGGAACAAAATGAAAAGTGTTCTTTGGCTTTTTTAGATCCTTCGTCGTTACACTCCTTAGGATGACAGAGATGGGGTGCCTGGTATGATAGGGCGCGGAAAAAATAGGCATATGCTGAGGGCTCGTTGCATAGAGATAGACCAAACAGAAAAAGTCTATGAAATAAAGGGGCGATGAGATGAACCAGGAAATGTTGTTGTATTTTGGCTTGGGCTGTTTCGGTCTTGTGTTACTTGCGGTGGCGTTGCGCAATGGATTAAAGGCGTTTTTCTCTCTGGTGCGGCTGGGGGTAAACCTGGTGCTGGGAGTAGGCGGTATGATTTTCTTTAACAGCTTTGCTGCCATTACTGGCATGGCGCTGCCTATCAATCTGTTTACTTTATTTACCACTGGTATTTTGGGGCTGCCTGGTGTATTATTACTCATTGCTCTGAAATATTTCTTTACGGTGTAGGCAAGGAACATTTTTAGTAGGTGATGTTTGTCTAGAAAAAATCTCTGGTTTTGTTTGAATATCGAAGGGAAATAGTTGATAAATAAAAAAAAATAATATATAATATGAAGAACGGCGAGTATTTCGTCGAAACAATTGATAATTAATGATAAACAATGAAAGATATTTATATTTATTTTGCGGCTTGTCTTATGCGAAAACATCTAAGCGACATACTTATTTGGTTTAACGGACAAGCTGTTCTTATAAGCGGAATGCTATAAGCTGTAAGAGAATAAATATAAATAGGTGTTTTGAGAAAAAAGGAGGATTTTACTGTGGGCAAAAAAATGCAAACCATGGACGGAAACAAAGCGGCGGCTTATGTATCTTATGCGTTTACAGAAGTTGCAGCAATCTATCCTATTACCCCTTCTTCTACAATGGCAGAGCATATGGACGAATGGAGTGCGCAAGGGAAGAAAAATATCTTTGGGCAGCCGGTAAAAGTCGTCGAAATGCAATCTGAAGGAGGCGCGGCCGGGGCTATGCATGGTTCTTTGTCTGCTGGTGCGCTGACCTCCTCTTATACAGCTTCCCAAGGCTTACTTTTGATGATACCGAATATGTACAAAATGGCAGGGGAATTATTGCCGGGGGTGCTTCATGTAACGGCAAGAACCCTTTCTACCCACACTTTGAGTATTTTTGGCGACCATAGCGATGTCATGGCTTGTGCACAAACAGGCTTTGCCATGCTTGCTTCTGGCAGCGTTCAAGAATGTATGGACTTGGCAGGGGTAGCACATCTTGCTGCTATCAAAGGTCGGGTGCCTTTTATGCACTTCTTTGATGGGTTCCGTACTTCTCATGAACAACAAAAAATCGAAGTCATGGAATATGATGACTTGGCAAAATTAGTGGACTATGAAGCATTACAAAAATTCCGTGAAAATGCCTTAAATCCGGAACATCCTGTTGTTCGCGGGACCAACCAAAACCCTGACATTTACTTCCAGAGCAGAGAAGCTTGTTCTCCATTTTATCAAGCGTTGCCTGTTATTGTTGCAGAATATATGGAAGAAATTAGCAAAATCACAGGCAGGAGTTATCATCCATTTGACTACTATGGTGCAGCAGACGCTGACCGAGTATTGGTAGCTATGGGGTCCATCTGCGAAGTGGCAGAACAGGCAGTAGACTACTTAAACAGCTGCGGACAAAAAGTGGGCTTAATCAAAGTTCGTCTCTATCGTCCTTTCGCTACCGAATATTTCTTAAATGTATTGCCAAAAACTGTAAAGAAAATTGCGGTGATTGACCGAATTAAAACACCTGGTGCTGCTGGTGAACCATTATACTTAGATGTGGTAGCAGCGCTGCAAGGGGCGGATATCCAACCAGAAATCGTTGGTGGTCGTTACGGTTTAGCATCTAAAGACACTGTACCTGGCGACATTGTAGCTGTTTTTGACAACTTAAATGCAGATAAGCCAAAACACGGCTTTACCATCGCTATCAACGATGATATTTCTTTCACTTCTTTGGAACGCAAAGATGTGCCGGATATGCTGCCAAAAGGCACCATCCAATGCAAATTCTGGGGCTTGGGCTCTGATGGTACAGTAGGGGCAAACAAGCAAGCGGTAGACATTATTGGTACTTATACCGACATGTATGCCCAGGCATATTTCTCCTATGACTCTAAGAAGTCTGGTGGTCTGACTATCTCTCACTTGCGTTTTGGTAATGACCCTATTCATGCGCCATATCTTATTAATGCAGCAGACTTTATCAGCTGCAGCAACCGGGCCTATGTACATACCTATGATTTATTGGAAGGGTTGAAACCTGGTGGTGTCTTCTTATTGAACACTCGCTGGACCCAGGCAGAACTGGAAGAAAAATTGCCTGACACCATGAAAAAATATATTGCTGAAAACAATATTCGTTTCTATACCATTAACGCGGTAGATATTGCCAAAGACTTAGGATTGGGCAATCGCACTAACATGGTAATGCAAGCGGCGTTCTTTAAGCTTTCTCAGGTAATTCCTGAAGATGTTGCTGTGAAAGCATTGAAAGACGCTATTGTCAAAGCTTATGGCCGTAAGGGGGAAAAAATCGTTAACATGAACTATCAGGCGGTAGACGCCGGTATGACCTCTGTAGAAGAGGTAGCAGTACCTGCTCACTGGAAAGATATTGTTATTGCCGCTAAAGAAAGTCATTCTGACGACCCATTCATCGAAAACATCTTCAAGCCATTGGAAGGTTACAAAGGGGATACCCTTCCGGTTAGCGCCTTTAAGGGTAGGGAAGATGGTTCCTTCCCGTTGGGCGGCTCTAAACTGGAAAAACGGGGTGTGGCTACCACTGTACCAGAATGGCACCCTGAAAACTGTATCCAATGTAACCAATGCTCCTTCATCTGTCCGCACGCTGCTATTCGTCCATTCCTGATGACGGAAGAAGAAAAGGCTGCAGCACCGGAAGGTATGGCTACCTTAAAGGCAATCGGCAAAGGATTGGAAGGCATGCAATACCGTATGCAGGTAAGTCCTTTGGACTGCTTGGGTTGCGGGTGCTGTGTGGTAGTTTGTCCTGCGAAAGAAAAAGCTCTTACCATGGAAACCTTTGCAAGTCAATCTCCAACGGAAGCGTCAAACTGGGATTACTTGGTGAATATTCCTATTAAAGACGAATTAGTACCGGCCAACAATGTAAAGAACAGTCAATTCCAGCAACCGTTATTAGAGTTCTCCGGTGCATGTGCTGGCTGCGGGGAAACCCCGTATGCAAAACTAGTAACCCAATTAGTTGGGGATAGAATGTACATTGCCAATGCGACTGGTTGCTCCTCTATCTGGGGTGCAGCAGTGCCTGCTATGCCTTTCTGCACCAATAAAAATGGTTGTGGTCCAGCTTGGTCTAACAGCTTATTTGAAGACAATGCAGAATTTGGTCTAGGTATGGCCTTGGCTGTAAAACAGCTGAGACAACGCTTGGCAGACCTGATGATACAAGCAAAAGAAAATAACATTGACCCTCAATTAGCAGCTGCATTTGATATGTGGTTGGCTGCGCCTGATGACGCTGATAACTCTAAAGCTGCTACGAAGGCAATGTTACCGCTTTTAGAAAAAGCGACTGATCCAATCTTAAAACAAATCTATGACCATCGCGATCAATTGGTGAAAAAATCCTTCTGGGCCTTTGGTGGTGATGGTTGGGCATATGATATTGGTTATGGCGGCCTAGACCATGTGCTTGCCTCCGGTGAAGATATTAATGTGTTAGTATTTGACACAGAAGTATATTCCAATACAGGCGGGCAATCTTCTAAGGCGACGCCGACTGCTGCTATTGCAAAATTCGCAGCATCCGGTAAAAGAACCAAGAAGAAAGACTTGGGCATGATGGCCATGTCCTATGGCTATGTATATGTAGCGCAGATTGCTATCGGCGCTGATATGGCTCATGCTTTGAAGACCATTAAAGAAGCTGAGGCTTATCCTGGTCCTTCCTTGATTATTGCCTACTCTTCTTGCGTAAACCATGGTATCAAAACCGGTATGAGCACCTCTATGACGGAAATGAAAAAAGCAGTAGATAGCGGTTACTGGCATTTATATCGCTACAATCCAGCTTTAGCAGAGGAAGGTAAAAATCCATTTAGTTTAGACTCTAAGGAACCAACCTTGCCAATGAAAGACTTTCTATTAGGAGAAGTACGGTATGCATCTCTTGCGCAGATGTATCCGGAAAAAGCGGAAGAATTGTTTGCGAAAACCGAACAAGACGCCAAACTCAGATATGAAAAATATCGCGGTTTAGCGGGGAAATAGTTTAATAAGGGAACATGGCTATCCTGAAAAATGGATGGCTATGTTCCTTTTCTTTTATGTCAGAAAAAGGTCTTTTGACTTTGCTCAGGATGACAAGAAGGTGACTCTTGAGAGAATGAGGAGTTTTATTTAAATAGGAAGAATTTTTAAGAAATATGAAAATTACTATTGCTTTTAAACCTGGTTTCCAGATAAAATAAGAGAAGAATAACCCAAAACCTTCATATTAAAAATACGGAATTAAAAATTAATGAAGTAACAAGTTTTTTTATGAAGTTAAAAATCAGAACAAGAGGTGGTACGCATGACAGAAAGAAAAGTAGAAGCTTATTTAGGTGAATATGCTTCTGGGAAAAGTGAAGTAGCGCTCAACCGAGCTTTGGATTTAGCAAGACAAGGGGAAAAAGTAACTTTAGTAGATATGGACTTAGTGGAACCCTGCTACTGTGTCCGTGGGGTAAAGTCTATGCTGGCCTCTCGTGGGGTAGATGTAGTGGGGCTTGCTACAGATGAAAGTGATGGCATTGATGAAACAGGAGAAACCTATTCTGAGGAAGCAAAAGAAGTTTTAGAACGAGATGGAAACATTATCTTTGATGTAGGGTATGGTGCTAGAGGGGTAAATCTCTTAATGAACCATATTCGTTATATTGAAAATGACCCAGCATTAAAGCTTATTATGGTGCTTAACACCAAACGGCAAATTACCAAGGATGTAGACGCTATTATAGAATATGCAAATCGTTTTTGGCGGGTAGATGGTATCTTAAGCAATACGCACATGGAAGGGGATACAACACCAGAGATTATGCTGGAAGGTTTGGCTATCACCAAAGAAGCGGCCACGCGTTTAAATATTCCGGTAGTTGGTATTGGTGTTAGTCAAAGATTATTTGAAAACAATCAAGCGTTTATTGATAAATTAGACGGTTTGACCATTCATTGGCTACGTGATTGGATGCCTAAAAGCATTTAAAGAGTATTTATTTATCACGTGTAGAAAAAATAAACTTAAAGAGAAAAAGTGTTTTATCACTTTTTCTCTTTTTTGTATTCATAATTATCTATAGAAAAGATACTGAAATCTACTACAAATAGGTGTCAAAGCAAAAGATTTATACCTTATACGGTAGCAAAAAGAATGTTAAAAAAAAGAGAAAAAAGTTTTTAAAAAGTAGTTGACAAGACATTTAGAGCTATGGTATATTAATAAAGCTTTCTGCGAAGGGAGCGGATATCTGAGATAACGAGCCGAAGTTGATGAAAAAAAAGTAGTTGACAGGGAAGGGTAAGTTATGGTAAGATAATTTAGTAACTCGGTCTTTGGAAACTGAACAG
>JAAVYR010000016.1 GCA_022791255.1 Peptococcaceae bacterium | reverse complement strand
TAAGATTAACGCGTTGGATAAAAATACTGTTGTTAGAAATCAGAATAAAATACCATCCAATAGTATCTTAGGTGATGTTAATAATGATGGTAAGATTAACGCGTTGGATAAAAATACTGTTGTTAGAAATCAGAATAAAACAAGTGTTACTATTCAGTATCAAACAATGAAATAAGAAGTAGGAGGAGCGAAAGGATGAAATTGAATAAAAAATTCAATAAAATCGTATCCTGGGTACTCTGTCTTGCGATGGTGTTCAACCTAATGCCGGTATTTCCGGCATTAGGTGCTCCATCTGAGCCGGATATTGCTAATCACCATGGCTTCATTTTTGAATATGATACAGTTGAAGATGAAACGAATGGAAAGACTTTAGCAAAAGTTACAGTGTCAGCAACCAATATTGATTATGCATCCATGTATGCATTTCATATTAAATTAGATACATCAAAAATCGTTTTAGCATCGTATGAAGATGGTAGCTGGATTAATGATGAAGGCGGTATGGAAGATGCTGGTGTTATTGTACAGACAATACCTCAATGGCTTGTTGATATGACTAGTACTGTTATGCCTTCCTCTGCCAGACCTAAGCTTACTGACAAAGTGGCAGGTGTGGCTCGAAGTGTCTTTAGAGAATCGATGGGTATGAGCTATGCTCGTATGGATAACCCTAGCAATCCTGCAGAGCCACTTCAAGATCCTAGTAAATTGCAGTTTGACTTAATTTTTGGGTCTACAAATGCTGCTTATGCTAGTTGGAAAGATGAAAACGACTTGACTAAGCTACCTGAAGGCAAGGTATTACCTATGTTCGAAATGTATTTTGCTGGGGCTCCAACTGATATCAATGACCCAACAAGTACGACTAGTATTCCTTCTGATTTAGACCAAAGTGCTTTTACTCTATACCATGAAGATGGTTTTGGTCCTGGTGCGGATGTTTTGGATGGTGACAATGTTCTGGTTGCATCTGATACACCTATTTGGGTAAACTTCCCACAACCAGCTGCACCTGAATACACCACAAACTTCAAGGTTTTCCAATTTGGTGGGACTACTCCATTAGCTGGGGCTACTGTTACCATTAATGGTGTAACCTATAAAACAGCTACAGATGGTACCTTGAAGAACAAAGATAACAATGAACCTGTAACTGGCTTGAAATTTGAAGCTGGGGAATATAACTACACAATTGACCCAACTGGTACTGATGTAGCTGCGACTCATGAAGTTACCAGCGGCAAATTTACTGTTACGACAGAAGGCGAAACCAAATCCTTAGTATGTAATGAAAGACAAATGGGAACATATCCCTTTGACTTTGTAGTATTAGACGGTGACAATAGCAACGCACCACTAGAAGGTGTAAAAGTTCTTGTTGATACCACTGAATATACTACTAATGCACAAGGGAAAGTTACAGCTGAGAAAAAAGAAAATACCGCAACTTATGACATCGCTATTAGCAAAGACGGCTATGTGCCAATGGCTGGTAGTGTAAAAGTAACTGTCGGCGGCAATGGTACCATTGAGCTTACTGGTTCTGGGATGGAATTAACCCAGAAGACCGACTCCGCTAATCCTATCGTTACCGTAACCATGGCAAAACAACAAAAGTTGATTACCATTCCGGTAAAAGATAGCGAAGGTAATCCTATCGAAGGCGCTACCATTACCGTAAGCAAAAACCCAAATGGTAGTGTAACAGAAGCTATCGAAGGTAAATTACCACTTCCTTTCACTGATGATGATAAAGATGGTAATGTTGATTTGAACTTGCCAGCTGGTGATTATATCATCAATATTACTGCTCCTGGCTATGAAGCCGGTGAAAACATCGAACTGAAGGTAGAAGAAGATAAAGCTATCATCGGTGGTACTTTGACTGACGGCACTGTAACCGGCGGTAACGAAATCACTTTTGATGGTGATAACAAAGGGACTGCTAACAATATGCCATCTGGTAGCGGCTTGACTGCTGTAAACGGACCTTTGTATGTAGTAACTGGTACTTGGAATGAAGCCCAAACGCAAATGACCGTTACTGTAGAATTACAAAACATGAAAGCTACTCACGGTACTTTTGGTTTGCGTTATGATACAAAAATCTTTGATTTAGCTGCAACCAATGGCTTTGTATTAAACACTGCATCTACTGTTCGTTTAACTGAAAGCGAATTCACAACAGCTAAATTAGACAACCCAACTACTGACGCTGCACATGGTATCCACATGTTCTCCTGGAAAGGGAAAGATGAGTCCAGTGGCCTTCTTGACCCTGGTTATGTAGATGCTCTTACAAATAAAGTATTAATCGCTACCTACACCTTAGATGTAAAAGAAGGTGTAGATGTAGAAACTCTCATCAATAACGAGTCTTTATTCGTAACACCTGTAGATGAAACTGCATATCTTGCTTGGGCAAACACTAACTTTGCTGGTAAACAAGACGCTATTGATGAATTCTTAGGCAACTTCTGGCGTGTAGCTGATGACCAAAATGATCCAAGCAAATTTACCAGCGGTGAATTACCTGAAGGTCGTTTGGACAAATCCATGGCTACTGGTCGTGTAGGCAGTGAAGGTTTCTACCAAGCATTCCCTTACAAAGACCCAATGGATGAAAATTATAACCCAGAAGCAATTGGTTATGACGTACGGACTCAGATTACTTTCCCTCGTCCGGAAAACAATATCAGAGCTGAATTTATCGTAACCAATGTAGAAACTGGTGACCCAATTGAAAACGCTACTGTAAGGGTTTACGACGCAGCTGCAGCTGACGCTGACGCTACCCCAATCATGACATTGACTACCGATGACCGTGGGGAAGTATACTTCACAGCTACTGCTGACACTACCTACAAATTCATTGTAGAAAAATTAGGCTTCTGGCCATATCCTGGCAACATTGATGAAGCAAAAGCAAAAGAATTAAAAGAATTCTCTGTTGCAAAAGAAACTGTACGCAATGAAGCTCCTTTGAAAGCAAAAATCTATCACCCTGTTGTATTAGATTTTGTAGAAGGCAGTGGCGATAGCGCTACAGCTACACCTGACGGTGATGAAAAAGGTCAACTTTCCGGTGATACTGTCGCTTTCAACGGTGTAGAATACAGCTTCAACATCCAACCAAAACCTGGTTATGACTGGGATGGCACCAAACCTGAAACATTGGAAGTAACTATCTATGGGCCAGAAGGCGATGACGGTAATCCAACTGTTATTAAGACCACTACTGCTACCTTAGATAAAACTACAAACCAATATAAAATCCCAGCTGACGATATTATCGGTGACCCATTAGATCCGGATGGCACTGATAATCCAGCTACTCCATTAGATGAACGGTTGCAAGCTGGTGATTTGTCCATTAAGATTGACAACACAAAATTTGTTCCAGCACAATACACTGTTACTGCGAATGCACAAGGTAATGGTACTATTACTGCTCCTGTAGCTGTTACAGATAAAGTTGAAGTATCTGGTGACAACAAAAATGTTGTAGAAACATTAGATAAAGGCTCTAGCACTTCCAGTGAATTCGTATTCACTCCTGATGCTGCAACTGGCTTAGCTACCGGACATTACTATGCAGTATCCCAAGTTATCGTTAACGGTGTTGATGTAAACTTAGGTGATGACAAAGGTAAAGATGGCTTTGTATACAAACACACCTTTACCAATGTAGCTTCTGACCAAGTAATTACTGTTATCTTCGGTGAATTTGATGAAAAAGGTGAAGAAGTAGATCCGAAACATGCGCCTGTTGTTACTGTAGTAGGCGGTGAATTTGGGGAAATCAAACATGATACCGATGTTATCGGCAAAGGCGACCGCAAAGATTATATTATCGCTGCCTCTGGTGATAACTATGAAGACTTTGCCGCTACTGTAGAAGCAAAAGATGGTTATGAAATCGATAGAATTATTGTAGACGGTCAAGACATTGCATTAGCTGATACACCTGGTACCACCGCAACATTAACTGGTGGTTCTGTAACAGTTATTGCGACAGATCATACTACTGATCCAGATGCTAAAAATAACGGCGTTGTAAAAGCTTCTGTAAGTTTGACTGGTCTAGAAGCAAACAATAATCATACCATTACTGCTACTTTCAAACCTTTAGATGGCGATCCAATCCAAAAGATTGTTACCTCTAAAGTAGGGAAAGGCCAAGGTACTATCGTTGCTCATGGTATTACGGTTGTAAACATCGGGGATACCCCAAGCTTCGATATGAAACCTGCTGAAAAATATCAATTAGGTGAAGTAACTGTTGACGGTACAAAAGTAACTGTACCTGCTGCAGATGCAACTACTAAAGTTACTACTTACACCATGGATCCAGTAAAAGCAGATACAATTATCGTTGCAAACTTCGATGAACAAACCTTCACAGTAACCATGATTGTAAAATACTTAATCAGCGAAGATCCTCAGACCGCAGCAAAAGTTACCTTTACTCGGGATGATGATACAACATTTGAATTTACTGGTGATAAGCCTATCAGCCAGAAATCCAATGTAACTGCTCATGTTCCTAGTGGTAACTGGACTGTAACTGTTACCAAAAACGGTTTCTTGAAATATGTCATCACTGATTTTGAAATCGCTACTGACGCTAATGTAGAGGATACTATCGTATTTGGTAAACCAGATACTGGTGATGTGAAAGAAGTTCAATTGACTGCTGGGGAAGCAAACCGCAACGGTATCGTTGTTGACATGAGAGACTTGTCTCAGATTGCCAATGGTATCTTGACCAACACACCAGGCTGTCAAGCTCAATTGTGGGGCGATATCAACGATAACGGTGGTGTTACCGATGTTAACGATATCCTTTACGCAAAGAATAGCTTCGGTAAGGCTTATAACCAAGAAACCTATGCAGAATTCATGGCAAAATAAGCCAGTGGTTATCTAAAAAAAACTATGGTATACTATGATTAAATTGGTTAGACTATAGTTTCATCATATGACTTCCGGGCGGCTTGAGATATTGCTCAGGCTGCCCAGGAAGTGATATGTTATATGTTTTTAAACTTACAAGTTACGAATTTTGATGACTTACGAAATTGAAAGGAGAGAGGTTGATGGGTAAACAAAAGTGGTTTGCTACTCTGCTGGTAGCTGTCTTGTGCTTCTTATGCTGTGGCGTACAAGCAATGGCTGCAGACCAAGTAGGCTACATAGTAGAAGGAAATATCGCCTCTGGCAACCGTTTTATTGCTACCATTTCTATAGAAGGGGTAGAAGGTTCCATCGGCCGCTTTGCTTTAGATTTTGATGAAACTAAAATGCAATTATCTCGAGCTAACGACTTTAATAGAGCCATTCAAAGACAGGCTGGGGTAGTAGTTACTCAAGATAACTATGATGTAAGTGATTTGATTTCCAATGAAGACGGCTATGTTATGTTTGCTTGGTATTCTCAAGAGAATACTTTAGATAGCCGTACCGAACCAAAAGCGTTGGTTCAATTAGAATTTCAATTAGCAGACGGGGTAACTGCCGATGACCTCGACTGGGATACTTTAAGACTTTTAGACATGAGTGCAGCCGGCAATGTAAATTGGCGGAGCGGCGCGTTTATCGGTGCATTAGATTTAACCTATTATTTTTATAACCTTGATAATGAACTGTTTTGCGATGTGACCTTCGACTATCCGAATGACGATGCAAGACCAGCAAACTTGCGCCTCATTACCTTTGATATCAAAGATGGTGTGGGACAGGCTTTGGCTGCTAGCGTATTAGTAAACAATCGGACAGTGGAAGCAGATAGCAATGGCAAAGCAGAAACATATTTAACCGATGGTACTTATTCCTATCGGGTGTCTCTGAACGGTTATGGTACTAAATATGATAAAGTAACCGTGGATAAAGTAGATAAAACTGAAGAAGTGGTGCTGTTAACGGACCAACAATTGGTGGACTATGTGACAGAGCATTTGACCATTTCTTACATACCGGGAGATAGCGCCAATGCTGTTACCAGCATTGTAGGCTTGCCTACTACTGGCCAAGATAGTACCGAAATCACTTGGGCTAGCAGTGACTCGGAAGTGATTAGTAACACCGGGAATGTATTTCCTCGGGCTACTAAAACGCAAGTAACGCTAACAGCTACTGTAAAGAAAAATCAGGCTTCTGCTACCAGAGATTTTGTATTGACAGTGTTAAGCCGTGGGGCTATTAGTGACATCAAACAGGATAAAGAAGATAACGAAAACAATGCCAATAATGGTACAGCAACCAATGGTAGCAGTTTTAGTGATTTGACTTCTGTACCTTGGGCTAGAGAAGCAATTTTGGCTTTAGCGGAAAAGGGCATTATCAAAGGAACAACGCCAACTACCTTCTCTCCAAATGACCGAATTACCCGGGCGGACTTTATGGTTTTATTAGTGAGAATGTTAAGTCCTAATGGAGAACCAGAAGGGAACTTTGCCGATGTAACACCGGATAAATATTATTATAAGGAAATTGCCATTGCGAAACAGCTGGGGATTGCCCAGGGCAGCGGCGATAACCGCTTTGAACCGGAAGCTAGTATCAGCCGGCAAGATATGATGGTATTAACCAGCCGCGCTCTTGTTTATCTGCAAAAGATAGAAGGGGCTTCTGTTGATGAAACAATTTTTGCGGAATTTGTAGACAAAAACCAAATTTCGGATTATGCTATTGAGAGTGTAGGGCGTATGGTAGAAGAAGGCTTTATCGCCGGGGATGAAAGTCATAAACTTAATCCTTTAGCAAACACTACCCGGGCGGAAACAGCCGTATTCTTATATCGTATTTACAATAAGTTAAACTAGGTGATGATATCGGGTTAGAATTATATTGAAATCTGGAAAGTAAAAAGAAGGTAATATTATGCAGCGGGTTGGAAAAAGGCGATATTTATTATTGCTTTGCTTCATGGTTTTTGTGTTGGCTGCGCCATTGGTGGTAAGGGCTGCCTCTGAAGGAGAGGAAGACCCTGTCGTTCCTGATGTTCCAGTTGTGCCTTATCGGTATGAGGTTACATTGGGTAATGTTGCAATGCTGGGGACTGGTGGTGCAAGAACATTAAATGTATATTTAATAGAACCGGCAGACGCACCGTTATATTCTGGCTCTTTTGGCTTTCAATTGCCAGCAGGAAGTAATGCTAACATTACACCGCACATTGCCAGTGGTAGTGAGCCTTATTATGAACTGGCGGCTATTGGTTTGGGAGGAAATGTTTTAAGCGGTACCCGGGACTCTGGTGCTGAGTATTATGCCCTTGGCTGGACTCGTAGTAATGTTTTACCTCCTGTAAACGGAGAAGAGCATCGTGTTCATTTGCTGGAAATCCTTTTGCAGGATACTGATGGCAGTGCTGTTGCTGATTTATCGCTGGCAGATATTCAGTTGCTCCATTTTGAGGACATGATTAAGGAACATTCTCACTATGGGAATACCGTTCCTGACCATGATTTGATGGTAGCAGAAAGTATCTGGCGAACAGCAACAGCAGAGGAAATGCAGGTTCGGCCTGACCGTGTTGGTTACTACCAAGGGTATTTCCGTCATAATGTAGAAGTAAATATAGCCGACTTGCCGGTAACTATTGATGATTTACCGGAGTTGGTAGCTAAACGATTGCCTGCTGAGTTTGAAGGTAAATTGGTGGTAGAGGAAATCGATGGCGAAGTCTGCATCAATGGTATGCCTTATCATGAATTTATTTGTCCAGTAGAAAAAGAAGCAGATGGCACTTATCGTATCGAGCTGCAAGTACAGACAGATATTGATTGTGATTTAGCTTCTGAGCTGGAAGCTGGTGTGATTACTTCTTATGACCCCAAAAAGCCAGTTACCATCAAGTGGTATCTTCAAGGCGAAGATGGAACCTATCCTGCTGATGTCACTGGTTTTATAGAGTTGCCGGTATGGCAAGGTCCCCAAGGCGGCGACACGGAAGAAGGCGGCGGGGAAACACCTGGTGGTGGTGAAGATGGCGGAGATAGTGAAAGTGGCGGCGGTGAAAGCGGACTGGCTGATGACGCTGGTGATACCACTACAGGGGATGATGCTAGCAGTGGGACAAGCTGGACAGAGCTAGATGTCACTGGCCAAAAGACTTTTCACGGTAATAGTAAGGGTACTTGGAGATATAAACAAAAAGGAACCTTTACTGTGGGGGAAGCTGGGATCTATAAGGTAGAAATCTTAAAGCCGGGCCATATCACTGCTGTGTATGAAGGTCTCTCTCTGGCAAGCGGTGAATGCAGCGTGCCGGATACCTTCTTAATTCCTGGTGATATCACCAATGAAAAAGAAACAGAAGTCGGTGGCGATGATAAGACCAAGCTTTCCGATAGAACCGTTCTCTTAGGCTTTATCAACCATAGTCGGAAAGAACCGCCTGCAGAAGAAGGCAATGCGGTCGCCGAACAAAAATTGGCAAAATATAACTATGAAAAATACTGTGCAGATATTGACGGCGATGGTAAAATAGATATGCAAGATTTAAATATCTTAATGCATAAAGATTATTATAATCAGGTGAAGGAGGTGGTGCGGCAGAATAATTGATTTGCCCCATGCAAGGATAATGGATCGAAGGAGGGAAAACGGAACATGAGAAAGAAAATCATGTTATTGATGTGCATGGCAGCATTATTGGTAGCTTTCTTTAGCCTGGGTGTTGTGGGTGCGAACCAAGTGCCACCGGAAGTAACGGTCGTTGCGGCCAGAGTGGATAATGGCGCTGCATTAGAACTGGGCTTAAGAATAGATAGCAAGAATGATAGCTTCCAATCTACCGGTGTGGTATTAGAATATGATGCCTCTGCGCTCAAGCCTTGCGGATGGGCAGATGAAGTAACGGACGAACTGTTAAATAAGGCTAAAGTAGACCCAACGGCGCTAGCTGAAGGTGAAACGATGTGGGACCACGCTGTGCCTTTGCCTACGAAGGGGAAAGACATTATCAGCGGGAAGACTGCATTTACTGTCATTGACAGCACGACCAATAAGGGATATCTTTACTTAAGCGTGGAAGCACCTACCCCTACCAATGTGCCTGTGCAAGCACCGGCACCATTATATGGGCTAAATCAGGTGCAACCCAGCGAGATGGGACTAGAAGGCTTACAAGAACTGGCAGCCGGTAATGGTTTCCAGTCTAATCATGGCTTGATAGACGCTACATCTGCTGTGGACCAAGTGGTAACAGTGCGTTTTGCGTTACCAACGGAGACGCCGGAACCACCGGAAGAACCGCCTGTAGAGCCGACCCCTGACCCGGAAGAACCAGACCCTGAAAACCCCACACCAAACCCTGATGAAACAGATGAGCCTAGCACTCAGGCTGATGAAACAGGAGATGGTAGTGAAGGTGGCGGTGGTACGGGAGAAGGTGGCGGAGAGCCTACAGAACCGGGGCCAACTGATCCAACGGACCCTGATAACCCAGATACCCCAGAAAATCCTGATGACCCTCCAGCAGAGACGGCAGAGGATTTCATGGCGAAATATGGTATCAAAGTGGCAGAGGATGCCACTGCGGTTAATTCTCCTGCAGGGCGCAGTGGTACATATTTTTACACCACGGATACCGAGCCTGTGGATATCCTAAACTGGCACTTCCTGTCAGTGAAAAATGGTATCTCTGTAAACTCTGGTAGTGGCGGGCCTCCTGACCCGAGTGACTTTGCTGCTATTGTATTTTATGATTGGGATAATTCTATGCTGGGATCTGTAATCGTCCCAAAAGGGGACGCTACCCAATACGTAAGTAAATTCCAAGAAGATAAACAACTGGAATACGCACATCCAGGATATATCTTTGGTTGTTGGATCCCGTATGAAAGTGAAACACCTACCACTTATGGTGCAAGAGTTTCATCTAGTAATGCCAATAATATGGCAGTGGATAGTGAGACCGAACCGGATGCGTCCCGTCAGCTAGGTGAGCCGGCTGATAAAGCTGATTTTACGGACGTCCAAGGGGATATGGTGCTCAAGGCTGCTTTTGTGGCAGATGAAGCCTACATTGCTGAGTGGGAAGCTATGGGTGAACCAGGAAGACAATACACGGTAACTCCAGTAGATTACGGTCGCTATACTACGGCCGGTGTAAACTATATCAAAGTAGAAGTAACTCGGAAAAATGCAGAGGGTAAGATTATCCCTCGCCCGGCCAAACCGGCGCTCCGTGTGAGAATGATTTCCGGTTCTAACACTCTATATAGTTTATATGATTTATCCGGTGCGGATAAAGAAGTGATTGAGCTCTTACCATATGCGACAACAACCGCAGGGATTGACCGTGTTATTTGGGAAGTTGTTGATACTTATGGCATGAGTAACTGGGTTTCTTGCGGTTCTCGTGTAGGGGTATCCACATCTACTTATGATAAGGGAACAACACAGACTGTTCAATTTGATGGTTCTAATCGTGCTGTTCTATCTCGTGCAGATAAGACCTATTTATATGAATGTTATTTAGGTTGGATTAATGATTGTTGTCGAGATAATACAATGGATCAAATTAATAATAGCCAATTACGTGCAGTGGGCATTAGTGTTACCGGTGCTGGTAACGCTGCTGCTATTAGAAATGCTATCCTCAATGCTTGGTCAGCAAAAAATAGCGATGGTGGAGAACGAGACTTAACCAAACGGGAAATTACAGACGCATTGGGTACCACGGCAGGTTCTATTTTTGCACCTGGTGAATAGTGGTGATTTTAAAAAATTCGGTTGCAAACGTATGTCTTTATTTTAATATTGAAAGGAGAGATTAAAGAAGTGGGTAAACTATCTTTGAAAAAAGTAGTAGCTTCTGTTCTCTGTGCATCCATGCTGTTTACAATTACACCAATATCTGCTTTTGCAGCAAGCCATAGTGTGCAGTTTGTAAACATTAATGCATCTGGGGCCGAAGAAACCGATACCGCAAAAATGACTGGTGTTGGCATTAAAATTGGTGCTGACGGCGGTGAAGGTATTTACACAACTGTTATTACCAAAGCCTTTATGGATTGGTACGATAACGAAAATGGTGAGACTTATCCCTATGGTGGTGTTGCTGATATTACAGCAAATGTAGGGAATGGTGCACCATCTAGTAGCGTTTTAATTAATGTTAATAACGATGAAAATCTTATGAATGGTGCAACAAGTAAGATTGTTCCCGTAACAGGATTTGGACCTACCGATCAGTTGCTTGCATGGATATATGCTACTAGTGAAGGGCCAGATGATGCTAAAACCGCAACTGTTACTTTGGTAGATGGTAAAGTTCCAGTTCAGTTTGCATTTAAAGTAGCAAATACTGCTGCTTTCCCAACCAACCTGAAATACACAGGTTCTGCATTAACTGCTGAAACAACATTCACTCTGACCAACATTGGTACAGATGAATTGGATGATGTTGCAGTTAGCTTAGATGCTACAGGTGCAGGTAACTTTGACTTAGAAAAAATGACTGTAACTGTACCTAACACTGGCGCTAAAACCGCTACTGTAAAGGTTACCTTGAAAGCTACTAAGGTAGACGCTAAGACTTACACTGGTAAAGTAACCTTTACATCTGCAAAATCTGGTCAAACCATCGATCAGAACTTATCTGTAACGGTAGCAAAAGCTGATACTGATACTCCTAACTTGGAAAAACAAGATGCTACTATCGCAGGTAACGATGGTGTTATTACCATTAAAAACTATGATAATACCAGAACCTATGAAATCAGCACTAATGGTACAACCTTTACTGATGCTACTGTAGTTGCTGCTGGTGCTGATGGTAAAATCACTGTAAATGGTACTAATGCTGGTACTAAATATTGGGTACGGGTAAAAGAAAACGACAACTACAAGGCTAGTGCTGCAGCTAATATTACTGTTGGCGCTCCAAAACCATTAACCGAACCTCAAAACGGCAATTTCAAAGTAACAGATGTTATTTATAACAAAGCTGCTCAAACACCTGTTGTTGCTGCAAAAGATGGTGTTAACGGTATGGGTACTATCACTGTAACCAATGTACAGCCTAAGAATGGTGCAGCTGGTGCTGTTGCTACCACTGCTACTAATGCTGGTACTTATGTAGTAACCTTCAAAGTAGATGCTGGTGCTAACTATGCTGCAAAAGAAGGCTTGACCATTGACTGGACTATTGGCAAATTGGCTATCAACAATGCTCCTACCATTGACTTGACTGATGCTAATGGTGACGGCGCTGCATCTATTGGGGAAACTCTCACTGCAAACTTTACTGGTGTAAATGCAGCTGCAGCTGATGTAGATATCCAATGGTTACGCGCAGGTGCTAATATTGCTGGTGCAACTGGTACTACTTACACTGTAACTGCTGATGATATGAATAAAGCTATCACCGTAAAAATCACTGCTAAAGCAGATGGTAACTACACTGGTAGCAAGACCAGCGCAGCAATTACTCCAGGTAAAGCAGTATTGACTGGTCAATTAGCAGTAACTGGTAACACCACTGTTGGTGAAAAATTAACAGCTGCTGAAGGAACCATGGGACCTGCTGGTGTTACTATGAATGATGTAACATTACAATGGTATCGTGGTGACGATGCTATTGCTGGTGAAACCGGTATCGAATATACTATCACAAAAGATGATATCGGCAAAAATATCACTGTAAAAGCTACTGCAAAAGAAGATGGCACTTATAGCGGTACTATTGGTTCTAATGTAACCAATATCCCAGCTCAAAAACCAGACGCTCCAGTCGTAACTGTAAAAGCAGGCAACGAAAAATTGACTATCACTTGGACGAAACCTGCTGAAAACGGTGCTGAAATCACCAAATACACCGTAACCGTAAAAGATAAAAACGGTGATGTTGTAGGCACTGCTGCAGATGTAACTGCAGATCAACCTTTAGAAAAGGTAGTTACTGGCCTGACCAATGGCGACCAATACACTGTAGAAGTAACTGCAACTAACAACGCTGGTACAAGTGACGCTGGTACAGCTACCGGCACACCTAAGAAATCCTCTACCGGTTCTATCGGTGGCGGTTCTAGCTCCAGCGGCGGCAAATACTATGATGTAACCTACAAAGTAGGCAAAGGCGGCACTATCTCTGGCAGCGACAGCGAAAGCGTAAAAGCTAACGCATATCCTACCAAAGCGCCTAAAGTAACTGCTAAAGATGGTTACGAATTCAAAGGTTGGTCCTTAGATGGCAAGACAATCGTAGATCCTTCTGATGTAAGAATTAAAGAAGATACTACCTTTACTGCTATCTTTGAAAGCAACAAAACTGCTGACCTGAACAAAGACGACCATATCGCTTATGTTCGTGGTTATGAAGACGGCACCTTCGCTCCAAATAAATCCATCACCAGAGCAGAAGCTATCACTATCTTCGCTCGCTTGATGAATGAAAAAATGGATGTAGAAGCTAGCTACAACTCCAGCTTCAGTGATGTAAAAGCAGGCGCTTGGTATGCAAACTACATCGGCTACATGGAAGATTACAACATCATCAATGGTTATGAAGACGGTACTTTCCGTCCAGATGCTGCAATTACCAGAGCTGAATTTGCTGCTATGGCTTCCCGCTTCGACAAACTGGAAAACACCGACAAGAATGCATTTACTGATGTAGCTGCTAGCCACTGGGCTATCAACAGCATCAACTCTGCATATGCTAAAGGCTGGATCGGCGGTTACCCAGATGGTACCTTCCGTCCAAACCAAAACATCAGCAGAGCTGAAGTAGTAAGCATCGTAAACAACATGCTTGAACGGGAAATTGACGCTGCTAGCATCGCTGGCGCTCAATACAAAACCTTCCCAGATGTGGCTACTAACCACTGGGCATACTTTGATGTAATCGAAGCTGCAAACGAACATGATTACACCAAAGATGGGAACAAAGAAACCTGGAAATAATTAATCTCAACGGTTGATTATTCACCAGAAAAAAGGACCTCCGTTATTTAACGGAGGTCCTTTTATATATTGCCACAAAGTACATGAGAAATACTAAGTACTTCCGGCAGCGAGATGTGTGATTGCTGGTAGTAGAGAGCAATGCTTTTGTAGTGTGTGGCAGTATCTAAGATCCTTTGCTCCGTTTCACTTTGCTCAGGATGACAAGATTATGCCACGATGTACGGATAATGCCACGATATGCCTGGTAAATACTTGCTACTTCTGACAGAAGGATATGTAATTGCTCGGTAGTAGAGAGTAGTGCCTTTGTAATTTGGAGCATAGTCCGGCATTATTTGGAGAGTAGGGGATGATTGTCTTTGGTCATGAAGACTTCACCAGTACGGATGCTCTCGATAATGTGGTATTTTTCGATAGCGGAAATGAAGGCATCTATCTTTTGATGGTCGCCGGTGATTTCTACTACCATAGAGTCGGGGCCGGCCTCTAGCACGCGGGCGCGGAAGTTTTCGCAGGTATGGAAGACTTCTCCACGGACGACTGGTGCGGCAGCGATTTTGAAGAGAGCGGTTTCTCGGGCGATAGGGTCCGCCTGGGTGAGATTAAACACCTGGAGCACATAGGGCTGCTTTTCCAGTTGATGGACTACTTGAGCTAATTCTGCAGGAGCAGTAGGTTCTGTAGTTTCTACTGCCATAGATATGCGGGTGACAGAGGGCCTTTCTGTGTCTGCTACAGAAAGATTGATGATGTTAAAGCCTTTTCGGGCAATAAGGCCGCATAGCTTGCTTAAGACCCCTGGTTTATTCTCGACCAGGGCAACGATGGCATGGCGCAAAATACCTACCCCCTTTTAGAAAATATTTTTTATAAAATGTTGTCATGCTAAGAAGTCTTTTATAGTGTCACAGAGTGCAAGAGAAATATTGCGTACTTCTGATAGAAGAAAAAGTAATTATCGATAGTAGAAAGTATTGCTTCCGTAGTATGGAGCAACATCCGGCACTATCTGGACCTTGTGTAAAAAGCAGTGAGTTTCTTTTAAGTAACGAATGGTTAGCACTCAATCATTTCATAGATGGCAGCACCTGGCGCTACCATAGGATATACATTAGCCTCTTCCAGAATACGAGCGTCGATGAGCATAGGGCCTTTGGCTATCTTTGCTGCAGCCTGTAGTGCGATATTTAGGTCATGGATATTGTCTACCCGTTGGCCTTCTACACCCATGGCTTTGGCTAAGGTGGCAAAGTTGGTATCTATTTCGTGTTTAGAACCGAAGCAACGCTTGCCAAAGAACATCCGTTGCCATTGACGCACCATACCTAGGCCTCGGTTATTAAGGACGAGGATTTTTACGGGTAGTTGTTGTTCTGCAAGAGTTGCTAGCTCTTGACAATTCATCATGATGCTGCCGTCTCCTGAGATGAGCCATACTTCTTTGCCGGGGCAGCCGATGGCGGCGCCAACTGCAGCAGGCAGACCATAACCCATGGTTCCTAAGCCTCCAGAGGTAAGGAAGGTGCGGGGAAGCATGCGTTCTGCATATTGAGCGGCCCACATTTGGTGTTGGCCTACATCCGTGACTAATATGCTGTCTTTAGGCATGATTTTATTGAGCAGTTCAAAAACTGCTGGCGGAGAGATGAGCGCCTCTTCTTCTGTTGGTTCTGGTGCCTGGGGCAGCGGATGGGTTTCTTGCCAGTTTTTTATCTGTTCTTGCCAAGGGGTGATATTGCCTACTTGTGCTTTTTCTGCGAAGATTGGCAAAGACCAGGCTAGGTCTCCTTGGACAGTCCACTCTGTAGGTACATTTTTACCTAGTTCTGATGGGTCAATATCGAAATGGGCGATTTTCCCATGGGGGACGAATTTACTGATGACGCTGGTAACCCGGTCGTCGAAGCGTACCCCTAAGCCAATGAGTAGGTCTGCTTCTGTGACAGCCATATTGGCGGCGTAAGTACCGTGCATGCCTACCATGCCTAGATAATTTGGCAGGTCGGTGGGCAGAGCCGATATTGCCATCAGGCTGGTAACCACTGGAATATTGGTTTTGGTGGCAACCTGAAGCATGGCTTTTTCCGCACCGGCAGCAATGACACCACCGCCCATGAAGAGAACGGGCCGTTTGGCAGTGGCAAGCGCTGCAACGACTGCGTCGATATCCTGGGTATTCCCTTCTGCCTGGACATGATAGCCATTTAAATGGAGGTCTTCCTCTGTTTCTGGCAGGGTGAAGTCACAAGTAGCACCAAATAAATCTTTAGGGATATCTACTACTACAGGACCAGGTCTGCCACTGCGGGCGATGTGAAAGGCTTGCTTTAAGACAGTACCCAACTCTTCTACAGACTGTACCATATGGTTAAACTTGGTAATAGGGGCGGTAATACCCACAACGTCTGCTTCTTGGAAGGAGTCCTTGCCTAAGAGGCTGGCTGCTACCTGGCAGGTAATACATACCATAGGGATTGAGTCCATATTGGCAGTAGCTATGCCTGTTACTAGATTAGTAGCGCCTGGGCCAGAGGTAGAGATGCAGACGCCGACTTTCCCGGTAGCACGGGCATAACCATCTGCTGCATGGGCTGCGCCCTGTTCATGACGAGTAAGAATGTGCGTGATATCGCTAGTGCTTAATGCATCATAAAGAGGGAGTGCTGCTCCTCCTGGGTAGCCGAAAATATGGGTAACCCCTTCCGATTTTAAAACTTCTACCACAATTTCTCCGCCTGTTTTTTCCATAGTCATATGTGATACCTCCTCATCGTTTTCTTATTGTGTCATTATTTTGTTATCATTAGAACTATTAAAAAATATATTTGATATCTTTAAGAACATCGCTGTGATGGAGATTGGTTATCTTGTTTTTTATTTTACCAGCAAAGTAATAGAACGACAAGAGAAGTTCTGGTTTGGTACTATTTTTTTATGACTAGGATATACACAGACTATCCACATTTTGTGGATAGTTTTTTAATTGTTCCCATATATAGGTGATGGAAGTTATTTCCTGGGTTCTGTTATCAAAAAATTAAGGAAATCTTTATAGTATATTTTGTCGTTTTATGGTATGATAAAAAAAGTAAAACATAATCAGAATTTGGTTTATATGCTGTGATAAATGAAGGACTGAACAAATGAAATTAGAAGAAGTAAAAGAAAAATTAAAATATAGCTGCCAGCAGTTGCGTACCCTTTGGCAGACGCCTGCCGGCCGTAATAAAATGATTGGTGCAGGGGCAGCGGCTTTTCTGTGCTTAGGTCTTATTTGCTTTTTTCCAAAAGGGGACAAACCTGTTTATGCCGTAGATGAAAATGGAGAGGTGACAGTTGCCCAGGGGAACACTGCTGTTTTGGTGTTGGATGACTTGCCTGCTGGCAGAGAGTCTTTAGCCAATGTCATTGCCTTAGAGCACTTCTCTTTTATCCAATGGCCTAAGAAACATGGCGTATATGATGCTGCTTATTTATCTGGCGCGCCTAACCGCATGGAAGGGATTATCCTAGCGCTGCGGTTGACTGGTCAGGAACAAGCTGCTCGTGGACAAGCAGTGAACCCAGGACAGGTGTCTGATGCTGTGCCGGCCTGGGGGAGACCTTTTATCGCCTATGCCATGAACCATGG
Organism: Peptococcaceae bacterium; assembly: GCA_022791255.1. GTDB lineage: Bacteria > Bacillota > Dehalobacteriia > UBA4068 > JAAVYR01 > JAAVYR01. The sequence continues at coordinate 112,113 of JAAVYR010000016.1, read as the reverse complement.
TATGATAACGCAGGATATGGACCCGCTTGCGCCTTTGACCACCCAGGAATATATTACCCTGCTTTCTTCTGCGCTTGCTGCCCAAGGCAAGGACATGCCTCTTTCTGATTTGCAGAAATATCGTCTTTTGCCCTTAAATCGTTTGTTATTGGCAGATATTTCTTATCATTTCTTGTGTTTGAAGGAAGTAACGTTAAACCTGGAAACAGGCTATGTGACCAGCGTTTGCTGGGGCGACCGTCTGGTGCAGATAGGTACCATTGCAGAGAAGGAAGCCATCCTGGCTGATTTACCAATCCTACAAAATGATAGCTATCGTTATGAAAAATATTTTCTGGAACGGCTCAAAGCAGATAATAGTTTATTTCCGTTAACCGCAAAAAATAAAGCTTATATGAAAAAACAAATGGATACACCGACCAGTCTCTGGGTACTGGTGAATAAAACCCATACCCTTCCGGAGACCTATCAGCCTACCCTGATTACCCAGCAGACGCTGCCGGCTAAAACCCAGCAAGGGCTCATGGAACCTTTTGCTTATGAACAACTGAAAACGCTGTTTAGCGGTGCGAAAGCAGATGGTATCGAGATATTTGTTCGTTCTGGTTATCGCAGCTATCAGACCCAAAAGGGCTTGTATGGTAATGGTTCTAATCCCTATCGTGCCAAACCTGGTACCAGTGAGCACCAGACAGGACTGGCCATGGATGTGGTAAACAGTGCTAATCGATTAGATGAAAATCTTTCTCAGTGTAAAGAGGCTCTTTGGTTGCGGGACCATGCCCATGAATATGGCTTTATCATTCGTTACCCAAAGGAAAAGGAGGCAGTGACTGGTTATCCTGCTGAATGGTGGCATTTGCGCTATGTAGGGAAGCAAATCGCTTATACCTGCTATGTGAACAATTGGACTTATGATGAGTTTTATGCTCGTTGCCAATAATGTCGCTGTTCCGTATTATCCGTATAAAAACCCGGCTATTGTAAAAACTGACAATAGCCGGGTTTTCTGTAAAACCGTATTTTTGTATTTGTTAAGGAAAGCAGACGACTATAGATAGGCAGCGTGCGCTATCTTAGTGAGATACTTATTTGCAGCAGTAGATTTCGTTGTCAGGGAATTGACAAACAGTGGCTACGACCCGTTTGTTGACAGTCGTTTCTGCCAATACTTTTGGAGTGATGACTAAGGTATCTGTCAATACTAAGTGGTTGCAGCAAGTAGCATGGATTTCAGGTGCTACGAGACTTGCGTCAAAGCAGAAGCTGGTTTTCAGTTCTGGGATTTGGTGGCAGCGTGGGATTGGCAGACAGAGGTCTTTGACGAAGAAAGAGGTCAGACCATTGGTCACCATAGGGCAGGCGTCTTCAAAGGTAATTTCGAAGCAATAAGTACCACAGCTGGTGGTGACATAGCCGCATAAAGCATATTCCATCATGTATTCCACAGGGAAGCCATTGGGAGATACAATGAGGGAAGCTTTGGTACCTAAGTTATCGCAGGTGCAAGTGGCTTCATAAATATCCGGTGTGAAGCCGCTTAAGGGAATACGATAGGTATCAAAACCTAAGTGTTCTACATCAGCGTCGTTTGCCGGATAGTTATTGATAGTGAAGTCTGCTCCAGTGAGGAGACATCTGGGGCGGGCATGTTTTACCCGAATGCAGTAGCTGACTACCTTGAAGCAGGAATGTTCGTCAATTTGCGGGCAGCCGTCACAGCAACCATTGCAGCCATTATAAATGGCAGTGAAATTACATTCGTCAGAGGGAACACAGATTTTTTCTTTGATTTGGTCTCCCTCTACTTCCTTGGCGTCAAATACGATATTTGCATAGGTATAAACTTGGCTGCTGGTGCAGCCTCTGGTATCTGGTGTCATTCCTTGGCAGCAAGGAGAAGCCAGTACCCGGTTGCATCTGCTTGGTGGACAAAAGCAACCAGTGGGCAATACGATTTGACCATTTGCGGTTCTCGTATTGGTCACAACGGTACGGTTATTATTGCAGCTGCTGCAGGTAGTTAATGTGTTGTTATTGTTTGCCACATTACTTGTGTTAGTGCTGCAGCCATTTACTGCGGTATAGCCGTTGGTAAAAAATGGATAATCCATAAACGGTACCTCCTGTTTTGTGTTTGTTTCGGGGGGCTGGAGCCCCTGCCTTATGGACACGGTGGTACGATGTGGAGCGAAAGCCTATGAAAAATAGACAGACTATTTTTGAAAGTTTCCTGTTTATCATTATTATATGAAAAACTGGCTAATCCGTGCGATAACCAGAAGGGAAACCGGAAGATTTTATTTGAGGTTCCCTAGGGTTCATGGTACAATAAAAAAATAAAGGAATATTGCAATATTTTTTAGGAGGGCGGCATGAAAAATAAATTACTTCGTTTAATCTTTTCTCGTGTATTTATCTTTGGCCTTTTGATTGCTGCCCAATTGTGTCTCATTACGCTGGTGGTGATTATTCTCGCTGCAAACAGTGCCTTTGTTTATTCAGCGTTGATGTTTTCTAGCTTTTTTATTATGTTGTGGTTGTTCAGCAGCGATTTAAATCCTGCTTATAAAATGGCATGGGCCCTTTTGATTATGGGGCTACCGCTGGTGGGTGCGTATTATTTTATCTTTTGGCAGCGGGTGAAAATCAAATGGAGTAAACGGAAGCTTTTAAGAAAGATTTATGAAGAAACTGCCTATTTAAACCTGCAGACAGACTCTGTGTTGGACCGCTTAGAGAGCCGTAATCCTAGCTTGGCTCGGCAAGGAGAATTTATCCAACAGATGGCCAATGGGCCAGTTTGTACCAATACAGCTTGTGAATATTTTCCGGTAGGGGAGGATTGGTATCAGTCCTTATGTAAGGAACTCTCCCAAGCGAAAACATTTATCTTTATGGAATATTTTATTGTTTCGGAAGGGGAAATGTGGCAAAATATTTTTGCCATTTTAAAAGATAGGGCAGCGAACGGTGTAGAAGTGCGGCTGATGTATGACGACTTGGGCAGTGCGTCGACTCTCCCGGATGATTTGGACAGACTGGCTCGAGAGGCTGGTATCCAGTTGGTGGCCTTTAATCCTTTCCGTCCTCGCTTAGATGGTTTTGTCAATAGCCGTGACCACCGGAAAATCTGTATTATTGACGGCGTTATGGCTTATAACGGCGGTACCAATATTGCAGATGAGTATATCAATCTGACCCATCCTTATGGTCACTGGAAAGATACGGCAGTTCTTATTCGCGGGGATGCGGTGTGGAGCTTTACCCTGATGTTCTTGGAAATGTGGCGATTTGCTACTGGGCTCAAAGAAGACTACCTTCGTTATCAGGTGCCTTGCAGCTGTGCAGAGGATGGCTTTGTCCAGCCTTATGGTGCAACCCCCTTAAATAGTACCCCTGTCTCAGAACATGCATACCTCAATATCATTAACCGGGCTGAAAAATATGTCTATATCATTACGCCTTATTTGATATTAGACCATGAGACAGTGACAGCCCTAAGCCTTGCGGCTCGTTCTGGTGTGGACGTGCGTATTATCACGCCAGGTATTCCCGATAAGAAGCTGGTATTCTGGGTAACGCAATCTTTCTATAAAACGTTGCTGTTTGCCGGGGTGCGGATTTATGAATATACACCGGGTTTTGTCCATGGTAAAATGTTTGTCGCTGATGATATGGTAGCGACAGTGGGCACGGCAAATATGGATTATCGCAGCCTTTATCTGCATTTTGAATGCTGTACGGCCTTTTACTATTCCTCTGTGGTGCAAGCGGTGAAGGAGGATATCATACAGACTATGGGACTTTGTCATGAAGTGACCTTGGAAGAGGTGAGAAAGACCAGTAATGGCAAGCGATTTATCCAGGCAATTCTTCGTATGTTTGCGCCGTTATTATAAAATAAATTTGGGATGTTTCTATGATTTCTTCGAGAGAGAAAGGTCGGTGTATCTATGGCTGATAAAAAAGAACTAGTCCTGGTGCTGGACTTTGGCGGACAATATAAAGAACTTATTGCCTCCAATATCCGAGGGCAAAAGGTATATACGGAAATTCATCCCGGACATATTTCCGCCCAGAAAGTAAAAGAAATGGCCCCCATCGGTATTGTTTTTACCGGTGGTCCTAAAAGTGTTTATCGGGAGGGCTCTCCTTTGGCAGACCCTGCCATCTTTCAGCTGGGGATACCAATTTTAGGGATTTGTTATGGCATGCAGATGATGTGTTTTTCTCTAGGTGGTAAGGTTCGTCCTGCGGCAAAGGGTGGAGAATATGGCAAAACGAAAACAGCCTTGATGCAAAATTGTCCTTTGTTTATCGGCATGAATGAGACTATTACGAGCCTAATGAGCCATCTGGATGAAGTGGTAGAAGTGCCGGCAGGTTTTCACATTGCAGCAAAGACCAAAGGTTGTAAGATTGCGGCAGTTTGTGATGAGAACCGCAAATTTTATGGCGTGCAGTTTCACCCAGAGGTGAAGCATACGGAGCAAGGGGACAAGCTGTTACATAACTTCTTATATGAAATCTGCCATGCCAAGGGCGATTATGATATTGGCGAATACATAGAAGAAGCGTCAATGTTCCTTCGGGAAAAGGTCGGTGATAATCAGGTACTCTTAGCGCTCTCTGGCGGTGTGGACTCTTCTGTTTGTGCGGCTCTGATTGAGCGGGCCTTGCCGGGGAAGCTGACGGCTGTTTTTGTAGACCATGGCCTTATGCGGAAAAAGGAAGGCGACGAAATCGAAGGCATTTTCTCCCAGCGGAATATGAAGTTTATCCGGGTCAATGCCGGGGAGCGGTTCCTTGGGCTTCTTGCTGGGGTGACAGATCCTGAACAAAAGCGGAAAATCATCGGTGGAGAATTTATCCGCGTCTTTGAAGAAGAGGCTCTTAAGCTGGGGGCTATTCCTTTTCTTGCCCAAGGTACCATTTATCCTGATGTTATCGAGTCTGGGGGCAGCGCCGCAGCTACCATTAAGAGTCATCATAATGTAGGGGGCCTTCCGGAAAACATCGGCTTTGACGGTGTGGTAGAGCCTTTGCGGGGGCTTTTTAAGGATGAAGTGCGGGCATTAGGGCGGCAGTTAGGACTACCTGACTTTTTGGTTAATCGGCAGCCGTTTCCTGGCCCTGGCCTTGCCGTGCGGATTTTAGGAGAGATTACCGAAGAAAAATTGGAAGTGTTACGCAATGCAGACGCCATTGTTCGGGAAGAGGTTGATAAGCTGAAAAACCGTCCCGACCAATATTTTGCAGTGTTGCCAGGCATTCGTACAGTAGGGGTAGTCGGTGACGAGCGGGCATATGACTATGTCATTGGCGTGCGGGCGGTAACGACTACCGACTTTATGACGGCGGAATATGCATCTATCCCTCATCGCATTTTAGGAAAAATCTCTGCTCGTATCTCTAATGAGGTGGCGGGAGCGGGTAGAGTGGTCTATGATATTTCCGGGAAACCGCCGGCTACGGTAGAGTGGGAATAAATCCTTGTCAAAAAATAGAGGTGTAACCTTGATATTATATTTATTGACATTGACCGATACAGAATTATCTTATGGTAATCATTCCGAAGATTTTGACATTGGTCTTTTTGCAACGGAACAGCAGGCTGAGGATATTGCCCGGAATTATTTACAGAATGTGCAGGGTTTTTGCGAATTTCCCTGTACTTATCGAATTAAGCAGAAAGCGGTGCTTGGCAGTGAAGATGATAAAACACCCGTTTTTGTATGGATGGTACAGGGGTGGAATACCAATGAGGCTTTTGATGAGATTGATGTGATAGAAAGTGATTGTTTTTCTACAGAGGCGCAGGCGAAGAACGAGCTTGCTTACTTAAAACATCAATACGAGCGGGAAGAATGGACAATAACACGATGGAAAATAGATGAGCGGTGTTGGCAAGAGGGCTTTATCCGCATGGATGGCCAATTCCCTCGTTGATAAAATAAACATAAGATAAAATATCAGTATTAAAATGAAATAATAAATATAAAAAAAGTCAAACCTAGCAAAAAACTTTTTGTGGGGTTTGACTTTTTTTCTGATTTTGTCGTCTAATAAGTGTAAGAGTCTTACAGAGGCTGATAAAAAGGAGGGACCATACTTGCGGCAGCTGTTCGAACAGGAATACCAGAAAATCGAAAAATCTTTATTTTTAGTGGCGGTAGGATATCTTCATAACACGGAAAATGCCAAAGACGCTGTACAAGAGGCCGTGCTTGCTGCTTACCGAAATTTTGCTACCTTAAAAAATCAAGCATATTTCAAAACATGGTTGACGCGCATTGTCATTAATAAGTGCAAGGATTTTTTGCGAAAAGAAAAATACACGGAGCCGCTGACGGACCAGTTAGACGCTTGTTCTCATGTTGCCACAGAAGATATAGAGATTTTAGACGCGCTGTGCCGGCTTCATCGAGAAGTGTCTATCTATCTGACTTTGCGCTTTTACCATGATATGACTTATGAAGAGGTAGCTCAAATGTTAGACTTGCCTGTATCCACTGTAAAATACCGTACCAAAAACGCGATGATACAGCTTAAGAATTATTTGGAAGGAGATGTATCTTAATGGAACTGAAAGAGTTGGAAGCAAGACTTGCGGCCCATAGCAAGGCCATAAAAGCTGCTATTACACCTCCTTTTTCTATAAACGAACTAAACGAACTAGATGAACGCATCGATAAAAACTTGCCAAAAGAGGAGGAGATTATTCCTATGACCATGGAAAGAACTACTAAAAAACCTATTAAAACTATTCTGTTGGCAGCTGCATTTGTTGCTGCTATGAGTGCGACAGCCTTTGCCGCTTATCAATATTTGACAGCAGGTGAAGTAGCAGAGCAGCTGGGCGATAAAAAGCTGGCAGCGCAACTGGCCGGCAGTGACTTTGCACCTCAAACCATGACGGATGGTCCATATCGGGCGACAGTGCTGGGTGTGGTAAGCGGAGAAAATATCAGTGATTTCCAGCCCGATACCTGGGATGTGGCTCCCGGCAATACCTATGCTGTAGTTGCCGTGGAAAAAACGGATGGTACCCCTATGACTTTTGATGATGAAATTTTGGTAACGCCTCTTATCCAGGGGCAAACTCCCTGGCAGTACAATATTTTCACCATGTATCATGGTAGCGCCCAGATGCAGATTGTTGATGGTGTGCTTTATCGTATTGTTGAGTTTGATGACATTCAGTGTTTTGCTGACCGTCAGGTTTATCTGGCGGTATTAGGGGAAGCTTTCTTGGACAATAGCTCTTACCAGATGGATGAAGCAACTGGTGTGATTACACCAAAAGCTGACTATGATGGCTGCAATATTCTCTTTACCTTGCCTTTAGACCCTAAAAAAGCTGACCCGCAAAAAGCGGAACAAATCTTAAAAGCCATTGACGCGGAGATGGCTAGAGATGACGGGGACGATGGTGATAACGCGAACCATGGTGATGTGGCTGACGGTGATATCTCGTTCCAAGTAGACAACGCTAATATGGAAGATGTAGAAGTACGCGCTGGGGAAGATTTTGAGATTGATAAAAATAGTGACCCCAATGAAGGCATTATTGTTCATCAAAAAGAATTTATCAAATAACGAGCTTTATAGCGCTGGTAACAAAATAAGAAAAGGTGGTTCTCTTTCAGAGAGAACCACCTTTTTAGGTTTGGTTTCGGGTCTTGTTTTCTTTTTTGCGGGGTAGGGCTTTTTTCGTGCAACCATATATCATAATGGAAAGCCCGACGATCCAGCCTAAGAGGCTACCGCTAAAAGGGGCGATTTTCTCAGCGAGGTTTAGGGCGCTATCCATGAAAATCATGCTGATGGCTGTGTGGGCAAGGATGCCGCCGCCTATGAAGATAACAGGCGGGAATAGTTCCATGAGCTTTCCAATCCAGCCAGCACCTAAAATCAGTAGGGGGATGGATAAAAGCAGACTACAAAAAACCAGAGAGTAGTTGCCGCCTGCAGCGCCTGCCACCCCTAACACATTATCAAAGGACATGGAAAGATTAGCCAGAATGATAAAGAGCAGCGCCTCGGGAAAGGTTCGTTCTTCTTTATCTGGTGGTGGGGCTAGTTCCTCTTCATAGTCGTGGTCAGTCAGCAGTTTCCAGGTGATAAAGAGCAGCGATAATCCGCCAATAGCAGTCAGATATGGAATGGTCATCAGCCAAGTGGCCATCAGCGTGAAGGCTACTTGTAGGATAATAGCGATGGTAATGCCGTAGGTGGTAGCTTTTCTCTTGATATGGGCAGGCAATCCTCTGACAGCCAGCGCGATGACGGCAGCATTATCACCGCTTAAAACTAAATCAATCATGGTCACGGTGAGGATGGTCCAGAGGATTTCACCAGGAGAATGGGTGGTAAAGTATTCCAGACCGGTAAAAAGATGGCTTTCCAGCATGGGTTCTCCTTTCGCTGTGAGAAGTATTAGGCGGAAACTATTTTTTGTTTCAAGAAAAAGTAAAAACTTTACCAGGGAAACACTAGGATTTTTATAAAAACCGTGGTAGAATAAACTAGTATATATCCATTATTGATACCATTATCGATACCAGATTGCTATCCAGCTGATAACGGTGGCGATATGGTCATAGAGACGACCAAAAACACCTCAAAAACAAACCAAAAACAAATGATGGTTTTGTTTATTTTGTTATAGTTTATGTAGAGTGAGAGGGGATTGTGAAATGACAAAATTACGGGTACGGTTTGCACCCAGTCCTACCGGGCCGTTACATATTGGCGGCGCGCGGTCTGCGTTATTTAACTATTTGCTAGCAAAGAAAAACGGCGGCGATTTTATCGTGCGCATCGAAGATACGGATAGAGACCGTTCTACACCAGAGTCGGAAGAAAATATTAAGGACTCTTTGCGTTGGTTGGGCATTACCTGGAACGAAGGGATTGACATTGGCGGCCCTTATGCGCCCTACCGTCAGATGGAACGGCTGGAAACTTATCGGGCCATCGCCCAACAGCTCATCGACGAAGGAAAAGCTTATTATTGCTATTGCAGTGAAGAAGAAATCGAAGCAGAACGAGCTGCCCAACAGGAAAAAGGGGAGACCCCTCATTACTCCGGGAAATGCCGGGATTTGACGCCAGAACAGCGGCAAGCATTGGAAGCCCAAGGTAGAAAGCCTGTTGTCCGTTTCCGGGTGCCGGCCGGCAAGCAAATCTTAATCCCCGACTTAGTTCGTGGCGATGTAACCTTTGAAAGTGATGGGGTAGGGGATTTTGTCATTATGAAGTCAGATGGTATCCCTACTTACAACTTTGCTGTCGTGGTAGACGACTATACCATGGAAATCTCTCATGTTATTCGTGGGGAGGAGCACCTTTCCAATACACCAAGACAAGTATTGCTTTATGAGGCGTTAGGCTATCCGACGCCGAAATTTGCTCATATCTCTTTGATATTAGGCAAAGACCGTAGCAAAATGAGTAAACGCCATGGCTCCGTGTCTGTGGTGAACTATAAAGAACAAGGCTTCTTACCGGAAGCGTTGGTAAACTTCCTAGCCCTCCTGGGCTGGGCACCGGAAAAAGAAGAAGAAATCTTTAGCCTGGAACAGCTGGTAGAGGAATTTTCTCTGGATAGAGTATCTAAAAGTCCGGCAGTCTTTGATATGGATAAGCTTCGCTGGCTCAATGGCCAATATTTACGGAAGCTGCCGGTGGAAGACATCGCAGCAGGTATCTTGCCGCACCTCTCTGCTGGTTGGCAAGGAGACCAGGAGCGGCTTTTGCTTCTGGCCGAAACTATGACCAATCATTTAAGCTGTTTTGCAGATATCAAAGAACTGATGCCTCTTATTGACGGGGAAATGCCGGCTCCTAGTGAACAGGTGCAGGAAGTGATGGCAGGGGAACAAGTGCCTACTGTCCTTGGCGTGATGCTGGAAAAGGTGAATGCTATGGACGACTTTACCCCGGAAAATATCCGTACTGCTATCAAACAGCTGTGTAAAGAAACAGGCTACAAGGGCGCGGCAGTCTATATGCCTATCCGCGCTGCTGTAACTGGGGAATGCCATGGCCCGGACATTGATAAAATCATGGCTTTAATGGGTAAAGAAAAGGTGCTGGCTCGGTTGAGCGGGGCGCTGAAATAAGATTTTTTTGATTTTAGGCGCAGCGGCTGTAGCTATCTGCATATAGATAGAAGATAGCAAAAGAATGAATGTAAAAAAATAGGCGGTGGAATATGAGTATTACAGTGTATAATACCTTGCATCAGAAAAAGGAACCTTTTGTGCCTCTGGAAGAGGGCAAAGTCGGCATGTATGTGTGCGGGCCAACCGTGTACAATTACATCCATGTGGGCAATGCTCGTCCCATTACGGTGTTTGATACCATTCGCCGTTATCTCATCTATCGCGGCTATCAGGTTACCTATGTGCAAAATTTCACGGATGTAGACGATAAGATTATTAAACGGTCTGGAGAAGAAGGCATTACAGCTGCTGCCGTTGCTGAAAAATACATCAAAGCCTATGAAGAAGATGTAGCGCAAATCAAAATCTTACCGGCAGATATTCACCCGAAGGTAACCCAACATATGCCAGAAATCATCCAGATGGTTGAGGCGCTGATTGCTAGCGGTCATGCTTATGTAGCTGGTAATGATGTCTATTTCCGGGTTCGTTCCTTTGCAGACTATGGCAAGCTCTCTAAACGGAACTTAGACGACATGATGGCAGGTGCTCGGGTGGAAATAGGCGAGGTAAAAGAAGACGCCATGGATTTTGCCCTCTGGAAGGGCGCAAAGCCTGGCGAACCTGCCTGGGAAAGTCCCTGGGGTATGGGGCGTCCCGGTTGGCACATCGAGTGCTCGGCCATGAGTAAGAAATATCTAGGACCTCATTTTGACATCCATGGTGGTGGAGCGGACTTAATCTTCCCACACCATGAAAATGAAATCGCCCAGTCGGAAGCGCTCTGTGGACCGGAAATGGCGAAGTATTGGCTGCATAATGGCTTTATTACCGTAAACCAGGAAAAAATGTCTAAGTCTTTGGGTAATTTCTTCCTGCTTCGGGATGTCTTAGAGAAATTCTCTGGGGAAGTGGTACGGTTTTATCTGCTTTCTACCCACTACCGTAGCCCTATCGACTTTGATGATGAAAAGCTTTCTGTAGCGGCAAAAGGCTTAGAGCGGATAACCAACTGTGTTACCAACCTAGAGGCTGCACTGGCGGCGGCTGTTGAGGCAGTTGGTGATGGAGCGAATATTTCTTCTGTAATAGAACAAGCCCGGGCAGATTTCATTGCGGCGATGGACGATGACTTTAATACGGCGCTGGCCATTGCTGTTATCTTTGATTTCTGCAGAGAAGTAAATAGCTGGTTAAAAGATAATCTTGCCAGCAGTGGGCAGCTGCAGGCAGCACTAGATTTATTTACCGAGTGGCATAGTGTGTTGGGGGTTATCCTACCGGAGGCTGCCCAACGGGACGACCTGACCGATGGACTGATGGCGCTCATCATGGATATCCGCGGCAAGGCCCGTACTGAAAAAAACTGGGCTCTGGCAGACCAAATCCGTGACGCCTTAAAGGCAATGGATATTGTCATCGAGGATACACCGCAGGGGCCTCGTTGGAAGCAGAGCAAATAAAAAGAGAGAAGACAAGGGAGCGGTAATTTTTTGACGCAGGAAGTAATTTTAGCAGGAAAACCACAAAAGGATGTACGCTATCAGCTGCCAGCCTGGCAGGATATGGCTGGACAACAGCCTCTGCAGCATTCTGTATTGACCTTGGCTTATATGGGGGATGCTGTTTATGAGCTATTAGTCCGGCAGTATATGTTGATGGGAAGCGCTGTCAAGGTAAAGCAAATCCACCAAAAAACCATCCAGCTGGTCTGTGCGGAAACCCAAGCAGCGCTGGCATTAGCTATTGAACCGAAGCTTAACGAAGCAGAAAAGGATATCTTGCGCCGGGGGCGTAATGCCAAAGGCGGGCACCTGCCTAAAAGCACTACAGCGCCTACTTATCGTCTTGCGACGGGGTTAGAAGCGTTGGTGGGCTATCTCTATTTAACGCAAAACTTGGAACGGCTGACAGAAATATTCCAGGTCCTGTGGCAATGGGAAGCTGCAGGACAAATCCCTGTGGGGATTGGTAAGGACAAGTTTTGCGGCGGCGCAGAAAACATAGAGGAGGTATGAACCTATGGAAGTAACACTGATTTCTCATACACCGGAACCGGAAAGGGTCGTGGCGGCGGCAGCCCGTCTTTGCTACTCACCGAAGAGCGGCAGTGATATTATGGAGGGCTTTTCTGACCAAGAGGTGGAGAAATTTTTGCAGCGGTTGGTTTCGTTAGGTCATACTTCTCCTTTTGAACATGCGTCTTTTACTTTTTCTATTGATGGGGTAAGCAGAGCCCTTTCTCATCAGCTGGTGCGGCACCGTATCGGAGTGTCCTTCTCTCAGAAGTCCCAACGTTATGTGAAGGAAAAAGCCTTTGACTATGTTATCCCAGACTCTATTGCCGCAAATGATGAGCTAAAAGAAAAATATCTGGCAATCATTGATGATTTGCAGGGAAAATATAATGAACTGCTGGCGTTGGGCATTGCCCCGGAAGACGCTCGCTATATCCTGCCCAATGCTGCCAGTACCAACTTAATCGTGACCATGAATGCCCGGAGTCTCTTACATTTCTTTGAGTTGCGTTGTTGCACACGGGCCCAATGGGAAATCCGTAAAATGGCAAACCTGATGTTAAAAGAAGTACAGCAGGTAGCGCCTCATCTCTTTGCTGGGGCTGGGCCGACTTGTGTATCGATGGACTTATGTTTCGAAGGGGCTATGTGTTGCGGTCGAACGAAAAATGTAGTGAAGCGGGGCAGAAAGACAGAGGAATAGTAGCCATGGCGGAAAAAATTTATGGGAAAAATGCAGTGCTGGAAGGCATGAAAAGTGGGCGGACCATCCATAAAGTCTGGCTTGCCCAAGGTATGGACCGGGCCTTTGTGGCGAAAGTTACTGCACTTTGTAAAGAAAAAAAGGTTCCTTTTACTTTCGTGGACCGGTCTGTGCTGGATAATATGACGAAAGAGCACCATCAGGGCATTGCGGCGGAAGTCAGCGACTTTACCTATGTAGAGGTAGAGGATATCCTGGCACGAGCTGAAGAAGCGGGAGAAGCGCCTCTGGTGTTGGTGTTGTCAGAGGTAGAGGACCCGCATAATCTAGGAGCTCTTATTCGTACAGCAGAATGTGTAGGGGTTCATGGTATCATTATCCCCCAGCGACGGGCTGTGGCTGTCAATGAAACAGTCATCAAGGTATCGGCAGGGGCTGCTGCTTTTATGCCTATTGCTCGGGTAGGAAACCTGGTACAGGCGGTGGAAAAGCTGAAAAAAGCAGGGCTATGGGTAGCAGGAGCAGAAGCAGAACGGCCTGGTTCTAGTGGCCTTTGGCAATGTGATTTTACTGGTCCTATTGCGCTGGTGCTGGGCAGCGAAGGGAAAGGCATTGCGCCACTGCTTTTAAAGAACTGTGACTATTTGGTTCATATTCCTATGGCTGGGCAGGTGAACTCTCTCAATGTATCCAATGCTGGAGCAGTGCTGCTATATGAAGCGTTGCGGCAAAGGCAGCGTCATGCTGCGCATCAGCAAAGCATCTAAAACGGCTCATAATGGAAAAGGATCCTTTGGGGCAAAATCCCTCAGGGGGAAATAAATAAATAAAAGATATGGATTTTCAGCAAGATTTTAGTTGATTTTGTTAACCTAACTAAGAAAAGAATAGCTGCGGGGCATACGGTAAATATTGACAGCTTTGTTAGGAAGTGCTATTGACAGGGGCTTTTGTAGCCCGGTATAATCTAAAGGGTAACTTCTAGGGAACTTGTGCAGATGAGAAAAAGTGTTGAGAAATGGAGGAAAAAAGCATGGCAGGACAGACCCAAAAAGAAATTTCTCAACCCTTTGACTTAATGTTGGACGAGCAGATTGTGGATTTAGCCAGAGACGGGCAGTTAGCTGCCCAGGAATATCTCATCCATAAGTATAAAAATTTTGTTCGTGCCAAAGCTCGTTCCTATTTTTTGATAGGTGCAGACCGTGAGGATATTATCCAAGAAGGGATGATTGGTCTTTATAAAGCTATCCGTGATTTTCGCGGAGATAAGAAGGCGTCTTTTCGTGCCTTTGCGGAGCTTTGTATTACGCGGCAGATTATTACTGCCATTAAGACTGCGACAAGACAAAAGCATATTCCCTTAAACTCTTATGTGTCCTTAAACAAGCCTATCTATGATGAGGACTCTGACCGAACGCTGATGGATATCATTGCTGGTGGGAAGATTACCGACCCTGAAGAATTAATGATTAGCCGAGAAGAGTTTGAAGATATCGAAAATAAAATGGGGGAAATTTTAAGCTCTCTGGAGTGGAAGGTACTTATGTATTATCTCGAGGGCAAGTCTTATCAGGAAATCGCGCAAGACTTGGACCGTCATGTGAAATCTATCGACAATGCGCTGCAGCGCGTCAAACGGAAACTGGAAAAATACCTGGAAAGCCGTGTATAAGGATGATGGCTGCCGGGTATTTTATGATTTAGGCGGGAAAAATTTTATGTTTCTCAGATATTCCGTTGACAAATAGGGAAAAGACTGATATAATAACTTTTGTTCTGAAGTAAGCCGAAGTAGCTCAATTGGCAGAGCAGCTGATTTGTAATCAGCAGGTTGCGGGTTCGAGTCCCATCTTCGGCTCCAATTCTTAAAACTTATTTTATATGGAGGGATTCCCGAGTGGCCAAAGGGAGCAGACTGTAAATCTGCCGGCTCCGCCTTCGATGGTTCGAATCCATCTCCCTCCACCATATCGCGGGATGGAGCAGTTGGTAGCTCGTCGGGCTCATAACCCGAAGGTCGTAGGTTCAAGTCCTGCTCCCGCAACCAAGCATTCTTGCATCCATACAGATGGTTCTGTATGGATGTTTTTTTATAAAAGCATACCAATAAAAAAGAGACTGCAAAAAATTGCAGTCTCTTTTTTATATTATTTTCATCATACACGAGTGGTTCGCTCGTCGATAACCCGTTTTGCCTTATGTTCGGAGCGGGTGTCCAGGCCGCCGTCGGGATGAACGGTGACGGTATATGGTTTTACGCCTATTCTGCCTTTTAGTGCTGCAGAAACCCGTTTTGCGACTTCATCATCAGTTTCCGTGTTGTCACTGGTTTTTTCGATTTCTACTGCATATTTGCAGGTAAGGTCTTTTTCAAAGATGCGAACCAAGTATTCCCCGGTAATGCCTTTAAGGCCTCGGAGTACTGCTTCAATGTCGCTAGGGAATACATTTACAGCAGAGACAATGAACATATCGTCTTTGCGGCCTTGGATGTGAATGCGGCCATGGGTGCGGCCGCAGCTGCAAGGGGTGTTATCTATCCAGCCAATATCGCCGGTGCGGAACCGTATCATCGGGCGGGCATGTTTCCGTAAAGTGGTGTAAACTAATTCTCCTACAGAGCCAGCCGGCAGCACTTCGCCAGTGTTAATATCAACGGTTTCTACTAAGATTTGGTCTTCGGCAATGTGGAGACCGTCTTTGGCTTCGCACATAGCAGCGCAAGCGCCGAAAATATCGGATAATCCATAGAAGTCATAGAGCTCTGCTCCCCAGAGGTCTTCGATGGCTTTGCGCGTGGCAGGGATGGAGCCGCCTGCTTCTCCTGCTACGATAATTTTGCGGATGGCTAAATCTTTCTTAGGGTCGATGCCGTTTTTCTTAGCGGTTTCTCCTAAATACCAAGCATAGGAAGGACTGGTCCAGATGATGGTAGGTTGGTATGTCTTGAGCACAAAAAGCAATCGTTCGCTGGGAAGAGTGCCGCCCCAGATGCAGAGTGCACCAAGGTTTTGGGCGCCGATAACATCCGGTCCGCCTACATAGAGGGAGAAGTTTAGGGCATGAACATAACGGTCGTTGGGGCGCATACCGATTTGCCAAAACCAGCGGCTTTCTGTATCTTGGAATTCGTCAAAATCTTGTTTGGTGAAGGGGCTCATGGTGGGAACACCTGTGGAACCACTAGAGGTGGAGATAAAGACTACATCTTCTTCCGGTACGGCGCATAGTTCGCCCAGGAAGGAGCCGACTCCTTGGGTATCCCGCTGGGTTTTCTTATCGATAAAAGGGAATTTGGCTAGGTCTGCCAGACTCTGGATATCTTCTGGCTTTACACCTGCTGCATCAAAGGACCGTTTGTAGTAGGGGGCATTTTCATAGGCGAAAGCCACCATTTCTTTGAGTCGTTCCAGTTGGAGTTTTTCCAGTTCTGCATGGGGCATGGTTTCCAGTGTCTCATTCCAATATTTACAAGAATTATCTGGTCTGTTTTTCGGTTCGGTCATGTTATGTTCCTCCTATTATCTATATAAAAAGTTTTTGTTAATCTGTTGCCATTTTTTATCTCGTGTCTCTGTAATAGCGGCGATATCATCGTCTGTTAGGTGACGGAAGCGGCCTTGGTTTTTTAGGTAGGTGCCAATGTCACTAAAGTTTTTCGGTTTCCGATTTAAGGTGTAGGTACCGTTTTCATATTCTGCTAAATACCATAAGCCGCAATCTACCATTTCTCTGGCAGCGTCAATCGTAGCGTCGGTGGCAATGCCCCAGCCGGTAGGACAAGGCGCCATCACATGGATGTATTTGGTGCCGCGGATAGTGGCGGCTTTTTCTACCTTTGCCATAAAGTCCGGGAGATCGCCTACGCTGGCCGTGGCGGCATAGGGGATCCCATGGGCGGCAACGATTTCAAATAAATTTTTCTTGGGCCGCAGATTGCCGCGGATGTGTTTCCCTGCTGGTGTTGTCGTGGTTTTGGCACCATATGGAGTGAGAGAGCTTTTCTGAATACCTGTATTCATGTATGCTTCGTTATCATAGCAGATGTAGAGAATATCATCGTTACGGTCGATGGCACCGGATAAGGCTTGTAAACCAATATCTGCCGTACCGCCATCCCCGGCAAAGCCTACCGCCTGGAAATCTGTCACACCCTGAGCCCGTAACCCTGCTGCAATGCCGGTGAGCATAGAGGCAGTGCCGGCAAAGGTGGAGATGATGGCGTTATTGCCAAAACATAATTGGGGGAAATTAAACCCCACAGCAGACATACAGCCTGCCGGCAGCACGGCAATAGACCGTTCTCCTAGGACTTTCAGAGCGATGCGGACGGCTAGGCTTCCGCCGCAGCCGGCACAGCCCTTGTGGCCATAGAAAAACTCGGTATCTGTCATATTCTTCGCGTTGATTGTCACCGGCTACACCTCCTCTAACCCTAAGAATTTTACTTGCGCGGATTTCTTTTTTAGTGATTGGAAAATACACTCGATATCTTGAGGGCTAATATTCTTGCCGCCTAAGCCGCCGATATAGTTAGAAGTTGGTAGGGATATACCGGTCTTTTGCAGGGCGGAATTTACATTGGTGTAGACCGTGCCTTCATTGCCAAAGGAAATATCCTTTTCTAAGACGCCGATAGCAGTGGCGCCTGTTACGGCAGCGGCAATTTCCTCATTAGGGAAGGGTCGCATATAGCGGAGGCGTATCATGCCGACCTTTTCCCCTTTTGCCCTTAAAGTTTCTACTACATCTTTTACCTGTCCGGCAATGGTGCCTAGGGTAATCAGGATATAGTCGGCGCCTTCTGTCTGATAAGTCTCAATCAGGCCCGGATAGGTTCTGCCGAAAATCTTAGCAAATTTCTCTTCTGCTTCTGCAATCACGGCTTTGGCATGGACCATGGCGAGATGTTCTTTATATTTGAAGCCGTCATTGAGCTCTGGTCCTACAGAGAAGCCCATGTTTCTGGGGTGGGCAAAGTCTAATTTGTTTTCCGTCTCATAAGGCGGCAAAAAGGCGTCTGCCTGCTCCTGGTCTGGGATATGTACTACCTCATAGGTGTGGGTGAGGACGAAACCGTCTAGATTGACCATGAAGGGGGTGGCGACTTGTGGGTGCTCGGCGATGTAATAACTCATCAGCGCAAGGTCCAGGCTCTCCTGGGCATTTTCTGCATAGGCTTGTATCCAGCCGCAGTCTAAGAGGGAGAGAGAGTCTCGCTGGTCGCCGTAAATATTCCAGGGAAGGGCGGTGGCTCGATTGGCGTTCATCATCACGATGGGGAACCGCCCGCCAGAAGCGTAAGTCAGACACTCTGCCATATAAAGCAGCCCCTGAGAAGAAGTAGCCGTGAAGGCTCTGGCGCCTACTGCAGAGGCTCCCATGGCACAGGAAAGGGCGGAATGTTCGGACTCTACATGGATAAACTCTGCTGCAAGACTCTCGTCTTCTACCATTTCAGAGAGGCGTTCTACTACTAAAGTTTGCGGGGTGATGGGATAGGCGGAAATTACTTGGGGACGAGCGAGACGAATGCCCTCGGCAAATGCTTCATTCCCGGACAAAAAGGCTTTTCTTTTCTGGGGGTTACTCATTGTTTTTCCGCCTCCATTCTGATGGCGTCTAGCTTGCACATTCGTCTGCAGATGCCGCACCCTTTGCAAAAATCATAATCGATTTTTACTTTTTTTTCGTTTTCCGTGTCTTTTGCAATGACGCCTTCTGGACAATACAGGTAACATTGGAGGCAGCCAATACATTTATCTTGGTCGATAACGGGGCGCATATTACGCCAGCCGGCATTTTTTGTCACTAGGTAGCCCGCCTCATAAGCAGTGGCCTCTGGGATGTCGGCAAAAGTCTTTGGCGTGTGTGCTCGCAAATAGGGTGTTTTCATCATTGATGGGCCTCCTTACTGATGGTCTCAGCTGCGGCTTTTATCAAAGCAATATTTTTTCCCTGCAGTTTCGGCGGCATATAGCTTGCAATAGCAGCGGTAAGATGGTCCAGTGTGATTTCCGGTGCCAGTGTGGAGATGACGCCTAGCATGACTGTATTGGTAATGGGTCTGCCTAAGATTTCTGTAGCTAAGCAATCGCCGTCTATGGTGATGATTTGTTCATCTTCCCAAGTTTCTTTGGTGTTTAAGAGGATTTTGCCATTGGGCTTTAATTCTGCAAAAGCTGCTTCTCCAGGAAATAGGGTATCGTCTAGATAGATGACAAAGTCAGCTTTTTCTATTTCACTGCGATTGGTGATGGGCTTTTTATCTAACTTAGTAAAAGCACGAATGGGTGCGCCTCGTCGTTCTGGACCGAAAGAGGGAAAGGCTAGGGCAAAGCCAGACTCTGTCTGGATAAAGGCGGCTCCTAGAAGACGGGCTGCTGTAAAAGCACCCTGTCCGCCTCTGCCGTGCCATAATATTTCTAACATGAAAGCTACCTTCTTTCCTTGCATGATTTGCATGATTTATACGATTAACAAAAAATAAGCATAAAAAAATGGAAGCCACTGATTTGTTGACTTCCAAAGATTACTATTTCCATTTGATAGCCTCGTTATCAATTTCCGCTAATGGGAACTTGATTTAGAGCATGAAGCATCGCATGATACAGCAATCTTTGGTCCGCATCATCATAGCCATGCACATGTTCATGTTGTTCCCGTTGATTACTGTCATGTAATGTCTTCCTTTCTTCCCATTTGCTGATAAGCGTTTGGATTTTTGATATAAAAAATAATACCACAATGACTATCTCTTGTCAATACTGGAAAATACTTCTTTTCTTTGCGTAGGTAATGGGTAGTAAAAAAGAAACTACCTCTTACCGGCAATGATTTGGTAAGGGGTAGTTTTTGGTTTTATCTTATTTTAGTGGTCGGCGCAATGGGCACAGGAGTCACAGTCTGGGAAAAGTGCCTTATCATAAGGAATATTATTTTTGTCATAGTAGTCTTTTAAGGCAGCTTTTACTGCTTCTTCGGCTAGAACGGAGCAGTGGATTTTATGAGGCGGCAAGCCGTCTAATGCTTCTACCACTGCTTTGTTGGTCAGTTCCAATGCTTCGTCGATAGACTTGCCTTTTATCATTTCCGTAGCCATAGAAGAGGAAGCGATGGCGCTGCCACAGCCAAAGGTGTTAAATTTCACATCGGTAATGATGTTATCGTCAATTTTTAAGTAGATTTTCATAATATCGCCGCACTTAGCGTTGCCTACTTCGCCTACGCCGTCAGCGTTTTCCAACTCGCCTACATTGCGGGGATTGGTGAAGTGGTCCATTACTTTTTCACTATATAATGCCATGAAAGGAGGCCTCCTTTTACTTGCGTATTTCTATAAAATAAATTGCCGTTTGCCATTTATTAAGTCTTTCCATACTGGGGACATATTGCGGAGGTATGCTACTACTTTGGGGATTTCCTCCAGCATATAGTCTACCTCTGCCTCGGTATTTTCTTCGTTCAGGCTGAGGCGGAGAGACCCATGGGCTACATCATGGACTCTGCCGATGGCCAGGAGCACATGGCTGGGGTCTAAAGACCCGGAGGTGCAGGCAGAGCCGGAAGAGGCGCAGATGCCTTTGGCGTCTAATAAGAGCAGCAGGCTTTCCCCTTCGATGCCTTCAAAACAGAAATTCACATTGCCGGGATGGCGGTGGGTTGCATCGCCGTTTAAGGCGCAATGGGGGATTTGAGATAAGCCGGTGATCAGCTTGTCCCGTAAGGCTTGGACCTTTTTGGTATTTTCTTCCATGTGGTCTACTGCTTCTTTGAGAGCGGCTACCATGCCCATGATAGCAGGGATGTTTTCTGTGCCAGCTCGTTTGCCTCGTTCTTGAGCGCCGCCTTCTATTAAGTTGGTGAGGACGATACCTTTCCGCACATAAAGAGCGCCGATGCCTTTGGGTCCGCGGAACTTGTGTCCAGAAAGAGACAGCATATCCACATTGTCATCCTTTACATTGACGGGAATATGGCCGATTGCTTGTACGGCGTCGGTGTGAAAGAGTACGCCTTTTTCTCGACAGACAGCGCCAATTTCCCGGATGGGCTGGATGGTGCCGATTTCATTATTGACATACATGATGGTTACCAGGCAGGTATCCTCCCGGATGGCGTCCCGTACTTGTTCTGGGGTAACCAGTCCGTTTTCATGGACATCTAGGAGGGTGATTTCAAAGCCTTGTTTTTCCAGTCGCTTTAAGGTGTGCAGTACAGCGTGGTGTTCAAAGGCGGTGGAGATAATGTGTTTTTTCCCTTTCTTTTCGCCGATGGCTGCTGCAGAAAAAATGGCTTGGTTATCTGCTTCGCTGCCGCCGGAGGTAAAGATGATTTCCCGTGGTTCGCAGCCTAAGATGGTGGCCATTTCTGCCCGAGCCTCAGCAAGAGCTTCTGCTGCTTCTTGGCCTACAGTGTGGAGGCTAGAAGGGTTGCCATAGTAAGTCTCCATATATGGTAGCATGGCGTCTATTGCGGTGCGGCTCATTTTGGTAGTGCCGGCGTTATCTGCATAGATTTGCATATTCTCGCTCCTTTTCCTGGTACAGATAGAGGTTTTATCTTTTGATGCAATTTTTTTGATGGAATTTATCCTGCATACAAAATATCATGTTATTCCTAGTAAGTCAATAGGGTTTCTCATGAAGATAGGAAAAAATTTCTTTTCGTACCAGTTATACTGTCCCTATGAAGAGCGAAACATACAAAAAAATATTTTCCTGTCATCCTGAACGAATGTGAAGGATCTTAGGATAGTGCCACGCTGTAGGAGGGCGATACTGGGTACTTCCGGCAGATGAATAGGTAATTGTCGGTAGTAGTATGAAATGCTTTTGTAGAATGTGGCATATCTTAGAATGTTCTGGAAATTTTTACGGGAATGTGATATGCTAATCTACACAATCAGATAAGTGCAGGCTGGTATGTATGAGATGCCGGCAAGAGGAGGTTTATTTTTATGAAGGTAAATGAAAATTTTTCTAACTTAGCGACTAGCTATTTATTTACAGAAGTTGCCCGCAGACAACGGGAATATACGGCGGCTCATCCAGATGCAGAAATTATTCGCTTGAGCATTGGCGATGTGACGCGTCCTTTAGTCCCTGTGGTTATCGATGCTATGACCAAGGCTGTGGCTGAAATGGGCAAAGCCGAAACCTTCCACGGCTATGGCGATGAACAAGGCTATGGTTTCTTAAGAGAGGCTATCGTTAAATATTATGCCGGCAAAGGTGTAGAGCTGGCGCTGGATGAAATTTTCATTTCTGACGGTGCTAAAAGCGATGTAGGCAACATCTTAAATATTTTCTCTACCAATAATATTGTAGCTGTTCCGGACCCTGTATATCCTGTTTATGTAGATACCAATATCATGGATGGCAGAAAAGTGGTGCTCTTAGACGCTAACGCTGCCAACGGCTTCCTGCCGATGCCGGGGGAAGAACATGTGGATATCATCTACATCTGCTCCCCAAATAACCCTACAGGGGCTGTGTATAACAGAGAACAATTAACTGCTTGGGTAGAATATGCCTTGGCTCATGACGCGGTTATCTTATTTGACGCTGCATATGAAGCATTCATCAACGACCCTGTGCTGCCTACTTCTATTTATCAAATCCCTGGGGCAGAAAAATGCGCCATCGAGCTTTGCTCTCTTTCTAAGACAGCAGGCTTTACCGGCACACGCTGCGGTTATACCATCGTACCAAAAGCATTGGTAAAAGACGGCGCGTCCTTAAATGCTATGTGGCTGCGGCGACAGACCACGAAATTTAACGGGGTGCCATACATCGTACAGCGAGGAGCAGAAGCTGTCTTTACTCCGGAAGGCATGGCCCAGTGTAAAGAAAACATCGCCCACTACCGGGAAAATGCCAAAGTCATGGGGGCTGCCTTTGATAAGCTGGGTATTTCCTATTGCGGCGGGGTCCATTCTCCCTACATCTGGCTGCATTGCCCGGACGGCCTGACTTCTTGGGAATACTTTGATGTGCTCTTAGAGCAGTATCACATTGTAGTGACTCCTGGCTCCGGCTTTGGGAAAAATGGCGAAGGGTATCTGCGCCTTACTGCCTTTAACACGGCGGAAAACACCAAAAAGGCCATGGAGCGGCTGACCAAATAAATAATCGGTATTTATAAAACCAATGAAAAAGAGAGTCGGAAATTATTTTTTTCTGACTCTCTTTTTTTTGGGGTATTCTTTGCGGCCATAGCGGTGGAGCTTTTCATCGCGATAGGCTTTTTCAATTCGTTTGATGTCTTCTAGTGTAGGCAGACGGGAAGGGGGCTTTCATTCATCGGGGTCGTTATGTTTTTTCACGGTGTAGGGCGTGGGCTCCTCTAGCTCGATACCGTAATATTTCTGTTTGCGTTCCTTGAGCTCTTCTTCGGTGAGGCGGAGAGGCACGCAGCTGGCGCAGCGGCCGTCGGCGTCGATGGTGATGTCAATAGCGGCACAGCGGTCGCACCACTGATAGAGACAGTAGATGTTATAGCAATAGTGTTCACCTATCATGCGTACCATAAAAAACACCTTCCTAAAATAGCGTTAAGTGAAAATGTATTAAACGAGGAGTAAAAAAAGATGAATATTGCATACTAAGCCTAGAGGTGAAAGGGATGTATCAGCGTATTCGTGATTTAAGAGAAGACCACGATTTGAGTCAAGAACAATTGGCTCAGTATTTAAATGTTCATCAAACGACTTATTCAAGTTATGAAATAGGCAGATTAGATGTACCAGTAGATGTCATGGGGAAACTTGCGGACTTCTATGGAACCAGTGTGGACTACTTGATGGGTAGGACTTTTGAAATGAAGCCCTATCCTAAAAAATAACTACGCTCTTTTATTATACATAACCTGTTAGTAATATGCAATTATTATCTTTTATTTGATAATGTTGATAACTACTAAATGAGGGAGGGATGTGGAGTGCTTAGCTATAGTCCTTTATGGCGGACAATGAAAGATAGAAAAGTTACCACATATACTCTCATTTATAAAGAAGGATTTAGTGCTAATACTGTTACTAGATTAAGACATAATAAGCATATGAATACAGATACTATGGAGCGATTGTGCAGGATATTGGATTGTACGCCTAACGATATTATTGAATTTTTACCAGATGAAGAAGAAAAATAAAAGCCAAGGAACAAAAAGAAAATTGTTCTTTGGCTTTTTTTAAGATCCTTCGCTTTCGCTCAGGATGACAATCAGAAGTACACACTGCCTCTATATGTCATCCTGAGGAACAAAGTGACGAAGGATCTTTTAGTATATGGGGAAGGCAATCTGTTTGCCGCGGGGAGCACTAGGTAGTGACGAGGCTGCCAGGCAAAGGCAACCAGATTGCGATTTTGGTTCTTTTCTTAAAAGAACAGGCAAAGCGAACCCAAGGTAAATAATTCGTACTTGCCCAACTGTCAAAAGTAGATAGTAACTTTTTAATAATATATATTTTACTTTTGACCGAAGTACAAGTGGTGTAAGTTCCTTTGGGTAAATCTTTAACTTCTTTTTGAAAAAGAAGCAAAACTGCCGCCTGGTTATAATCTGCCACTTTTAAGGTAAGCGATGCTTAGTACTTCCGGACTGGGAAAAGCAGAATGTAGGCAAATATATAAAAGTGGTATATATAGGCGGCGGGTCCCCGAGAAAGTATTTAAAGATCCTTCGCCTTTGCTCAGAATGACATAGAAAAAGAGAGATGATAAAAATGCCATCTCTCTTTTTTATATAATCTGTTGCTGTAACTTCTCTACTTGGTAAAGATAGGTGCTGCGGGCGTATTGCTTTAAGTCTCCGCAATAGATGACCTGGGCGGGCAGGCCTAAGAAATCTTGGGGGCGAATGAGGGAGATAGGCTTATCAAAGGAATAAACTTCTGCTTCCTCCAGCACATTGGCTACAAACTTAGAGCAGGTGTATCTATTTTTCCGAGTCAGCGGCACATCAATGATGTGACCTAAAAGACCAATAATGTCATAGTGAAATTGGGATTTGTGGTTATTAAAATAAAAGATTTGCTCAGCGGCCCGGGCGTATTGCTCTCTGCTGACTTCCAGCTGGAGGATGGCGCCTGGTAGCGTCTTATTGCGGGCATAAAAGCCGCGGCGTAGTTTCTCCTGCTTAAAGCCGCCCCAGAAGGGGTAAGGCGAAAGAACCCGACTAAAGCTGAACATGTGTTCTAAATTGCGGTCCAAGGAAACGGATGCGTGGGTAAACTGGTCGCGGGTGACCATATTGATAAGCTTACTTACCACAGAGCTGCTGTTGGTGAGTACTACATATAGGTAGCAGGGCTCTTGTGGTCGATAAGATGATTTTTGCATAGATACAGTGCCTCCAGGGTGTTGCGACTAGATTATGTCGCTTTTTGTCATATGATACTACATTCTATCAAAAATTAGCGCAATAGTAAAATGGAATATTTTAAAAATCTGGAAAAAGTTAGTAAAAACAAAAGAAAGGCACCTTCTTTTTCAGGAGGCGCCTTTCTTATATTCTTACTGATTGGGCTATTTGGCTAGGTGGAGTTTTTCTAATTGTTCTTGCAAGCGGTTTACTTCTGTTAAAAGTTCCTGCAAAATAATCTCATCATTGTGATCGTTATGGTTGTCATCGTCATTGCTGTTATCTTGTTTGTTGTCAGGGCTGTTGTTTGTTCCAGTCTCTTTTTGTTGGTCATTGCTTTTTACCGTTAGGCCTAGTTCTTGCAGCTGATGATATATCTGCTGTAAATAGACGAAGGTATCCACACTTTGATTTAAAAAATTAGTCAATCGCTCTAAGTGGCTTTCTTGTTTTTCCGTTGTGGAGGAGGATTGTTCTAAGCTGGGCAGTGATAAAGCCTGTAGTTGCATGAGTAATTCTTTCTGCTGCTCTTTATCGTTGGCGATGTTTTCCAGAGCGAGATGCACTGTACGGCGAAAATCTTTTTCCTGCCGGGCCTCTAAATGGTGGTAAATCGTTCGTTCTGTTTGACGGAGCAGGCCTCGTATATCCTCTAGTAAGTGAAAAGCGACCTTTGCCTTGAAGCTGCAAAGCTGATAAATAACGCCTGTTATCAACAGTAAAATGGTGGTGGTCAAAGCAGTGAACAATACCCAGAACAGGACGGGAAGAAAACCGCCGTCATTACAAGTGCGGATGAGTCCCGTTAGAGCGCAGCCGTCGGCAAGGAGTAGCAATGCGCTCCATAGGAGCAGTGGCTTTGCCATGGATAGTCCCATATGGAACAATTTCTTTTTCAGCCTTTTTCTGGCAGCTGTTTTTGAGGATTTTTCTGCCACGTTCGTCATCTCCTATTTTTCTTGGCTGGTGTTTAAGGTTGGGGGTTGGTTTTCTGTTTGTTCGGCGATGCGTTTTTCGGCAAATTCATTAAACAAAGTGTAAATGACTGCAAAGGTAGGCACGCCTACTAACATCCCGATGAAGCCGAAAAGACCGCCGCCCACGAGGATTGCAAAGACAATCCAGATAGAGGGCAGCCCCAGAGAGTCGCCTAAAATCTTTGGCCCGATAATATTGCCGTCTACTTGCTGCAAAATCAAGATAAAGATAGCAAGCAGCAGCGCTTTAGATGGATCTACCATAAGGATGAGGAAAATGCTGGGTACGGCGCCAATAAAAGGTCCAAAGAATGGGATTACATTGGTAACGCCAATAATCACGCTGATAAGCAGATGATAGGGCATCTTCATCAAGGCAAGGCAAGCAAAGCACAGCACGCCAATGATGATGGAGTCTAAAATCTTTCCAGCGATGAAGTTGCTGAAAATGTGATTGGTAAGTGTTCCCACCTTATTAATGCGGGTTGCTCGTTCGGGGCCAAATACTGCTAAAATATTTCGTTTGAGCTTTGGTAAGAAAGCTTCTTTATCCAGCAGCAGATATACGGTAATAATCATAGCCACAAACATGTTTAAGAGCATTTTAGAGGCAGCGCGGGAATAATTGAAAATCTCTGGGATGAGGGTAGCAAGATAGGCTGCCATTTGTTGCAGATAAGCAGAAGTCGAATGGATTAGAGATTGCAGGTATTCCTGTTGGCTTTCATTTAAAGAGTCTAGCCATTTCCAAATATTTTCTTCAAAGGAAGCTAATAATTCTGGAAAAGCGTTAAACAGGGTCATTAAGCTGTTGACTAATTCCGGTAATACATTGGCGATTAAGATGACGATTAAAATCACAAAAAAGGTCACTGCCAGTAAGATAGCGAGAAGGCGGACCAGTCTGGATGGTGCTTTTTTCATGCCGGGCAGTGCAAAAAGTAACTTTTCTGCCCACATGGTAGGACGAAACAACAAATAAGCAAAAATGCCTCCAATGATGAATGGACTTAAAATGGTGGTCAGCTTTGCCCAGAAGTCGTGCATTTCTTCAATATGAATAAAATAAAAATAAAGACAGACGCCAAAGGCTACTAAGAGCCCATTCATAAGCAGGTGCTTTTTATTCTCTGGCGTAAAATATGGTTGTTTCACGATAAGCGACGCTCCTTCTGTCTATCATAATCAAACATAATCAAATATCTGAATTTCTACTAATTAGTTTTGTAGGATTAACCTATATTCTAACACAGGCTTTATTTAGTTTCAATTTAATTTAAATTTCTCTGGTGTTTATCTCTGGGTTCCTACAGGTTCTTATAGGTTCTTAGTGGAGAATTTTGGGATTTCCTGACGGGATGCTGGTCATTTCAGGAAAATTGTGGTAGAATAGCAGTAATATGAAAAATAATATATAGGGTATGGCTTCTATCATAAAACAGGAAGCTAAGAAATAGCTGAAAAACAGAATATCCGATAACAACTGGAACTATGCGTAAATGAGGATTGATTTAAGGAGGTTTGGTGGGAAATGGCAAAGAAAAAAGTGACAATTCCCGGCTTACAACTGAAAAAAGAAAAAGGCGAAAAAATCGTTATGGTAACGGCCTATGACTATGCTTTTGCTAAAATTGCCGAAGCAAGTGACGCTGATATTATCTTGGTCGGGGACTCCCTGGGCAATGTGATGCTAGGATATGATACGACGGTACCGGTAACGCTAGAGGATATGATCCATCATACCCGTCCTGTGGCTCGTGCGGTGAAAAACACATTAGTCATTGCCGATATGCCCTTTGGTTCTTATCAATGCGGGAAAGAACAAGCCATCGAAAGTGCAATCCGCCTGATGAAGGAAGGCGGCGCTCATGGGGTGAAAATCGAAGGCGGGGAAGAAATCGCCCTCACCGTGCAGGCTATGGTAAAAATGGGTATCCCTGTCATGGCGCACATTGGGCTGACGCCGCAGACAGTCTCGAAGCTGGGGGGATATAAAATCCAGGGCCGCAATGAAGAAGCTGCTTATGCCCTGGTGGAAGCAGCGCAAACTTTAGAGGAAGCGGGGGCCTTTTGCGTGCTCTTAGAATGCGTTACCAAAGAAGTAGCTGCCATGGTAACGGAAAAATTAGATGTACCTACCATTGGCATTGGTGCCGGGGCAGATTGTGATGGACAAGTATTGGTGCTCCACGATATGCTGGGTTTTGACAGCGCCTTTAACCAAGTTTTCGTAAAGAAATATGCCCAATTAGGCGATACTATTCTGCAGGCCTTTAATGAATTTGCAGCAGATGTAAAAAGCGGTGCTTTCCCAGATGAGGCCCATAGTTTTGCCATGGATGCAGAAGAATTAAAAAAGATTTACTAAACAGGATGACAATATGGTAAATTTACTGGATTTTATAAGGAGAGGGGTGCCCTCTCCTTCTGTTTATACAAGGACGACAAGAAGGAGGTGGGTCTTATGGCAATGGCTATCATCGGCGGAGGAGCGATGGGTTCTTTATGGGCTGGGCTTTTAGGACTTGCAGGGGTAGCTGACCTATGGGTGGTGGAAAAAGACCAGGAGCGCTATGGCGTAATGCAAGAGCTGGGCAATATTTGTTTTCATCCAGTGCTCGGTGAAACGAGAAAAATCCCCATTACGGTAGTAAACCAAATGGAAGCGTTACCTCTCTCTAGGTTGGATAGCGTTATCCTTGCTGTCAAGGCCTATCAGGTGGATACCGTTTTGGCGGAGCTTTTGCCGCTTTTGCCTGCCGGTATTCCGGTGTTGTGTTTGGCCAACGGTGCGGGCTTTGGTGGGGAGTCTTTGCTTACCTTATGGCAGCAGCAGGGAAGGTTAGCGCCATGTTTGCCCAAACTGGGACAGGTATTCTTTGCGGTATCTTTCCAGGGGGCGTATCTAGTAAATCCCGGTGAAGTCTCTGCCAGAGGCGAGGGAGCTGTCTATTGGGGCAGCCTACCTCCTGCTTCTCATGGCTATGTAGAGAGTGAAGCAAGTAAAAAGGTGCTTGCTGAAATTTTATCTTTGTTGCCAATGTGCTTTTATGCGGAAAACTTTGTTGACGAGATGTGGCGAAAGCTTTTAGTCAATAGTGTGATTAACCCGCTGACCGCTCTTTGGCAAATACCTAATGGGGGGCTGGCTTCTCATGATTTAACGGGGGAACAGCGTAGGTGGAAAGAAGGACTTTTAGCAGAAGGAATAGCCGTGGCTCATGGTTATGGTCGGGAGGTGCTGGGGCGAGAGGACTTTCTTCCGGCTGCTACAGTAACGGAAGCTTTAGCAGAAACCATTGCCGCAACAGCAGAAAACTATTCTTCTATGTATCAGGATACGGCTTATCATCGTAAAACGGAGATTGATTATCTGAATGGGTATTTGCTGAAATGGGGGAAGTGCTTAGGCGTGTCTACACCTTGTCATCAAGAGGTCTACCAGCAGATGAAGGCGACTTTTTCTGGTTAATTTTTCTTGTGATACCATAAAGATTATGGTATAATTTAGATTGTCTAGGGTGAATTTCCATTGCTGATTTTTTATGGATGCTCCCAGGAAATATGCAGTAAAACAAGGTGTGCAATCCTTGTAAAATAGATAAAGGAGTGAAGCAACAGAATGGCGGAAGATAAAAACCAAAATATGCCTGAAGCGGGCGGTGAATATGGCGCTGGTCAAATCCAGATTTTAGAGGGTTTGGAAGCGGTACGGAAACGCCCTGGGATGTATATTGGTACCACCAGCAGTCGCGGGCTGCACCATTTAGTATATGAAATTGTCGATAACAGTATCGACGAAGCCCTTGCTGGGTATTGTGACCACATTGATATTGTCATCCATACAGATGAAAGTATTTCTGTCTCGGATAATGGGCGGGGTATCCCAGTAGATATCCACCCGAAAACCGGTAAATCTGCAGCAGAAGCGGCTCTTACCCTGCTCCATGCCGGTGGGAAATTCGGCGGTGGGGGGTATAAAGTATCCGGGGGGCTTCACGGGGTAGGCCTCAGTGTGGTAAACGCCCTTTCTGCATGGCTCACGGTACAGATAGATAAAGATGGTTACCGCTATACCCAAAGCTATGAACGGGGAAAACCTACCAGTGAACTCATCAAAGGGGAAGCCGTAACCACTTCTGGGACCACTGTACGGTTCCGTGCCGATGATGAAATCTTCCAAGAAGGAACTATCTTCCACAAAGAGTCTCTTCTGCAGCGTTTAAGAGAGCTGGCCTTCTTAAACAAGGGGGTAGAGATTTTCCTCCGGGATGAACGGGAAGACTGGGAACAGCTTTTCTGTTTTGATGGCGGTATTCAGGACTTTGTAGAATACTTAAACAAGTCCAAAGACGCCCTGCACCCGGTGGTTTACTTTGCCGGGGAAAAGGATAGCGTCCAATACGAAGTAGCTCTACAATATACGGACGGCTACAGTGAAAATATTTTCTCCTATGTAAATAACATTCATACTCAGGAAGGCGGTACCCATGAAGTAGGCTTCAAGACTGCTCTCACTAGGGTTATTAACGACTATGCCAGACGGCTGAATATCCTCAAAGATAATAATGCTAATCTAAGCGGGGAAGATGTGCGGGAAGGCCTCACGGCTGTAGTTAGCGTCAAGGTATTGGAACCTCAGTTTGAAGGGCAGACCAAAACGAAACTGGGTAACAGCGAAGTCCGTGGCATTGTCGATGGGGCGGTGACCGAAGAGTTAGGTACATATTTTGAGGAAAATCCTGCTCAGACCAAGTCTGTCATCGAAAAAGCAGTGCAAGCGGCTCGCGCCAGAGAAGCGGCGCGGAAAGCTCGCGACCTGACCCGCAGACAGAATGCATTGGAAAAAAGCTCTCTTCCTGGGAAACTTGCTGACTGCTCTGTGAAAGATCCCGCTTTTTGCGAGTTGTACTTGGTCGAAGGGGACTCTGCAGGCGGCTCTGCTAAACAAGGTAGAGACCGCAGAACCCAGGCAATTCTTCCTTTGCGGGGGAAAATCCTCAATGTGGAAAAAGCGCGCTTGGATAAAATCCTTAACAGTGATGAAATCCGCAATATGATTACAGCCATGGGGACGGGGATTTCTGGGGAATTTGATATTTCCAAAGCCCGCTATCACAAGCTGATTATCATGACCGATGCCGACGTGGACGGAGCCCATATCCGTACCCTGCTCCTGACGTTCTTTTTCCGCTATATGCGGCCGCTTATCGACGCTGGTTATGTCTATATCGCCCAACCGCCGCTCTACAAGGCCAAACTCAAAGGCGGCAAAGAAGAACACTATTGCTACAAAGAGGAAGAGCTAGAAGAATTTTTCCAGGGGAAAGACCGGGAGAAATATGATGTGCAGCGGTACAAAGGTCTTGGTGAAATGAACCCAGAACAGCTCTGGGAAACCACCATGAACCCAGAAACCAGAACTCTTTTGCAGGCGACGGTAGAAGACGCTATCGCCGCAGATGAAATCTTTACCCTACTTATGGGGGATAAAGTAGAACCACGGCGGGCATTTATCGAAGAAAATGCTACTTATGCCAGATTTTTGGATATTTAAAAGAGCCTTGGTTTTATAGGAGGAACATAATATATGGAAGAATTTATCAATGGCAAAATCGTTCCCGTCAATGTAGAACGGGAAATGAAAGACTCATATATCGAATATGCCATGAGTGTTATCGTTGGGCGTGCTCTTCCTGATGTGCGGGACGGCTTGAAGCCTGTTCACCGTCGGGTGCTTTACTCCATGTATGAGCAAGGGGTAACGCCGGATAAACCTCATAAAAAATCTGCCCGTGTAGTAGGGGATGTTTTAGGGAAGTATCATCCACACGGCGATACAGCGGTGTATGATACCATCGTTCGTTTGGCCCAGGACTTCTCTCTCAGAATGCCTCTCGTTGACGGTCATGGCAACTTTGGTTCTGTAGACGGCGACTCGGCGGCTGCTATGCGTTATACGGAAGTTCGTATGCAGAAAATCGCTCTGGAAATGATGACGGACTTAAACAAAGACACCGTTGATTTCATGCCTAACTATGACGGTGACGACCAAGAGCCTACCGTGCTCCCGGCCCGTTTCCCAAATTTATTAGTTAATGGTTCCTCTGGGATTGCCGTGGGGATGGCTACCAATATCCCTCCTCACAATTTAGGGGAGGTCATTGACGGTGTTGTCGCTTTAATCGATAACCCAGATATTGATATCAAAGGATTGCGGCAGTATATTAAAGGGCCTGACTTTCCTACTGCCGGCATTATCTTAGGTACAGACGGTATTGCTTCTGCTTATGAAACAGGCCGTGGCGCTATCCGTGTACGGGCACGTTCTGTCATCGAGCAAATGTCTAATGGCAAACAGCGTATCGTGGTGACGGAACTTCCTTATCAGGTAAATAAAGCTCGCTTAATCGAACGCATTGCCGAACTGGTGCGGGATAAGAAAATTGATGGCATCACCGACCTACGGGACGAAAGTGACCGGGAAGGCATGCGGGTTGTCATCGAGCTCAGACGGGATGTCAACGGTAATGTCATCCTAAACCAGCTCTATAAACACACCCAAATGCAAGAAACCTTCGGCGCTATTATGCTGGCGCTGGTAGACGGTGTGCCAAGAGTATTAAACTTAAAGCAGATTTTGACGCACTATATTAAGCACCAAGAAGATGTTATTGTTCGCCGCAGCCGCTTTGATTTAGCCAAGGCGGAAGCCCGGGCCCATATTGTAGAAGGGTTAAAGATTGCGCTAGACTTCATCGACGAAGTGGTAGCCACCAT
The DNA here is from genome assembly GCA_022791255.1 of Peptococcaceae bacterium. Lineage (GTDB taxonomy): Bacteria > Bacillota > Dehalobacteriia > UBA4068 > JAAVYR01 > JAAVYR01. Next base: position 79,094 of record JAAVYR010000016.1, on the reverse strand, counting down.
TCGCTCTGCTGCCTCTACTGCTGAAGCCAAGGAAAAACTCATGGCACGCTTTGGCCTCTCTGAAAAGCAAACCCAGGCAATCTTGGAAATGCGCTTGCGGGCATTAACAGGCTTGGAACGGGAAAAGCTGGAAGACGAATACAGAGAACTGATTAAAACCATTGCTTATCTCCAAGAGGTATTAAGCAATGAACAGCTGGTTCTTTCTATCATCAAAGAAGAAATCACCGCTATTAAAGATAAATTCGGTGACGAAAGAAGAACGGTCATCACCTATGACGAGGGTGATTTGTCTGTCGAAGACTTAATCGCTGATGAAGATGTAGTTATTACCATTACCAACAACGGCTATATCAAACGCATCCCAGTAGGTACTTACCGTCAGCAGAAGCGGGGTGGCAGAGGGGTAACGGCCATGTCTACCAAACAGGAAGACTTTGTCGATAAGCTCTTTATTACCACCACCCACAACTACCTGATGTTCTTTACGGACAAAGGTAAGTGCTTCCGCCTTAAGGTCCATGAAATTCCTGAAGCGGGACGGACTGCCAAAGGTACTGCTCTTGTCAACCTATTGAACTTAACCGGGGAAGATGAAGTAACGGCAGTTATTCCGGTAAAGCAATTTACGGATGAATATTATCTCTTTATGGCTACGGCCCAAGGCACTGTAAAGAAGAGTTTACTCACTGACTATGACTCTTCCCGTCGCGATGGTCTCCAGGCTATCAAGCTGGATGACGGTGACCGTCTCATTGGGGTGAAGCTGACCAAAGGTGATGAGGAAATCATTCTCTCTACGGCAGATGGGGCAGCCATTCGCTTCTCTGAAGAAGATGTTCGTCCCATGGGCAGAGTTACCCGCGGTGTGCGAGGCATTCGTCTGGCTGACGATGACTATGTAGTCAGCATGGATACCGTCCAAGAAGGCGGCGAACTATTAGTCGTTTCTGAACGGGGCTATGGGAAACGGACGCCGGTAGCAGACTTCCGTCAGACGGGCCGGGGCGGCAAAGGGGTATTTGCTCTCCGCTGCAATGAAAAGACTGGGAAGCTTGCCGCCATCGAAGTGGTACGTCCCGGCGATGAAATGATGATTATGTCCCGAGAAGGTATTATCATCCGTATCAATGTGGACGATATTTCTCAACAAGGGCGCTATGCCCATGGGGTAACCCTTATCCGCCTGGGCGAAGGAGACGCTGTTATCGATATGGCAAAAGTCATCGGTGGTAAGGACGACCCCACTGGTACAGATGATGAAACTGGGGAACGGCTTAATCAAGAAGAATTGCCATTGCAATAAATAAAAATAAAAAGAGATTGCATAGTCTATGCAGTCTCTTTTTTATTGGAGATAAGAAAAAGAGAAACTTTAGATGATTGCGATGCTTAGCAAGAACACATCTTCGACTTTCTTCGACAATTTGTTGCAAGATGCAGCAAAAATCACTATATAAAAGCAGCTATTTCTTTGTTACAATGCCAGTGAAAGCAAAGAGGTGAAGATGTTTGAAAAAATTCTTTTTGATTGTCTTTTGTATTGTTGGTGGTTTTGTTGTTTTTTTTCTTAGTTTATTCGCTTTGATGGGAGGATATTTTCTTGTTTATGATATATCTCATCCCGACTCTGTTATTGCCAGTTTGCCTAAACCTATATCAGAAGCATATTATTGCAGTGACGGTTTTCAAGATTATACCATTTATGAAAAAAGGTGTTATTCAGAAGAGGTTCTGTCTCATCTAGAGAATAATCCATGCTTAAAAAAGATGGAAACATCAGATATTCTGGAAATCAGCCATTATGTGGATGATTTTGAGAGATGGGTGAAGCATACAGATTATTTTCCTGCATATGATTTTAATGTAGAATGTCTTTCTGAAACAGATTATTTCTATATTGTTGATAAATGTTCAGAGCCGCCTCATCCTAGAACTGGTTTTCAGTATGAAAAATATGAGAATTACGATGTGTATATATTTGATACGGAGTCTTTGATCTTGTATATGTTGCATAATAATATTTGATTGTAAGACGATATTGATAAAAAGAGATACAGATATTGGCTGTATCTCTTTTTATTTAGTATCATTTTCGATGATCTGAAGGAAGATTTTTAGGAAAAGGCTGGTAATTGGGGCCAAATATGGGTATAATATAAAAATAACAGTATCATGAGTGGAAAAGAATATAGTTTTCCTATTTGAGATAATCGTTGATAGGGGGCAAAGATATGCTGGATATTAAATTTATTCGTGAAAATCAGCAAATTGTAGAAGAAGCCTTGGCCAAAAGGGGCGGTAAAGTTTCTCTGGATGGCTTCTTAAAACTAGAACAGGAACGGCGGGCGCTGCTAACAGAAGTAGAACAAATGAAAGCAACCCGGAATGCAGCTTCTAAAGAAATCGGCATCTTAAAACAACAAGGGAAAGATGCAAGCGAACAAATGGAAGCTACCCGGAAGCTGGGGGATGAAATCGCTGCTAAAGACCAGGTATTAGCAGAGATTGATGCAAAAATCCAATCGGAAATCCTCACCATCCCTAATATTCCCCAAGGCTGCGTGCCGGTAGGGACTTCTGAAGATGATAATGTAGAAATCCGCAAGTGGGGCACGCCCAGAGACTTCGATTTTGATTTCAAAGCTCACTGGGATATTGGCGAAGACTTGGATATCCTAGACTTTGCGCGAGGTGCAAAACTTACCGGCGCGCGGTTTACCCTCTATAAAGGGTTGGGTGCAAGGCTGGAACGGGCGGTCACCAACTTTTTCTTAGATACCCATACCCAGGAAGATGGCTACACGGAAATGTTTACTCCTTTCATCGCCAATAGTGCTAGCATGATTGGCACGGGACAACTACCAAAATTCTCTGAAGATATGTTTAAATTGGAAGGCTTGGACTACTACCTTATCCCTACGGCAGAAGTAACCGTTACCAATATGTATCGGGATGAAATCCTCTCTGCTGACCAACTACCTCTCTCTCACACGGCATATTCTGCCTGCTTCCGGGCAGAGGCAGGCTCTGCAGGGAGAGATACCAGAGGTATCATCCGCCAACATCAATTTAACAAGGTGGAAATGGTGAAATTTACCAAGCCGGAAGAAAGCGATGAAGAACTGGAAAAATTAACGGGCCATGCAGAAAAAGTATTGCAACTCTTGGGGCTGCCTTATCGGGTAATTATTCTTTGTACCGGGGACTTGGGCTTCTCCTCCAGCAAAACTTATGACCTGGAAGTGTGGCTGCCCAGCTACAATGCTTATAAAGAAATCTCCTCTTGCTCCAACTTTGTAGATTTTCAAGCGCGGCGTGCGAATATCCGCTTCCGTCGGGATGCAAACAGCAAACCGGAATTTGTTCACACCTTAAATGGCTCCGGTCTTGCCGTAGGACGGACGGTAGCGGCTATCCTGGAAAACTACCAGCAAGCAGACGGCAGTGTAAAAATCCCGGATGTTCTTGTGCCTTACATGGGTGGCGTTACGGAAATTCCTGCTATCCAAAAATAGCAAAGCTGAAAAAGAATGTGCAAAGGTCCTTCCCACGGGAAGGACCTTTTTTGTTAAGTATTTCTTAATTATCTTTGGCGGAAAGGTCCATACAGTAAGCCTCAGCTATCATGCGAGCACCCATAGAAAAACCCTGCATGAAGGCATTAGATGTATCCCAGCGAGCTTCTATAAAAGCAAAATCAGACACTTCCTCAAAGATGTTTTCTAATTGAGGGTAATCTTTATCAAGCTCATCCTTTAGCGTATCAAGGGAATTAAATTTTCGTCGTAAGAAATTGCGATGTTCTTTTAACAGAGGTTCATAGAAAGATGATGGGTCGATATTGCCATAGTAAAGGTCGTATAGAATGCTTTTCATAAAATAGTTCCTCCTAGAAATAAAAGTAATGCATATTGTCATCCTAAGCGAAAGCGAAGGATCCTTCAGGGCAAATGCCCCTCAGGATGACAATCAGAAGTAGACACTGTCTCTCTATGTCATCCTGAGCAGAGCGTTAGCAAATGCGAAGGATCTTTTCGTAAATGGGGAAGGCAACCAGATTGCGATTTTGGTTCTTTTCTTAAAAGAACAGGCAAAGCGAGCCCAAAGTAAATTATTCGTACTTGCCCAGCTGTCAGCGGTAGAAAGTGACTATTAAATATATACATTGTACTTTTGACAGAAGGGCAAATGCTATAAGTTCCTTTGGGTAAGTCTTTAACTTCTTTTAGAAAAAGAAGCAAAACTGCCGCCTGGTTGACCTAGTAACAGCCTCGCCAGAAGTTAGCGTTCCCCGCGTCAAACAGGCGGCGGCTCCCCGAGAAAGTATTTAAAGATCCTTCGGGGCAAAGCCCCTCAGGATGACGGGGAAAAATTACCTCCTTATAAATAGTCTCACTTTATTATGACGGGATTAAATTTAAAAATCTACAATCACAATGTTATCAAAGTGTTATCATTTGCTAAAAATTTGGAAAAATGGTACTATCAATTATAATAGGTAGAACACAAATACTTTGGGCTGGCTTTGCTTGTTCTTTTTGTAAAAGAAGAAAGAGAAACATTCCCAAAGTATTTGCGTTGTAGTGAATAGCTGTAAAAAGGAAAGGATCTCTCTATGGATTGGGGCATCGCTAAACTTCATCCGCTGGTGTTGCTGTGCGTGTTGGGTGCATGGCTCTTTGCCATGTTTTTCTACGCCCAGTCTCCCTATGGCTTGCTGCTGGCTGCTTTTAATCTTATCTGGTATTTTTGGCGGCGAGGGCGGCAGGGAGTGGCAGCCTTAAAATGGTACTTGCTCCTTACTGCGGTAACAGTCTTATTTAACCTGTTCTTTTATAACAGAGGAAGAGAAATCCTCTTTTATTTTTTTGGTCGGCCTGTCTTAAAAGAAGGTTTGCTTTACGGCTTGTATATGGGAGTGTTGCTTCTGTCTCTGCTGCTCTTTTGGCAGGTGGCAGTACAGGTATTTCCCAGGGATAAATGGCTCTGGTTGTGGCGGAAGGTGCTTCCCCAGACGGCGATGGTGTTTCTCTTCTCTGGTGGGATATTTGCCCGCTGCAAAAAAAATATGGAAGAAAAGTGGCAAATCCTTGCTATGGGAAAAGGGGCGAGGCAGGATAGTCTATCTCTCCGGCAGCGTTGCAAGGCCATAGGAGACAGCCTCTATGCCTTTGCTGGCTGGTCTATCCAGTGGGGCATGGAGACGGTAGATAGCGTTAATAGTCGTGGTTATGGGCTTTGTCATGGCAGCTCTGTACGAGCGTATCCTTGGCAATGGCGGGATACCCTAGGTCTTATTTGTTGGCTGGGGGCGTTTGGCTGCTTTTTCTTTGGCAGCTATCGTCAATGGCCAGGCGGAAGCTTTCTGTTTATCCTAGGAATGATTATCTTTCTGTTTTATTGGGAAGGCAAGGAGGGGCGCATATGGCGGAACTACACCAAATAGATAATACCAGTCAGGATGCCCCATTGCGGGACGATGAAATAACAGCAGGCGCTACTATTTTAACGGCGCAGGGTCTTTCTTTTTCTTATATAGAGGCGTCTTGTCCGGTCCTTTCTCAAGCAGACTTTACATTAAATCCGGGACAAGTTACCTTGCTTTTGGGCAGGAGCGGCAGCGGAAAGACCACGCTTTTGCGCTGTTTGAAGCCTATCCTGCGGCCTCAAGGGGAAATGGCTGGGCAGCTTTCCTTCCTTGGAAAAGATATGGATAAGCTCTCTTCTCAAGAGGCTGTGGCGGAGATTGGCTTCCTTTTCCAAAATCCTGAGGCTCAGTTGGTAATGGACACCGTCTATAAGGAGCTGGCTTTTGGTTTGGAAAACCTTGGTTTACCTGCAGTGGAAATCCAAGCAAGGATTGCAGATACTGTGAGCTTTTGCGGGATGGAGCATCTCTTGTCTAGGAAAACGGCAGACCTTTCCGGTGGACAGAAACAGCTGGTAAATTTATGTGCGTTGCTTTGTTTTCGTCCCAAACTGTTGTTGTTGGACGAGCCTTTTTCCCAACTAGACCCGGAAAGCACCTGGCGCGTGGTGGAAATCCTCCAGCGGCTGCGGCGGGAAACGGCAGTGGCTATCCTCATAAGCGAACAGCGGTTAGAAGACCTATGGAGTCTTGCGGACCAAGTTATCAAGATAGACCAGGGAAAAATCTCTTTTGTGGGCAGTCCGCGAGACTTCGTCAACTTTAGTTGGCGGCAACAAGATGATTTTGGTTTGCCCCTTGTCAGTAAGATTTTTGCCAAAAGCGGGCAAGATTTATCCCATCTGCCTTTAACGGTCCCCGAGGGGAAATCGTTGCTTGCAGCTTGGGAAATAACAGCGCTAATCAATACAGATGGCAAGGAGCCTGTTGTCTCTTTGTCGGAAAAGAAGCTGGGGCCTATCGTGTTCCAGGGAAGGGAAATATCTTTTGCTTATCCTGGTGGCAGAGACATTATTTTGCGGCAGATTTCGCTCCAGGCCCATCAAGGAGAGCGGCTTGTTATCTGTGGCAGTAATGGTGCGGGGAAGACCACCCTGCTAAAGACAATGGCTGGCATCCTAAAGCCATTGCAAGGCAAGTGGCAGCTCCAGGGGAAAGCAGACGGTATCAGTTATCTTTCTCAAACCAGTCAATATCATTTCCGTTATGATACGCCTCATCAGGAATTTTTGGTCCTAGACCCCCATTACCAGGAAAATGCTGAATATAGGCAAATCCTTGAACAGCTGGGAGTTGCGGCTTTTTTGCAGGAAGATTTATATACATTAAGTGCTGGTCAGCAGCAGCGGGTGGCACTCTGTATGGCGCTGGCGCGGCCGGCAGCGGTCTATATCCTAGACGAGCCTACCCGGGGGCTGGATGAGGAAAATAAGGCGGCACTTAAAGAAATCCTCTGTGGCAAGAAGGATAGTGCCCTTATCCTAGCTACGCATGATTTAGAGTTTGCTGCGGCAGTAGGTACCAGCTTTACGACTCTTTGTCATGGCGCTTTATCAAAGGTGCAGTCAGGGGCAGATTTCTTCCTGGGTAGGTATTGGCAGACCACTGTAGGGGGAAAGCTTTTTGGCGAGCTGGCTCGGGAATGTGGTTGGTACAACGGGGACAATATTCCTGAAAGCTGGGGAGCCTGTCACGAAGTACGAAAGTAAAACATGATGTTTCCGGGAACAAGGTGTCTAACGGGTGGCAATATACAGGAAAATACCTGAGGAGGAGAAAGGAGGCGCAGGACAAATGGCAAGAAGAAAATCAGTAAGCATTCATATGGTGTTATTGCTTTTAGGTCTTTTGTTCCTGGGCCTTTTGGGGATGATTTCTCAAGGATATTTGCAGGAAATGATTTCTCGTCCGGCAGTTTGTTTTCTTGCTCTGATTGTCTTTCTTTTCTTTGGTGTGCTTTGGTTTGAAGGGCAAACCTATGGTGCGGCAACCCTTATTCTCTTGGCCTTATGTATCGTTATGGGGGCTTTGGGCAGGGTGGTCTTTGCCTGGCTTCCCAGTGTGCAGCCTACTTCTTTTATCGTGATTATCTGCGGTATGGTTTTTGGCGGGCGGTTTGGTTTCATGGTAGGGGTAGGGGCGGCTTTTTCTTCTAACCTTCTTTTGGGGCATGGACCCTGGAGCCTGTGGCAGATGGCAGCTTGGGGGGGGATGGGTCTCTTTAGCGGGGTGTTGGGGGCCTATCTTGCTTCTCATCGTATGCTATTGGTTAGCTGGGGATTTGTTAGCGGGCTCCTATTTGGTGTAGGCATGAATGTCTGGAGTGTGCTTACCTTCATGCCGTCTTTTTCTTGGGGAGCACTGGTGACGGCTTGTGCTACCAGCATTTATTTTGATTTGGCCCATGGCCTAAGCAACAGCATCTTTCTTTATTGGCAGGGGGAGCGCTGGCAGAAACTGCTCCTGCGGGCAAAAAAGCAATACCGGATATAAAAAGAGAACCAAGCAAAAGATCTTGGTTCTCTTTTTTGTTTTTATTATATTAGCTGGCTTTATTTTCTGTATGATATGCTTCTTGTACGGCGATGGTTAGCTGGTCAGCGCAGGAAGTCGATTTGTACCCGCAAGTGTTACCGGCAAGTTTTGCTGTGATGTCTTCTACCGTCCAGCCATCGACTAGCTTTGCGATGGCTTTAAGGTTGCCGTTGCAGCCTCCTACAAACTGGATATTGGTAACTACATTTCCTTCTATGTGGAAAGTGATTTCTTTGGCGCAGATATTTTTGGGGTAGTAGGTGTATTCCATGGTAACAACTCCTTGTTTGATATTTGATAATAGTTGGATAAAGTAAAATCCCGAAGGGAATGCCTTCGGGATTTTGGCGGAGAGCAAGGGATTCGAACCCTCGATACAGTGTTACCCGTATACTCGCTTAGCAGGCGAGCGCCTTCGACCGACTCGGCCAACTCTCCATAATCAAACTGTGAAACTATTTGGCGGAGGAGGTGGGATTCGAACCCACGGAGCCCTCTCAGACTCAACGGTTTTCAAGACCGCCTCCTTAAACCGCTCGGACACCCCTCCATACAAGAGACCCGCGTCTATTTAGGGGTTACGATTTACTATAACAAATCTTTCTTTCTTTGTCAAGATATCTTTCAGGAAAAGTGGGTGCAGTATTAGATCCTTTGTCACGGTGTTCCTCAGGATGACATATGGTGCCACGATGTACGAGAGATATACTGAGTACTTCTGACAGAGGGGATGGTAATTGTCGGTAGTAGTAAGTAATGCTTTTGTAATATGGAGCAATATCCAGGAAGGCTTATTGTGATGACATAGAAGATATGATAGAATGAAACTAATCAAGCTGAGGAGGCAAATGGGATGAAATATATGGTAATTCTCTGCGATGGCATGGCAGATTGGAATATTCCGGAACTGGGGGATAGAACGCCCCTGGCAGTAAGCTTTACCCCGCATATGGATTGGCTGGCTACCCATGGCAAAATGGGTATGGTAAAAACAGTACCTGCCGGCATGAGCCCTGGTAGTGATGTGGCAAATCTTTCTGTATTAGGTTACGATCCGCTAGCGTTTTATAGCGGCCGTTCTCCGTTGGAAGCTGTGAGCATGGGCATTGATATGTCACCGCAAGGAGTCTCCTTTCGCTGTAATCTGGTGACGTTAGACCCGGCAGAGGGGGATATTCCTTATGAGGCGCGTACCATCTTAGACCATAGCTCTGATGAAATTACTACAGAAGAAGCAGCTCAGCTTTTGGCTGCAGTGCGTCCTCTTTTGACAGGAGCGGGGGATACACTGCATCTGGGCGTGAGCTACCGTCACTGTTTCCTAAAAGAAAAAGGAGAGCTTGGCTCTCTTTGCACGCCGCCTCATGATATTTTAGGGAAGACCATTGGAGCGTATTTACCTCAAGGGACTTATGGTGTTCAGCTGACGGAGTTGATGAAGGCTTCTTATGAAATCCTCAAGGACCATCCTGTGAACCAAGAAAGAATGGCCCGGGGACTAAGACCGGCTAATTCTTGCTGGTTTTGGGGGGAAGGGCGGAAACCAAACTTGACGCCTTTCCGTGCACTCTATGGCCTGGAGGGGGCTGTGGTCTGCGCTGTGGACTTAATCCGCGGCATTGCTCTTTGCGCTGGCATGGAACATATTGCAGTAGCTGGCGCTACTGGTGCTATCCATACCAATTTTCATGGGAAAGGTCAGGCAGCGCTGGCAGCTCTTGCAAATGGGAAAGACTTCGTCTTTGTTCATATCGAGTCGCCTGACGAGTGCGGACATAAAGGGGACGCTCAGGCAAAGATAAATTCCATTGCTACCATTGATGAGCAGGTCGTTGGTCCGGTTCTAGAAGGGTTGCGGGAGTTAGGCGAGGATTTCTCCATCTTAGTCTTACCAGACCATCCGACGCCGGTGGCCATCCGTACCCATACGGCAGAGCCTATCCCCTTTGTCTATTATCGTTCTACCATGGGAGATAGTATGGGAGATAGTGGACAAGGGAAAAGGGTGTTTACAGAAGACGCAGCGCGGGAAAGCGGTTATTCTTTACCTAACGGTCCAGCATTGTTACAGGAGTTTTTAAGTATTTGCAAATAAGGAAAGGCGTAGGACAATGAAAGAAGAAATATATGTATTGCCCCAAGGAACCACGGTGCAGATAGGTGAACCGGGAAATCATGGATTACCCTTGATGGCTGCACTAAAAGACTATTTGGCGTCAATACTTGCAGTAGACAGTGCCTACTTGCTTTGGATGGAACAGGATGGCAAGGGCAGCTATCTTTTGGTATTAGACTGTGTAACGGACGTTTCGCAATATTTTGCTACCATCGGGAAGATTTGTCAAGAGGTGCAGGCAGCTGCGCCGTTAGATATTGTGGGACTGCATACGGCATTTGGTAAAACAGTAGTGTCTGGTCGGCAGCCCTTTTATACCAGGCAAAAGCAAATGCCGCAATAAGGCGCTTATTAGTAGATAGTGGATAGTAGATATTGTTTATAGATTTTAAGTAGGGAGAGAAAAAATGGCAAAAACCAAATATGTATATGTGTGTAGTGAGTGTGGTACTACTAGCTCTGGCTGGATGGGAAAATGCCCTGGTTGTGGTAGTTGGAATACGATGGTAGCGGAGACCACTGGTGACCAGCCGCCTGTTAATAAGCGTATCGCCATGGTCAGTACTGGTAATAAGCCCATGCCCATTCCCACTGTGCCTAATCAAGATGTAGAGCGGTTTATCTTAGATATGCCGGAATTAGACACTGTACTAGGCGGGGGGCTGGTGCCAGGGTCTTTGGTGCTCCTAGGCGGGGAACCGGGCATTGGGAAATCTACCTTGCTTTTGCAGGTAGCGGCTGTTATGGGACAAAAGTACGGTGATGTGCTTTATGTCTCGGGGGAAGAGTCTGCTCATCAGGTAAGAATGCGGGCAGAACGCTTGGGGGCTCTCATTCCCCAGGTGCTTTTGCTCAATGAAAACAATATGGATAATGTAATGATAGAGGCTAGGACTGCTCCTCATAAGCTCTTAATCTTAGACTCTATCCAGTCGGTATTTTTACCCGATTTGCCGTCGGTGCCAGGCAGCATTACTCAGGTGCGGGCCATTACCCACACGCTGATGCAATATGCAAAAGAAAATAATATTCCGGTGATTATCGTGGGCCATGTAACCAAAGAAGGGACCTTAGCGGGGCCTCGACTGCTGGAGCACATGGTGGATACGGTGCTTTACTTTGAAGGGGAGCGGTACCAGAGCTTCCGTTTGCTCCGCGCGGTGAAAAACCGTTTTGGCTCTACCAATGAAATCGGTGTCTTTGAAATGCAGGAGGATGGCTTGCAGCATTTTTCCGACCCGTCTAGTGTATTCCTTTCTCAGCGGCCAGAGCAGGCTTGCGGGACAACGGTAACTTGTGTGATGCAGGGGACGCGTCCCATCCTCCTGGAAGTACAGGCCCTAACAACGCCGACTTTCTTTGGTAATCCGCGTCGTCTGGGGGTAGGCATTGATTATAATCGACTAGCGATTATTCTGGCAGTGCTAGAGAAGAAGCTGGGGTTGGCCCTCTCTGGGCAGGATGTTTATGTAAATATGGCAGGGGGGCTCAGAGTAGACGACCCTGCTGTGGACTTAGCAGTGGCGGCTGCTATTGCCTCTAGCTTCCGGGACCGACCCATTGATAAGCACACCATCATTATGGGGGAAATCGGCTTAGTAGGGGAAGCGAGAGCGGTATCCCAGCCCGAGCGGCGGATGAAGGAAGCGGCGAAATTTGCCTTTAATAAATGCGTTTATTCCCAGAGCAGCAGCGTGGGGAAAAAGCAGCTGCCCCTAGACGCTGTAGCTGTCCGGGATGTTTATCAAAGTTTCAAGTCGTTGGGGCTTATCTAGTGGCAATATAATCTGAAGTAAAGAGGCATGGTGGTAATGTCTGAGCAGATAGAAGATAAAAAACAGCATAAAAGTAAAAGGCCGTTGGTATGGGTGTTGCTCCTTACTTTGTGCGGCGCAGTCTTTCTTGGTTCTGGAGCGGTGTTGGTAAAGCAGCTCTCTGTAGAACAGAAGGAAAAGCAGGCCAATGACCGTTTGGCAGCTTTGGTGCGCCAACGAGAGCCTATATCAGCCTTAAAGCTTTTGGCTGGGCAAAATCCTGATTTTGCCGGTTGGTTATCTGTAGCGGGAACAGATTTAAGTTATCCCGTTATGTATACGCCTGATGACCCAGAATATTATCTCCACCGTGGTTTTGATAAAGCCTATGCTGCCAGCGGCTGCCTATTTATCGGTGAGGGTTCTTCGCCGGACAGCAGTCATGTGGTCATCTATGGTCATAATATGAAAAATGGGACCATGTTTGGTGCGCTTATGCCTTATGCTAAGAAAAGCTATTGGCAGGAGCATCCCCTTATCTCCTTTTATACAGTGGCTTCTGCTGGTGAATATGAGGTAATAGGCGCCTTTTATAGCCGTGTGTATACAGATGCTGATGAAGGGGTATTTCGTTACTATCGCTATGCAGACTTGACCAATGAGCAGAAATTTAATCAGTATATACGCCAGGTAAAGGCGGCCTCTCTCTACGATACCGGTGTTACGGCTGTCTATGGAGACCAGATTTTGACCCTATCTACCTGCAGCTACCATACGGACGATGGCCGTTTTGTGGTGGTGGCGCGGCGGAAAACAGAATAATCCAGACTGGATTTTTCCAGGTAGGTATGATAAACTTTTATGTTATAAGATGATAACCCGCAAGGGTGAAAAATAGAAAAGATGCGGGAGGCAAATATGATTATTGTTTCCAATGTGAGTTTGAATTTTAATGGTACCAATTTATTTTCTGATGTAAATTTAAAGTTTATCTCTGGTAACTGCTATGGGGTCATCGGCGCCAATGGTGCTGGGAAGTCCACTTTTCTCAAAATTCTCTGCGGAGAGCTGGAGACTTCTACCGGGGAAGTCATCATCCCGGATGATGAACGGATGTCTGTCCTCAAGCAAGACCACTACGCCTATGAAGAGTATACCGTCCTGGATACCATCATTATGGGCAATAAGAAACTCTATGACATCATGAAGGAAAAGGACGCCATCTATGAAAAGCCGGACTTTTCTGATGAAGACGGTCTGCGTGTGGCGGAACTGGAAGGGGAATTTGCAGAACTTGACGGCTGGGAAGCGGAGTCTAATGCTTCTCGTCTCATCCAAGGGCTGGGACTTCCAGAGTCTCTCCTCTATGAAAAAATGAGTTCTCTTACCGGGAAAGAAAAGGTAAAGATTTTATTGGCCCAAGCTTTATTCGGTAACCCAGAAATCTTGCTCTTGGACGAACCTACCAACCACTTGGATATCGCTTCTATTAACTGGCTGGAAGACTTTCTTCTGGACTATGAAGGTACGGTTATAGTGGTCTCTCACGACCGTCACTTCTTAAATACTGTCTGCACCCATATCGTGGATATCGACTATACCAAGATTAAAATGTATGTGGGCAACTATGAGTTCTGGTATGAGTCCAGCCAAATGATGCAGGCCATGCTCAAACAGCAAAATAAAAAAGCGGAAGAACGGGCTAAAGAGCTGCAAACCTTTATCGCCCGCTTCTCTGCCAATAAATCTAAATCCAAACAGGCTACCAGCCGCAGAAAGCTCCTGGATAAGCTGACCATCGAAGAAATGCCTGCTTCCAGCCGTCGTTATCCTTTTGTCGGCTTCCAGATGGACCGGGAAGTGGGGAAAGATATCCTCACTGTAGAGGGTTTAACCAAAACCATTGACGGTGTGAAGGTGCTGGATAATGTGTCCTTCACGGTAAACAGAGGCGATAAGATTGCCTTTGTTGGCGAAAACGAAATCGCCAATACCACATTATTTAAAATCCTTATGGAAGAGATGGAACCGGACGCTGGCACCTTCAAATGGGGCGTCAGCACCAGTCGGTCCTACTTCCCAAATGACAACTCTGCCTACTTCGACGGCTGTGATTTGACTATCCTAGACTGGATGCGGCAATACTCTAAAGACCAGACGGAGACATATCTTCGCGGCTTCATGGGCAGAATGCTCTTCTCTGGGGAAGACATCTTCAAGCCTGTCAATGTGCTCTCCGGTGGGGAAAAGGTGCGCTGCATGCTCTCCCGGATGATGATGTTTGGCTCTAATGTGCTCATCTTAGACCAGCCTACCAATCACCTGGACTTGGAGTCTATCACGGCGGTAAACAAAGGGCTGATGGAGTTTAAGAGCAACATTCTCTTCACCTCTCACGACCATGAATTTATCGAAACGGTGGCCAACCGCATCATCGAGCTAAATCCCGACGGCATCATTGACCGTATCGGCACTTACGAAGAATACCTGGAATTTAAGGCAAATCAGGCGTAATCGGGCTGGTAGTCATTCTTTTGGGGTGGAAAGATGGGCTAAGGCGAAGTCTATGCACTGGTTAATGAAAGCGCTGCAGCTTAGATGGTGACTGGTTGCTAGTTTCTGCAGTTCTGCCATTTTCTTCTTGTCAATTCGAATGGTAAATGGTTCGGATTTCGGTTGTTTGGGAATAAAATTGTTCATATGGTTTTACCTCTTAAAATGCTATGTTCCTTACAGTTGTATTCGTAATAGCGTATTTTTTATAAATATATAATATCTCTAAATATGGAGATTGTCAATAAATATTTCACCAAATTTAGCGAATTGTTAATTGGAGCAGAAAAGGAGGCGGAAAGATGTATGACTCTGCTATGGTTGCAAAACGCATAAAAGCACGAGCTAAAGATAGAAATATTACATTGAAAGACCTTTTATCTGCTTGTGGTTTAGGTTCAAATACGATATCTCATATGTTGCATGGTAGAACATTGGGCAGCGATAGTCTGGCAAAAATTGCTGACCAGCTTGATTGTTCTGTCGATTATCTACTGGGGCGTACAGATAACCCCAAATTGTATCATTAGTGCCAAGGATTTTTAAGGAGTGTTATTTATGCCAAATTATAATCCTGGTTTTGTTGCTGAGAGAATTAAATTGCAATTAAAAGAACAAAAAATTTCTGCTAGCAAAATGCTTGAGGATTGCGGTATGAATAAAAACGCCTTAGGTACCATGCAATCTAGGGGCTATTTTCCGCAATTAGAGTCTATTGCAAAGATTGCCGATTATTTGAACTGTTCTATTGACTATTTGCTGGGCAGGACAGATAACCCGAAGTTATACCATTGAGTTTAAGAACATTTTTGAGGTGTTATTATGTTTTGGGAGCATCTTTATCAGATGTGCATAGAAAGAAACTGCAAGCCGAATACAGTTGCAAGAGCTATTGGCATGTCTTCGGCAACGGCAACAAAGTGGAAAAACGGCGCAATTCCTAATGGTGAGGCATTGATTAAGATTGCAGACTATTTGGATTGTTCTATTGACTATCTGCTAGGCAGAACTGATAATCCAAAGTTGTATCGTTAATGTCAAGATCCTTCGCATTCGCTAACGCTCTGCTCAGGATGACAGGAACCCTCCACTTGGTACAAAAGCAAAACCCGCTACTTCCTAGGCAAAAGTAACTGCCGGAAGTAGTAAGTCGTTTTTTGTACAGCGTGGCACTATTTGTCATCCTGAGGAGTGTAACGACGAAGGATCCTAAAAGGACTTGCATTTTTATTTGCAAGTCCTTTTTAATTAAATCTTTCCAAATAATAATAAAATTCATCGGGGAGCCGCCGCCTAGATATACCACTTTTACATATTGGCCTACATCCTGCTTTTCCCAATCCGGAAGTACTAGGCAGTGCCTATTTTAAAAGTGGCAGATTATAGGCGGCAGTTTTGCTTCTTTTTCAAAAAGAAGTTAAAGATTTACCCAAAGGAACTTATGGCAATTGCCCTTCTGTAAAAAGTAGAACTTATATTATTAAATAGTTATTATCTACCGCTGACAGCTGGGCAAGTACGAATAACTTACCTTGGGCTCGCTTTGCCTGTTCTTTTAAGAAAAGAACCAAAATCGCAATCTAAATTGTGCCACTATCAGCAAAGCACTCTTCTGTACTTCTTCACTGGGAAAAGCAGAAAATAAAACGAACCATCCCCAGTGGCATATATAGATTGCCTTCCCCATTTACAGAAAGATCCTTCGGGGCTAAAGCCCCTCAGGATGACATAAAGGCAAGAGGGGAAGGGGAGCGTTGTTCTTCGTTATTATTCGACAAAATGAGAGATTGAAAACAGACTGTCTTTGTGGTAAAATAAACTACTTTGCGAAGTCGGTATCATAAAGGAGTTTGCTATGTCTTTTGGGATGTTGTGTCTTTTGGGACTGGGCCTGGCTATGGATGCTTTTGCTGTGTCCATCACCAATGGTATGTGTTATCAAAATGCCGGGAAGAAAACGGCCTTGCTTTCGGCATTATTTTTTGGTTTCTTCCAGGGCTTCATGCCTTTGGTTGGCTTCTTAGCCGGTCTTGCCTTCCGTAAGCCTATCGCTTTTTTAGACCATTGGATAGCGCTGGTGCTGCTCTCTTTCATTGGCGGGCAGATGATATGGGGAGCCTTGAAGGAGAGCCATGAGGAGCTTGCGACTGTCACCGGAAAGGTGCTCTCGGTGAAGGGGATTTTCCTCCAGGCCATTGCTACCAGCATTGACGCGCTGACGGTGGGTATCGGCTTTGCCGTCATGGAAATCAATATTTGGCAGGCCGTTTCCGTCATTGCTCTCATTACTTTTTGTTGCTCTCTCATTGGGGCTGTGCTGGGGAAATCCTTTGGCATGCTCCTCAAGGATAAAGCGGAAATCTTTGGCGGGGTTATCCTCATTGCTATCGGGGTAAAAATCTTCTTGGAACATATCTTAGGCTAACCTCTTTTGTGGGCGGCAACACTTGCTGCCTCTGTCAGTAATATATGACTGTTGATAAAATGGGGGAATATATTTATTTTTTGCTTGCGTTGTCGTAAAAATCCTTGTATAATGAAGGGCGAAAATTAAAGAGACAGTTCGAAACCATCCTGTCTATAAACAAAACTAGGGAACATGCAGTCTAGGGGATTTACTAGGCTCTTTTCAGGATGGGTATAATTCTTGCCCATCCTGTTTTTTGTATCCCTTGCAACTTACAAAAATCTAATTTTCAGAAAGAAGGATACATCTGATGACAACAAGTAAAAACCAATCTAATTCTATTCGTAAGCTAACTTTTTCGGCTATGGTTATTGCGCTTTATGTGGTGATTATGGGGCTGACCCAGTCCTTTTCCTTTGGTGCTTATCAAATCCGCATTGCTACCAGCATTTATGCCCTAGCTTATCTCTTTCCTTTTTTGATTGTACCGTTGGGTCTTGCTAATTTACTTTCTAATCTGTTTTTTGGGGGCCTGGGCTTCTTCGATATGTTTGGCGGGGGGCTGGTTGGCATCGCTACCGCTTCTGTGGTATACTTACTACGGAAATACCATTGCAGCCCTATTTGGATTGTTTTACCCATTACCTTCATTCCTGGTCTGGGGGTAGCTACTTGGCTGAGCTATCTTTTGCATATTCCTTATGTGGCCATGGCGACCAGCCTTTGCATTGGACAGGTAGTGCCCGGTATTGTGGGGGCAATCCTTGTGATGGTATTAGACAAAAAAATTAGTCATGAGGTGGCCTATGAGCGGTAGAAGCAAAGAAGAATTAGCCGGCATTACCAAGCTGGGCAGTGCAGGGACAACCTATGCGTCAGACTATGCGCCGGAAGTATTAGAATATTTCATCAACAAGCACCAGGATAGAGATTACTTCGTTAAGTTTAATTGTCCAGAGTTTACCAGCCTTTGCCCCATGACAGGGCAGCCGGACTTTGCTACCATTTACATTTCTTATGTACCAGATGAAAAAATGGTAGAAAGTAAATCCTTAAAGCTCTATCTTTTCAGCTTCCGCAACCATGGGGATTTCCATGAGGATTGTGTAAATATTATCATGAACGACCTGATAAAACTGATGGAGCCTAAATATATCGAAGTGTGGGGCAAGTTTACGCCTCGCGGTGGTATCTCCATCGACCCCTATTGCAACTATGGCAAGGCCGGTACCAAGTGGGAAGAGGTGGCTTGGATGCGTCTGGCAAATCACGACCTTTATCCGGAAAAGATAGATAACAGATAAGCAAATAATCGAATATAAATAAAAGAGGACCTAGGTTAAACCTAAGTCCTCTTTTATTGTATTAACTGCCTTTTTTAGGGGCAAGGGAAAGAGTCGTATTTATTCACGAGGAGCTGGGATGTAACCGGCGTCCTTCAGCGCTTGGATACCGTCATCGCTTAAAATCCAGTCTCTCAGCTGTCTTGCGGGGCTATCTGCTGGTTCGTCGGCGCGGATAGCCACAAAGAAGTCGTTTACATAAGGATAGCTGCCAGCAGCAATGGTTTCTTCATTTGGGGCGACGCCGTCTACAGAGATGAACTGCAGACCTGGTTGGGTATACATATAGCTGGCATAGTAGTATACAGAATAGCCTAGGGCGTTAGCAGTGTTGTTATAGTTTGCTAGTTCGTCGATGAGCTCGCCCATAGCGGTCGGTCTTAGTTCGGTAGGGGCGTCCATGGGGGTAACATCCTTCATTAAGAGTTTCTTAAAGAGGGATTGACTGCCGCTGGACTCTACTCTTTGATAAGGAATTAGCTCTACATCATTGCCGCCTACTTCTTTCCAGTTGGTGATTTTCCCGGTGTAGATGTCCAGTAATTGTTGGGTGGTTAGGTTATTTACTGGGTTGTCTTTGTTGTTGATGAAGACCAGGGCGTCTCTGCCAATTGGGGTGATTTCTAGTTCGGTGCCGATGGCCTCTAATTCTTTTTTGGTTACATCTGCTGCTTCATAGACTAGCAAAATATCTGCTTCTCCATTAGCCAGTCTCACCCAGGCAGTAGGGGTGGTGGTGCAACTGGTTACTTCTTCTGCCTGCTCACGGGTGATATCACAAGTGCGCGCCATCACTTCTGCCATCAAGGGGAGATTTGCCGTGGAGCCGTCCATGATGGGATAAGTTTCCATGGTAAAGAGGGCGGTCTTATCTGGTTCCTTCTGGTCGTCGTCCTTCTTGCCGCAGCCGGTGAAGGCGCAGGCTACCGTGAGGCAGGTTAATCCTAAAGCTAGTAATTTCTTTGTTTTGGTGTTCATGGTTATTCCTTCTTTCTGTATGATAAATTTATTTTAGTATTAGTAATCGTTAGCAAAACTATCAAAAACGCTTTCTTTGTATATCCAGTTGCCTTGTATATCCATCATGCCCTGGGAGAAGCCGCGCCTTCCTAAGACGCGATAGCCGTCGCAGAAAAAGGGTAAGATGTCATCGTTTTCCAGGGTGATATTTTCCCAGAGATTTTCTATGAGGATACGACCGTTTTCATCCAGTAAATCGATATGGTTTGCTCCTTGGGGCGTCTCATAGTAGGCGGCAAGGTAGGGCAATGGTCCTTGATGCCATAAGGTACGGATTTGATAATAGTTTTTTTCCAGGGGGATTTCTTTGCCGTTCCTGGTATAGAGTTTAACGGGGCGATTTTCCATTCGGTTGTGTTTGATGGCGATAACATTTTCGCTTACATCTTCTACCCAGCTTTGCGCAGGTAAGTCTAGGATGACCTCTCCTTGGGTGTTGACGATCATTGCTTCACTATTTGCTGCTTCGATGTAAAAGCCGAGGGTGGTGTCCTCTTGTTCATAGTTGCGGATTAGGCGGATTGTTTGGATATTTGGTGCAGTCCAAGTCTTGCTTTCGTCCTTCAGATTGACTAACTGAAACGTGCGTTGACCAGCTTCATCATAAAGGACATAAAGCACCATTTCACCATCGCAATAATAAATATCTCTATTTTTTTCTGGCGGTAAGACTATCTCTCCTGTGTCAAGGTTCATTACCACGCTCTGATGATTAGCATTTCTTGCCAGGACGAAATCTCCGTTGATTTGTTCAAAATAAGCGTATTCAGCAGGCAGGAGCAGATTAAAATCATTGTCAAAAAGGGCCATGCGGTCGTTTTCCCCAATCATCACCAGATACCGTTTGCCGTCTTGTTCTCGGCTGTAATGGAAGACATAGCCGGGGATTTCTTTGAGGAACTGCATATCTTGGTCGTAAACGCGGGCGCAGGGTTCGTCTTCCCAGTTAAAGACGAACAGATTGCCGCAAAAGCTGACCCAGTCGGCATCGGTAGTTGTTTCTTCACCTGTTTTGCGGTTGACGATGGTGATAAGGGCTTCTCCTTCCTTGGTTAAAATCAAAAAATCTCCCATGGTATTGCAATAGGTATTTTCCAGATTTTCATAGAGGAGATTGCCGCGGGCGTCATAAATATCATAGAGAAAACGGTTATTTTCGTAATAGTGATAGACTTTATCCGAGTCGCCTATGGTATAAGGGATTTTTTCCCCGGCAATGGGCTTGGTCATATGAATGTAGCGGGGTTCGTTTGTATAGCGGTCGCAGATGAGCTGTAACTCGTTGGGTTGGGGTGGGATGATAAATTCTCCCTCTGTATTTAAAACGCTCCACTGTCCATTGACAGCATAAATATAGAGGCGGTTTTGGTTTTCCTCTGCCGTTATGGTTTGGGTGTCATCCGGTCTACCACAGCTACAAAGCAGGATGCTTAAGCTGAAAAGGCAGCATAGGTAGAGCAATAAATTCTTGTTTCGGTTATGCATAGCTGGGGACCTTTCTTGCTGAAATCTTCTTAAAATTCATTGCCGAAGCTGTCAAATGCACTTTCTTTGTAAATCCAGTTGCCTGCCATATCCATCATGCCTTGGGAGAAGCCTCGACGGGCTAAAATGCGATAGCCGTCGCAATAGTCGGACTCAAAATCATTGACCGTATAGATTTGCAGGTTTTCTACCAAGAGATTGCCGTTTTCATCTAAGATGTCTGTTTTCCAGTTGCCGCTGCGGTCCTCATAGCGCGCTTCCAGATAAGGCAATGGTTCATAGTGATACATGGAGGAAATAGACGCATATTCTTTGGGCAAGTCTAACTTGGTGCCGTCTAGTTTGTACATTTCCGTAGGGCGTGTGCCGTCTATATTGCCATAATAGTCAATGATGAAATAGTTTTCATTGCAGGAAGCCCAGCATTCCTCATCTAACTCTAGGAATACTTTGCCTTCTTTATCTAAAATGGTGGTGGTACCGTCTTCATTCTTTATCAGGAAGCCGCCGGCCCCTTGTCCCCAGGTATTTTTGTTAATGACGCTGAGATAGGGGTAGCTATCGATACGATTGTCTTCCTTTAAGTGGATCATATCATAAGCACGCTTGCCATATTTGTCATTGGTTGCTATTAAGGCCAGATTACCATCGTAGTAATACAGGTTTTCTGAGGGGTCTAGTGCCATAACAGTCTCTCCTGTGGTAATGTCGATGACTACATCGCACTGGCTCTGGTCCTCTGCCCGCACGAAATTGCCGTTGACATCGTTAATCCAGCGATACTCACAGGGGACAACTAGATTGAAGTTCTCATCTAACAGTCCTGCTTGTCGTTCTGCATCCTGGACGATGAAATAAGTCTTCCCATTATCTTTGGTGGTGTAGTTAAAGTGATAATCGGGCAGCTCTTTTACCAGCGCCATATTTTCATCATAAAACCGGATACCTGGCTTCTCGTAGTCGCTCATGACCAGCAGTCCGTTATAGGTACTGATATTGGTGTTCTCCAAATCCCGCGCTTCGCCTGTTTTCATATTGACCAGCTGTTCCTTTTCGTCTCGGTACATACGGAGGTAGTCGCCGTATACATCAGAGAAATAGCCTTCGGCAAAGTCATAAATGAGATTGCCCTCTGCGTCATAAAGGGCGTTTAAGTATTGATTGTCTTCCCAATAGACGCCATATTCTTCATCCTTTTCCCCGGGAATGATTTTAGAGGCTTGGATGTATTTTGGCGCGTGGGTGATGGAGTCGCGCAGAATATTTAATGAGTATTCTTGCGGTGCGATAACAAACTCACCCTTGCTATTAAGGACGCCCCATTGATTATTGCGAGCCAGTACATAGATATTGTCCTTGATATCATAGGCGGTGGCGGTCTGTTTTTCTTCAGCGCTGCAGCTGCATAAAACTAAAGCGATTGTCAGTAAACTTAAGGAAAAGAGTAAGTAACGAAATTTCTTCTTCATGGAAACCTCCTCCTTCTTAGGTGGCTTTCTTGCCTGTTAGACTTTTCTTTGAAATGTTTTGTTCCCTTTATTTTATTATAGGCCTTTTGCGCTTAAAAAGTCAGCAAAGAATTGATTTTTACATGATATTTTCGTTATAATAAAAGAAGTGAAACAGTCTTTATTTTTGTCTTTCATATTGAGTAGAAATATCATGGGAAGGAGTTATCTTCATGGTAGATAAAAAAGAATATGATTTTTTGATAGAGGAGATTAAACGCCACATCCAGCCTGCTACCGGCTGTACGGAACCGGTAGCCATCGCGCTCAACTGCGCTACTGCTCGGCGAGAGGTAAAAGGTAATATTAAAAAAGTAACCATGGAAACAGATATTGGTCTCTATAAAAACGCTTTAGGGGTAGGCATTCCTGGTACTTCGGAACGAGGCCTCAAAATGTGTGCGGCGCTGGGCATTGTCGGCGGTAATGCTGACTATGGTTTGAATGTTTTCCAGGATGTGCGTCCGGAACATGAGCCGCTAGCCAAAGAACTGTTGCCTCTCATTGAGGTAGGGGTGAAGGGTAATACCGATGTGCTTTACATTGAAACTATTATAGAGACGGACGAGGACTGTGTGCGGGTCATCACATACGGTTCTCATGATAACATCGTGGTGGTAGACAGACCGCCTTTTGCAGCCTTTACAGTAGACGCCTGCGCTGATATGGCAGAAATCCAAAAATATACGCTGGAGCAAATGAAAGAATTTGCAGACTATGTGTCTTTAGAGAAAATTGAGTTTTTGGAGGACGGCATTGCCATGAACCGAGAAGTGGCTCGATGCGGTTCCCAGCTGCGATTTGGTAAGTCTTTACAGGATATGCGGGACCATGCGCTCATGGAGGACTCGCTTATGTCTTTTGTGCCGCTGATTACTGGTTCTGCTTCCTTTGCTCGCATGTCTGGGGTGGACATGCCGGTAATGACGGCTACAGGCAGTGGCAATCAGGGCATTACCCTATTTCTCACAGTTGATGCTGCAGCAGAAAAAATGGGCTGCTGCCGGGAAAAGAAATTAAGGGCATTAGCCCTTGCCAATGTGGTAAATATCTATGCAAAATCGTTTATTGGTACTTTATCGCCTATCTGTGCTTGTGGGGTGGCTTCTGGTTTAGGGGCGTCAGTGGGCATTGTCTATCTCTTGGGCGGCGGCCCTTCTCAAATGATGGGCGCTATGCGTAATGTATTAGGCAGTATCACTGGTATGATTTGTGATGGAGCTAAAGAAGGTTGCGCCAACAAAGTGTCTCTCGCCTCTACCTCGGCAGTGCTCTCTGCTCTTCTTGCCATGCACGGCAGTGAGATTTCCTCATCGGACGGTATTCTCTCTTACGATATGAAGGAACTCTTTGAGAATATGGAATACCTCTCTAACCAAGGGATGAAAGATACCAATGCCGCTATTGTAGATATCATGATGCGAAAATAGATTATGCCATATAGGCCACATTGTGCGAAACATTGCTTGCTGCCTCTGACAATTATATTAGTTTTTGTCATTCTGAGGAGTGATGTGACGAAGAATCTGAAAAGGTCTGTTCTTAAAAGAACAGACCTTTTTTATCTGTGATGTTTATTTATTTTTTTCTTTTTGCTTTTGGTCGTATTCTCGGGTCATTTTAATGACAATAGGTGAGAGTGCTAACATGGCAATGAGGTTTGGGATGGCCATCAGTCCGTTAAAGGCATCTGATAAATTCCAAACCAAGTCGATTTTGGTGGTGGCACCTAACAAACAAAAGCCAACAAAAACCCATTTGTAAATGGTCACGGCCTTGAGCCCTGCTAGGTATTCTAAGCATTTGGAGCCATAGTAGTACCAGCCTAAAATGGTAGAGTAAGCGAAGAAGATAAGGGCAATGGAAATAATGGTGCCGCCCCAGCCAGGAATGGCGGAGTTCATGGCTGCATTGGTGATTTCTGCGCCTTCTAAAAACTTGATGCCATCTGCTTCTAAGGTTTCTGCCATGGTGATAGGATAAGCCATGCCGTCATCTGCTTGCAGCGTCATCAGACCGTCGGTGCCAATATTAACGACAGGGGATGTAAGAATAATCAGTGCTGTCATAGAACAAATGATGATGGAGTCAATGAAGGAGCCCAGGGAACCGATGAGGCCTTGTTTCACTGGGTCATTGGTGGAAGCTGCACCGTGAGCGATGGCTGCGCTCCCCATGCCTGCTTCATTGGAAAATACGCCGCGGGCGACGCCAAAACGGATGACGCTGCCAAGTAAGCCGCCGCCGATGGCTTGTCCAGTAAACGCATTGCCGAAAATCCAAGAGAATGCTTCTGGTAACTTATGGAAGTTAATCACGATGGCGGTAACTGCCACGATAATATAAGCCACGGACATAAAGGGGACGATTTTATCAGAAACGCGACCGATGGATTTTACGCCGCCAATAATTACCAGAGCGGTAGCAACAGCGATGATGATACCGGTAATCCAGGTAGGTACGCCGAAGGTATCTTGGACGGCGCCGGCAACAGAATTTGACTGACTTAAGTTACCGATACCGAAGGACGCAATGAAACCAAAGAAAGCGAAGAGCGCGGCAAGCCAAGCCCAGCGCTTGCCCATGCCATTTTTAATGTAATACATGGGACCGCCGCTGTATTCGCCTTTGGCATTGACTTCTCGGAATTTTACAGCTAGGAGTGCTTCTGTATATTTGCTAGCACCACCAACGAGCGCTGTTACCCACATCCAGAAAACTGCTCCCGGACCACCGGAAGCGATGGCGGTAGATACGCCCACAATATTCCCAGTGCCGATGGTGGCAGAAAGGGAGGTCATAAGAGCTGAGAAAGGGGAAATATCCCCAGCTTCTTTAGTATCTCGATGGGTAAATAATAGCTTAAAAGAGGTGCCTAGTTTGCGGAATTGAACGAACTTGGTGATGATGGATAGATATAAGCCGGTGCCTACCAAAAATACAATGGTAAAGGGGCCCCAGGCAAAATCGCCCATCCAACCGACAATACTGTTGATTACATTCATCATACCTTAAGGTGCACTCCTTTCATGAATAGCATGGAAAATAATATTGCTTAAAAGTATATCATAGAAAAAACAAAAAGAAAATAGCGAAAAGCCGCTCGCCTTTAAAAATACAGAATTTTGTATTTTGTATAATCGCTCTCGAAAAAGAGAATTATTTGTATACTTATTGACAGATAGCTGGTTTTTCAGTATGATAGAAAAAATACCTTATTTTTATCTTATTTAAATTAGCAAGGGTGTTTTGCGGCCATGTATGATAAAATGAGGGTATGAAAATAACCGTATGTATTTAAAAAACGCAGTAAAATCGGTTTTCAAAAGTATGATTTAAGGAGGGGTAAAGGATGATTGAATTTAACGGAAAAACCAATGTGCTGGAACAATCACAGTATAAATACAGCCTGCAGGATGTTGCAGAGCCTAATTTATTCCGGGATATTTTTCCCTATGATGATGTACCAAAATGCACCTTTAACCATAGAAAGGTACCAATGTCTGTGCCCGATAATATTTGGCTCACGGACACGACCTTTCGTGACGGGCAGCAATCTCGCGCGCCATATACGACAGAACAAATTGTTCATTTGTTTAAGTTATTGCATAAATTGAGCGGGCCTAATGGCGTTATCCGTCAATGCGAATTTTTCTTATACAGTGAACGAGACAGAGAAGCGGTAAGAAAATGTCAGGACCTGGGATATAAATTCCCGGAAATCACCGGTTGGATCCGTGCTACCAAAAACGACTTTAAGCTAGCTAAAGATATGGGCTTACAAGAATGTGGTATTTTGGTAAGCTGTTCTGACTATCACATCTTCAAAAAGCTAAAGAAAACCAGACGGCAGGCAATGGAAGGCTATCTGGAAGTAGTGCGCCAAGCTATCGAAATCGGTATGAAACCGCGCTGTCACTTTGAAGATATTACCCGAGCAGACTTTTATGGCTTTGTTGTACCGTTTGCCATTGAATTGAGAAATCTGATGGAAGAAAGCCATGTGCCTATTAAAATCCGTGCTTGCGATACCATGGGCTATGGGGTGCCTTATCCAGGGGCAGCGTTACCGCGGAGTGTTCCGGGGATTATCTATGGCTTTAAGCACCATGCAGGGTTCCCTAGTGAACTCCTGGAATGGCATGGACACAACGACTTCTATAAAGCTGTAACTAACTCCACTTTCGCTTGGCTTTATGGGGCTTCCAGTGTCAACTGTTCTCTCTTGGGCATTGGCGAACGGACGGGGAATACACCGTTAGAAGCCATGCTCATGGAATATGCCCAATTGCGGGGTACCCACAATGGCATGGATATGCCGGTAATTACGGAAATCGCTGACTACTATCAAAAGGAAATCGGTTATGATATTCCACCGCAAACACCGTTTGTGGGGAAAAACTTTAATGTAACCCAGGCTGGTATCCACGCTGATGGTCTCTTAAAAGACGAAGAAATCTACAATATTTTCGATACTGCAAAACTCTTAAATCGTCCCGTAGGCGTTGCCATTAATCAGACTTCTGGTCTTGCAGGCATTGCTCACTGGGTCAATGATTACCTGGGCATTAATCAATCTGACCAAGCATTGCAAAAGAGCGACCCAAGACTTGCTGTGCTCAAAGACTGGATTGATACTCAATATGACGCAGGGCGTGTAACAGCTTTTGGCGATGAGGAATTGGCACAATTAATTCATGATTTAACACCAGAATTATTAGAACTGAAACAAGAGAAATAATCTGAGAGAAAAAGAAAAAGGTGATTTTGGGTGAATATTGCAAGAAAAATTATTGAGTCTCATTTGGTGTCCGGAAAGATGATTGCCGGCAGTGAAATCTCCATCCGCATCGACCAAACGCTGACCCAAGACTCCACTGGGACCATGGCATATTTACAGTTTGAAGCCATGGGTATCCCCCAAGTAAAGACCAAAAAATCTGTGGCCTATATCGACCATAATATGCTGCAAGCTGGCTTTGAAAATGCTGATGACCACAAATATATCCAGACGGTTACTTCTAAACATGGTATCTATTTTTCCCGTCCAGGGAACGGTATCTGTCACCAGGTGCAATTGGAACGATTTGGCGCGCCGGGGATGACCTTACTTGGCTCTGACAGCCACACCCCTACTGGCGGCGGTATCGGCATGCTGGCCATCGGTGCAGGGGGCTTAGATGTAGCGGTAGCTATGGGCGGCGGTCCTTATTATCTGATTATGCCGAAAATCTGCAAGGTGAACTTGGTGGGGAAATTGGGCCCTTGGGTGACCGCCAAAGATATTATTTTAGCCGTTCTTCGCAAGATGACTGTAAAAGGCGGCGTTGGTAAAATCATGGAATACGGTGGACCGGGGGTAGCAAGTCTCTCTGTACCCCAACGGGCAACTATTACCAACATGGGAGCGGAATTAGGGGCGACTACCTCTATTTTCCCCAGTGATGAAGTAACCCGCGCGTTCCTCAAAGCCCAAGGCAGAGAAGAACAGTGGGTAGAGTTAAAAGCTGACGCTGACGCGGAATATGATGAAGAAATCACCATTGATTTATCGGAACTGGAACCGCTGGTGGCCCAACCGCACAGCCCTGACAATGTAACGGAAATCAGCAAAATTGCAGGGCTCAAAGTAGACCAAGTAGCCATCGGCAGCTGCACCAACGCTTCTTATGCGGACATGATGACAGTAGCGGCTATCCTCAAAGGAAAAACGGTAGCGCCTGGGGTAAGCCTTGTCATTGCGCCCGGTTCCAAACAGGTATTAAATATGATTGCCAAAAATGGTGCGCTGGCTGATATGGTCAATGCTGGCGCAAGAGTCCTAGAGTCTGCTTGCGGTCCTTGCATCGGTATGGGGCAAGCCCCTGCCACAGACGCCATCTCCCTGCGTACTTTTAACCGAAACTTTGAAGGCAGAAGCGGCACCTGGTCTGCAAAAGTTTATCTGCTCAGCCCAGAAGCGGCAGCAGTCAGTGCTATTAAAGGTGTGCTCACCGACCCTAGAGAATATGGGGAAGTACCTACTGTTACCATGCCGGAAGCATTTGAAATCAACGACAACATGGTCATTGCTCCAGCGCCTGTCGAAGACTATGACAAAGTGGAAGTGGTCCGTGGACCAAACATCAAACCATTTCCTGTTAATACAGAACTTCCTCAAGAATTAACTGGCAAAGCACTGATTAAAGTGGTAGATAATATTACCACTGACCACATCATGCCATCTAATGCAAAACTCTTGCCATACCGTTCTAATGTGCCATATCTGGCAGAATATTGCCTCACACCATGTGACCCCGGTTTTCCTGCTCGTGCTAAAGAAGCCGGTGGCGGTTTCATCATCGCTGGGGCAAACTATGGGCAGGGCTCCAGCCGGGAACATGCGGCTCTTGCTCCGCTGCAATTAGGCATTAAAGGGGTATTGGCAAAATCCTTTGCCCGTATCCATATGGCCAACTTAATGAATAACGGTATCTTGCCATTGGCATTTGTTAACGAAGCAGATTATGATGCTATGGACCAAGAGGACATTTTGACGCTGAAAAATATCCGGGAGCAGCTAGAACAGGCTGTAGACGGCAAAAACATCATCGTTACCAACGAAACCAAAGGCAAAGAAATCGAGGTAACGTTGCCTCTCTCCGAACGGCAAAAAGATATTTTGCTGGCAGGGGGATTACTCAACTACACCAAAAAGCAAAACCAATAAAAAACATCGCTTATTTGTTCTTTATTGTCATCCTGAACGAATGTGAAGGATCTGAAAAGATTCTTCGTCATTACATTCCTCAGAATGACATGGTTAAAAATTTATAATTTCAAAAATTTAGGAGGCAGCAATATGCATAAGATTACTTTAATCCCTGGCGACGGCATTGGTCCGGAAGTGACGGAAGCGGCGGTAAAGGTATTAGACGCAGCAGGCGCCAATATTGACTGGGATGTACAATATGCAGGGGACTGCATGTATCAAAAATGTGGCAATCCGTTACCGGAAGAAACTTTGGCTTCTATCGAAAAAAATGGCGTTGCCTTTAAGGGACCTCTTACCACACCGGTAGGTACAGGCTTCCGCAGCGTAAATGTAGCTATGCGCAAACATTTCGACCTCTATGTGAACCTTCGTCCGGCAAAAACTTATCCTGGCGTTTATTCCCGTTATGACAACATCGACTTGGTGGTAGTACGGGAAAACACGGAAGACTTGTATGCCGGCATTGAACACATGGTAGGGCCTGACGCTGCAGAAAGTATCAAAATCTTTACTCGTAAAGGTTGCGAACGTATCATCCGTTGGGCATTTGAATATGCCATCAAAGAAGGACGGAAAAAGGTAACGGCTGTACATAAGGCCAACATTATGAAATGCACCGACGGGATGTACTTGGATATTTTCCGTCAGATTGCGCCGGAATACCCGCAAATCCAGGCAGAAGACGTCATCGCTGACGCCATGTCCATGCGCCTTGTTTACGCACCGGAAGAATATGATGTTCTCGTAATGCCTAACTTATACGGGGATATTCTTTCTGACTTATGCGCCGGTCTTGTTGGGGGCCTTGGCATTGCACCGGGGGCCAATATCGGTGAAAAAATTGCGCTCTTTGAACCAATCCATGGCACGGCGCCTACTATCGTAGGGCAAGGCATTGCTAATCCTACTGCTACTATCCTCTCCTCTTGCTTAATGCTGAAACATATTGGCGAGCAGGCCAAAGGGGATATGATAGAACAGGCTGTTGCAAAAGTTATCAAAGATGGCAAAACCGTAACTGTTGACTTAGGCGGCACAGCTTCTACTATGGAATTTGCTAACGCTGTTATTGCGGAAATCAAATAAAAATAAACCACTGAAAAATAAAAAATGACCTGCTACTTCTTATGCGCATGGTTTTGTGTAAGGAGTAGCAGGTTTTTGATATGGTGGCAGTGGCTAGCATAAGATGCTTCGACTACGCCCAAAGGCTTCGCTCAGAATGACAGGGGTGGGGATGAAAATTTTCCCTATTCCTCAGAATGACAAGATGAGCTATGGTCTTTTAGTGTTTTGTTTTCTGTAAGAGGCAGTTTCTATTTTATTGCTTTTTTCAGAAAAGATGGATACAATAAAGATAAGAAGAGAAAACCAAGGAGGGTTTCGACCATGGCATTTTTTGATGATATTGGCAAGAAACTGAGCACCGCGGCAGGGGCTGTTGCAGATAAAACCAAAGAGTTAACGGAAGTGGCAAAGCTGAATAATGAAATTAGTAAATCAGAAAAGAAAGTGCGTAACTTATACGAGGAAATCGGGAAAATTTTCTTTGAGCAGGAAAAATATAATACAGATGGGCCTGTTTATCAGCAATGCAACGCAATCCTTGCCGAACAACAAAAAGTATTGGAGCTAACCAAGAAAATAGAGGCAATCAAAAATGACGGTGTTACTGTCAGTGCGCCGGCAGCGCCGCCTGTAGAAACAACTGCCAAACCGCAAAACACAGAACGGACTTGTCCTAATTGCGGCTACAGCGAAGCAGAAGAAGACTTCTGCACCCAATGTGGGGCAGAGCTGGTCCAAGAAGGGGAATTTATTGAAATCAAATAAGCAGCAAAAGAAAAAGGAGCTTAGCCTTTCGCTAAGCTCCTTTTTTATGTAGTTTTATCTGAGCAAATCTTTTCTATTTACATAATGAGTGTGTAATAAGTGGTGAGATTTTTCACCGAGAGGTTTTCCTAAGAACTCCTCATAGATTTGTTTGATCGCTGGGTTTTCATGGGATTTGCGGATAGGCAAGTCTTTATCCAGCTCATAAATGGCTTTGTACCGTTCTGCCATTTTTGCCCAAGTCTTGATAGGGTTACCGCCGCCGCCGATGCAGCCGCCGGGGCACGCCATGATTTCGATGAAGTGATAGTCGGCTGTGCCTGCTTTCACATCGTTCATAATCTTCCGAGCATTGCCTAAGCCGTGAACGATAGCAACTTTTACTGCAGTGCCGTTAATGTCGATCATAGCTTCTTTGATGCCTTCAAAGCCGCGGACATCATGGAATTCTAATTTTTCTAATGTTTTGCCGGTGAGCACTTCGTAAACGGTACGCAAGGCTGCTTCCATAACGCCGCCAGTAACACCGAAGATTTCCCCTGCGCCGCTCCCTAGACCGAATGGCAAATCAAAGTCCGTATCTGGTAAATCGGCAAAGCTGATGCCGGCAGATTTAATGAGGTTTGCCAGCTCTTGAACGGTGAGGACGATATCTACATCCTGATAACCGCTGCTGTCCATTTCTGGACGCTTACATTCGTATTTTTTCGCGGTGCAAGGCATAATGGAAACGCTGAAAATATTTGCCGGGTCTTCACCGGACTTCTCTGCATAGTAAGTCTTTAGCACTGCGCCAAACATTTGCTGTGGAGATTTACAGGTGGAGAGGTGCGGGATTTGTTTTGGGAAGAAGGTTTCGCAGAATTTTACCCAGCCAGGGCTGCAAGAGGTAATCATGGGCAGGGTGCCGCCATTTTGGATACGGTCTAACAGCTCGTAGCCTTCCTCCATGATGGTAAGGTCCGCAGAGAAGTTGGTGTCGAATACCATATCAAAGCCAAGCTTCTTCATAGCGGTAACCATGCGGCCGGTGCTGATGGTACCTGGTTTTTCGCCTAATGCTTCTGCCAGGGTGATGCGTACGGCAGGGGCTACTTGGCCCACGATTTTCTTACCGGCGCGGATGGCGTCGAATAATTTTTCTGTATCATCATGAATGGTAAGGGCGCCTACAGGACAAGCTTGTACGCACTGCCCGCAATTAATACAGGTAGAGTCTGCCAATTGTTTTTCGTAAGGGGGGACTACTACCGTATGGAAACCGCGGTTTTCTTTAGACAGAACGCCTACTGTTTGGATTTCGTTACAAGCGTATACGCAACGACCGCATAAGATACATTTATTGGAGTCCCGTACGATAGAAGGAGAAGAAGTATCTTTGCCATGTTCCCGCGGGCGGATGTCATAACGGAGGGACCGGGTCAAGTGTAATTCTTGGGTGACTTTTTGTAATTCACAATTGCCGCTGCGGGAGCAAACTAAGCAATCCTGGGGATGGTGGGACAAGATGAGTTCTAAGATATTGTGACGAACTTTTCTTGCTGTTGGAGAGGCGGTCTTAATGACCATGCCTTCCGCTACAGGGAAGCTGCAAGCCGGTTGCAACAACCGTTGTCCTTCGATTTCTACCAGACAGATACGGCAGTTGGATTTCACCTTTTGGTCAGGGTGGTTACACAAGGTCGGGATGTAGATATTGGCTTTTTTAGCTGCTTGTAAAATGGTAGAGCCTGCTTCTACCTGGATATCCTGACCGTCAATATTGATATTAACCATTTTCACGGTTTTTACGGTTTCTTGATTTGCCATTAATCGCGCCCCCTTTCTTTGCTGCAAACGGGACAATAGTCGCCGTCTAAGTGTTTATTATAAGCGTCGCGGAAGTTATTGATGCTGGTCACTACCGGCGTTGGGGTAGATTGACCTAGCCCGCACAAAGAGGCCAAAGACATTGTTTCCGATAAATCCATAATCGTATCAAAGTCTGAGAGTTTGGCGGTGCCGTCAATAAACCGCTGTACTAATTCTAAAAGTCTGGTGCCCCCTTCCCGGCATGGCGTGCATTGACCGCAGCATTCATGCTCAAAGAAGGAAAGGTTATTCTTTACAATATCAACGATGCAATTGGTATCGTCGATGACTAAAATGGTGCCGCAGCCCAATTTCCCGCCGGAAGCGGAAACATGGTCGATATCTAGCGGCATATCAATTTGGTCGGCATTAATGATAGCACCAGAGCTGCCACCAGTCTGCACGGCCAAGAGATTTTTGCCATCTGGAATGCCGCCGCCGATATCAAAGATAATATCTTTTAAGTTTACACCCATGGGGAACTCATAAACACCGCGGTTTACAACATTGCCGCAAAGGGTAAAAAGCTTGGTGCCGGGGCTATTTTCTGTGCCGATGGAGCGGTACCATTGAGCACCTTTATCCATAATCACCCCTACATTGGCAAAAGTTTCTACATTATTAATAACAGTTGGTTTGCCAAATAACCCTTTTACCCCAGGATATGGCGGACGGAAACGAGGTTCGCCTCGTTTACCTTCGATAGACTCTAAGAGTGCCGTTTCTTCGCCGCATACATAAGCGCCGGCACCGGAACGGATTTCAATGTCGAAATCAAAGTCGGTATCCATAATGCTATTCCCAAGGCATCCGGCAGCTCTTGCTTCTGCCAATGCTTCCTCTAAAATAGGAAACAGGTAGGGGTATTCTGCCCGCAGGTAGATAAAGCCTTTATTAGAGCCAACAGCTTTCCCTGCAATGGCCATGCCCTCAAAAATGCTGTGGGGGTCGCCGGAAAGCAGGATACGGTCTTTATTGGTACCTGGTTCGCCTTCGTCGGCATTGCAAACGATATACTTTTCCGCGGCGTCTTCAGAGAGGACAAACTGCCATTTGAGGGCGGTAGGGAAGCCTGCGCCGCCTCTGCCTCGGAGGCCTGCTGCTTTTACTTCTGCTAAAATCTCTTCCGGTTTCATGGCGATGGCTTTTTTCAGTGCTTGATAGCCGCCTGCTGCCATATATTCCTTGACGCTAGTGGGATTAATATGACCGACATTTCTCAGTAATACACGCATTTCTTCCATCTTATTTGCCCTCCTCTCTGATATATAGTTTTAACAACTCGCGGGCGGAGTCTGGTGTTAAGTTGCCATAGGTTTTATCGTTAATCATAATGGCGGGAGAAATATCGCAAATACCTAAGCATTCGCAGTATTCCAAGGTGAAACGGTTATCTTCAGTGGTTTCGCCCATCTTAATATGGAGAAAATCTTCCATGGCTTTGACCACTTCTCGAGCGCCGCGGACATGGCAAGGTGCGCTCTTGCACATGCGGATGATATATTTCCCCCTTGGTTTGGTGGAGAGCATGGCGTAAAAGGTGATAAACCCATAAACATGGGTCTGGGATAAGCCCATTTCTCTCGCAATGATAGCGGCGACATCCTCGGAAAAGGTGTTGACTACTTTTTGACATTCCAAGAGCACGCGCATGAGTTGGTCTTGCTGTCCCTTGTAACGGGAAGCAATGGCTGCTACTTCCACTAGCTGTGCTGGCGGAGTGTTGGAATTCGGTATGGTATTTGCCATTTCGGGTACCTCCATATCTTTTCAATTTTCCTTTGCACAATTGGTTTTGTTTTTTACAAGTTTTTAATAAGATAAAATTTTCAATAAGATAAAAAAACAAAATCTGGCAAAAAGAGTTTTTTTTGTCGGTTATTGTTCTATAGTACCAGTTAATTGCGGTTTTTGCAATAGCAATTTATGTATTCTTTATACATATAAACCCGTTTTGTATTTCCTGCTTTTCTTCTGTTACATTAGGGTCTTTCATATGCTAACCATAGCAATCTTTTGTATGGTTTTATTGATATGCTATTGATTATGTTATCTGAAGAAGAGAGGTAGTTATCTTTATGCGGCAACAGTTGAAAATAGTAGGACAAATTTATAGAAGGAACTTTTTTCCGCTCCTTGGGTTTGCATGTCTCCATGGTAGTTTATTTTATGGAGGATTATATATTTTCTATCTGTTATGGGGAGGTAGCAGTGTTGTTTTTGGGCAAGGGGTACCGCTCCTTATGGTAGGCCTACGGCTATTGTTTTTAGGTATTTATGTTAGTCTCTTTGTTCTTTGGGAAATTGCCGCTTATCTTTTGTTGTATCAGGTTTGTTATAAAAGTCGGTTAGCGGCATTTCTGGCCATGGTGATAGAGGGGGCAAGGCAGGCACTAGGGGTATGCCGGCTAAGAAATGGGATGTTGTTGCCGTATCTCTTGCTGGTGCTACCTTTTCAGGTGGTCATGACGTGGTCGGGACTATATCTTTCAGTAGAAATTCCCCATTTTATTCTGGACTTTTTAGGAAAAGCGCCTTTCCTCTTGGCTGGGGCAAATCTGCTCTTGTTGGGGGTGCAGGTTTTAGGTATTGAGGGTGTATTTTTCTTCCATTTTCTTTTTTTACGGGGCAAATCTGCTCCGGAAGCATGGGCCAGTAGCCGAAACATGGGACTATGGCGTCTGGGGAAGACTTGTCTTTGGTTATGCTGCTGGGATGTGCTTTGGTCTTTTGGGACTTTTTTGTTTTACTTGGGGGTGGTGGCGATAGCCTTTTTGCTGCCGTCTAGTGAGTATGCATTGTTATTAGTTGATGGTATTGTCTGGAGCTTGTTGCAGCTGCAGAAGTTGCTATTTGTCCCGATTAGCATTGGCATTGTGCATAGCTGTTATTTGCTGTTTATGCAGAGCGAAATGATGTCTTCTTGTTCGCCCTGGCTGACTTTGAGGAAGCGTACATTGGTATTTGTGCTGTGTTGTATAGGTGTCGGGCTTTTGGGCGGTGGGTTCCTTTATCATGGGGGCGGGAAGGATGGCAGTAGCATTGCACCTAATCCTGTTATGCCGATGATTGCTGCTCACCGAGGCGATACTGCAGCGGCACCGGAAAATACACTGGCTGCTATTGGTGGAGCAGCAGATATAGGGGTAGCATGTATCGAGATAGATGTGCAGATGACCAAAGACGGCCAATTGGTTCTCTTTCATGATAGAGATTTATGCCGGGTACTGGGGGTATCTAAAACGGTTGGGGAGTTGAATTATGATGAAGTAATGGCGTTAGTGAGCCAACAATATGCCTCTGATGCTCCGGAGACGCGGCCCTTTCCCTTATTAAAAGACGCGTTGGCTGCTGGGGGGAAAGAGATGGTTTGGAATATCGAAATCAAAACCCACCCATGGCAAACTATATGGGGATATTTTCGACTAGATAGTCCTATGTCTTTTGGTTTTTTAGGTAGGCAGGATGAGGATGCCTTTGGACCGTGGCAGCATAGAAAAAGAGAGATGGTAGCCAGGGTTGTTTCTTTACTAACAGAAGAAAGGATGCAGGGGCGGGTAATAATCTCTTCATTAGATTATGAGGTATTGCAGTTGGTGAAGAACGAAAACCCAGACTTCGAGACGCTGTATCTCTTGCCGTTTGTTAGTAGTTATGTAGGGGATTTGCCGGCAGCAGATGGCTACAGCATCGAAATCTCGGCGCTTTCTCCTCATGTTTATAGGGAAATCAAAGAAAAAGGGAAAAAACTATGGGTGTGGACGATTAATGATGCAGCAGCAACTGCAAAACTATCTGCTTATGAAGTAGATGGGGTTATTACGGACC
Source organism: Peptococcaceae bacterium (assembly GCA_022791255.1). GTDB lineage: Bacteria > Bacillota > Dehalobacteriia > UBA4068 > JAAVYR01 > JAAVYR01. The sequence goes on along the minus strand of JAAVYR010000016.1, from coordinate 42,676 downwards.
GACCGTTGTTGTTGGAAAAGATTTTGAACCGAAGCCAAGAGAAAAAATACAATCAGCGGCAATTTTTTCAGGGTTTTTTATTTTCTTAGTTCTAGGCAAAATAGGCTCCCCATATATATGAATAAAACAGAAAAGGGCTTAAGGGGGCTTATACATATGCAGGATTATATCCAAAAAAGAGTGATGGACATTAGTAACTATATATTGGAAAGTCAGGCAACGGTAAGGCAAACCGCCACGATTTTTGGCGTCTCCAAATCTACAGTCCATAAAGATTTGACTGAAAGACTGCCAGTCATTAATGAAATCGTGGCCAAACAAGTACGGGATATTCTGGAAAATAACAAAGCTGAGCGGCATCTGCGCGGTGGGGAAGCCACCAGAAAAAAATATAAACACGAAAAAGAAGAAGGAAAATAGAGGAAAATAAGGGATTTTGTAGAATACCTGTAAAGCTAAAATAAGGTTTAAGAGTATTTATAAATACGAAGATATTTCTTCGTATTTTATTCCTATAAACATGGACAAGCCATCAAAAGTATTTATGTTTCTTTATGGTGGTTTTCATAGAATTTGTTAAAATTGGCAATATAAAAGATAGATTGAGTTGTAAGGAGATAGGCTGTGTTAAATTTTGGAACGGATATTGGCATCGATTTAGGTACGGCAAGCGTGCTGATTTATGAAAAAGGCAAAGGCATCGTGCTCCACGAGCCTTCTGTAGTGGCTATCAATCAAAGAAGCGGTGATGTTATTGCCGTGGGGGTAGAGGCACAGCGGATGTTAGGACGGACGCCGGGAGATATTGTAGCAGTACGGCCTCTGCGAGAAGGGGTCATTGCCGACTATGATATTACTGAGAAAATGCTGCGTTACTTCATCAAGAAAATCTGTCACAATCGATTGTTTTTCCGTCCGCGGGTGATGATCTGTATTCCCTCTGGGGTAACGGAAGTCGAAGAACGGGCAGTGCGCCAAGCAGCAGAGCAGGCTGGTGCCCGGAAAGCCTTCCTCATGGAAGAACCTTTGGCTGCAGCTCTTGGCGCAGGGCTAGATATCTCGGAACCTGGTGGTAACATGATTGTAGATATTGGCGGCGGCACCACAGATATTGCAGTCCTTTCCCTAAATGGCATTGTTTGCTCTAAGTCTTTGCGTATTGGCGGGGATAAATTTGATGAGGCGATTGTTCGTTTTGCCCGAAAAGAACACAATCTGTTGATTGGGGAGCGTTTTGCAGAGGAAATCAAAATCGAAGTAGGCACTGCCTTTATAGATGATTTGCCAGAAAACAGAACCATTGAGGTGCGAGGGAGAGACTTAATCACAGGGCTACCTAATAGTGTTGTGTTCTCTGCTTTTGATGTATATGACGCGTTGCAGGAGCCGTTAGAGGCCATCGTTGCAGCGGTAAAAGAAGTATTAGAAGTGACGCCGCCAGAGCTTGCTGCAGATATTATCAACAAAGGTGTAGTGCTCACTGGTGGCGGAGCGCTCCTGCGAGGTATGGACAAGCTCCTTTCCCGAGAAACGGGACTACCTATGTATGTAGCGGAAGACCCTATCTTCTGTGTAGCAAGAGGTACCGGCGTTGCTTTGCAGCATTTAAATGCGCTGCAGAATACCCGTTCCTTTGCGACCAAACAATTTGATTAAAGACTTAAAAAATAGGCAATATTGCCTATTTTTTGTTTTTTTCAGGAAAGGAATACCTGCTTCCTTGTAGAATATAAACAAAATTGTGTCATATTTTTATGCGGAAAGCCATGATTTCCATGCTTTGCAAATGGCAAAGAATAGAGTATAATAATCCTGTTAAAGACTTTTTAAGGGAAATGGATAGAAGGAGGGATATCCTTTGAAACCAATGAAATATATGTTGCTTTCTTGTGCAGTGATTATCAGTGCGGGGATTTTATGCGGTGCCGGCGGTGGAGCAGACGACCCTCTGGTAACCAAAAGCTGGGTAGATGACTATGTAGAGTCTTCTTTCTTAAAAATGGAAAAGCAAATCGCTCAGGCGAAAAGTGATATCGCTAGTGGCGGCTATGATATTAAACTTTGGATTGGTAATAAACAGGCGCAAGTTGGTGGCAAAACTGTAACCTTGGACGTGGCGCCTGTCATCAAAGATGGACGGACCATGGTGCCGTTGGCTTTCGTCAGTCAATCCTTAGGTGCGACGGTAAACTGGGACAACACTAAAAAAGAGGTTTCTTATAAAAAGGGAGACACGAAAGTGCGCATGATTGTGGGCCAAAAATCTGCTACGATTAATGAGAAAGCTGTGGCCATGGACGCGGCTGTCTATGTGGAAAACGGCAGAACTATGGTGCCGCTGGCCTTTATTGCCAATGCGCTTTCTGCCAAGACCCAATGGGATAATACAACAAAAATGATTACTATTCGGTAAAAAATCGGTAAAAAATCTGATAAATATTCCGTAAAAATGATTGCATAAAAGACTGGCAGATAATCCTTAAAAGTAAAAAAGAATATGTTTACAGAAAAGAGGTAGACAGGTGGCGGATTTGGAAAAGTCCTTTTGGCAAAAGAGAAGAGGCGGCAACGGCAGCTTTCAAGGAGAACAGATGATATGGCTGGGAATGTTTGTAGCATTTGCCTTTGCTGTATTTTTCTATATTGGTTTTACAGCAGCATGTCTCATGGCTGAAGAACCAGATTTGAACTACATTACCGGAGATGATTTAGTGGTGGACGCTCCGCCCGAACAACTAGAAGATATGATTACGGTACTGGTGGTAGGGGCGGACAAGCGTCCCAATGATGTGGGCCGTTCTGATACCATCCTTCTTTGTTTCTTAGATGTGAAAAATCAGCGCGTGCAAATATTATCTGTACCACGGGATACTTATGTGACCATCCCTCGCAGTGGTGAAAAGACCAAAGTAAACCATGCCTATGCTTATGGCGGTATTCCCCTTTTAGATGAGACATTAGAACAGTATCTAGGGGTATCCATTGACTATTATGTATCTGTGAACTTTAATGGCTTTATCCAGCTGGTAGACGCTTTGGGTGGTATTGAAATTGATGTAGAAAAACGGATGCTGACACCAGAAGAGGGTATTGATATCCAGCCGGGGCTGCAAGTACTCAATGGGAAAGACGCGCTGGGTTATGTGCGGTTCCGTAAAGATGGCTTGGGCGATATCGGTCGCGTAGAGCGCCAGCAGCATTTCTTAAAAGAGTTGGCTGGCAAGCTTATGAGTGTTAGTACCGCTTGGAAGATACCGAAGCTTGCGGATATTTTCATGGAAAATGTAGAAACTAACTTATCTGTGGGGGAACTACTCTCTCTGTATAACACATTTAAGGATATTGATTTATCTACATTGAACCTACAAATGATACCGGGTAAAGGCGAATACATCAACGGCATCAGCTATTGGATTGGGGATCAAGCACAAATAAGTACCATTATGGATACGATGCTGAACCCACCGGCACCGACACCGGTGATACCGAATGTAACTGAACCTGCTGCTTAACAGCGGAGGCGAAACTGCTACCGTAGAAAAAGCTATCATAATTGACAAGAAAAGCGAAAGCAGAAGCTGATAGGTTTCTCTTTCGCTTTTATAAAATCAGGAAGAGTGGTTGCTATATAATATGGAAGAAAAACGACAAATTGTTGAAAAAACCATGCAGAAAAAAATTTCAATGCTTGGCGCAGACATCCATAATGTCACGATGCAAGAGGCTTTGAGTGCAATAGATGGTTTTATAAAAGAGGATGGCTTGCACCAGGTGATTACTTTGAATGCAGAAATCCTTTATCAAGCGCAAACCAATGAACGGTTATTGGCCTTGATTAATAAAGCGGATTTAGTAACACCGGATGGTAGCGGTATTGTTTGGGGTGCGGATTATCTGGGTATGCCGCTAAAAGAAAGAGTTAGTGGTATTGACTTGCTTTGGGAGATTTGTCGCCTAGCTCCAGAAAAAGGCTGGCGTATTTATCTCCTGGGTGCAGCACCTGGTATTGCAGATAAAGCCGCTGAAAACCTAAAAAATAAATACCCGGGCATTTCTATTGTAGGGGTAAGGAATGGTTACTTCAATATTAATAATGAGGAAGAAGTTCGGGATATTCTCAAAGATGTGCAGTTAGCCGCAGCAGATGTTATTTTCATCGCTATGGGTGCGCCAAGACAAGAATATTTTATAGAGGACTATGGTGCGGACTTTGGTGTGAAGGTAGCTATCGGCGTGGGCGGCAGCTTTGATGTAGTGGCGGGAGCCGTAAAGAGAGCGCCTGTCTTTATGCAGAAGATGGGTATCGAATGGCTTTGGCGGCTTTTGTGTCAGCCAAGCCGTTGGAAACGGATGATGAACTTACCCAGATTTGTTCGTTTGGTAAAGAAAACCAAGAAAAAGCAGCGTTTGTAAAGACGCTGCTTTTTTTGTTGTTAGCCTTTTCCTTTTTTAAAAGAAAGCAAAAAACCATGCGCAAGGTTTTCTTTTTTCTCTTTGTATTATTAGTGTAGACGAAATCACCGCGAATATGTAATAAGGAAGAAAGGAGGCCGCAGGCAGAAAAACTTTTTCCTTTTTGGCGCTGGGTGAAAAAATGTCTGCAAAAAGATAAAAAAGGGCTTTTAATCATGCCAAGGGGTATGGTATAACAAGCGAGAGTATGGAGTTTTCTATTTTCTTTTATGAATAAGACAGGCCTGGAAAACTTTTTGCGATTTTTGTAAAAAAAGTTGCAAGAAAGTGAAAGGGATATCTGTATTTATTTATGTAAGAGAGTATGAAAAGTTTAATACTCAATAAAATTTTAAGGAGGAATAAAAAAGTGAAGAAATTTTTAGTAGTTCTTCTCTCCGCAATGATGGTTTTTGCTTTCGCAACAACCGCATTTGCAGCTGGTCAGTTCACTGATATTGCTGACCTGTCCAAAGAAGCACAAGATGCTATCAGCAAATTGAGCGCTTTGGAAATCATTGGTGGTTACCCAGATGGCACTTTCAAACCAAGTGCTACCATTACTCGTGCTGAATTCGCAAAAATGGCTTGCGTAGCTGGTGGTATGAGCGAATCCGCTGATATCTTAGGCGGCACCACTTCTCAATTCAGCGACGTAAAAGCTAACGAATGGTACACCGGTTACATTAACTTAGCTGTATCTCAAGGCTATGTTAAAGGTTATCCAGATGGTACCTTCAAACCTAACAATACCATTACTAACGCTGAAGTTATCACCGTTATCATGCGTATTTTAGGTTACAACGATAATCTCCCTGGTCCATGGCCAGTAGATTATGTTGCAAAAGCTGGTAACTTAGAAATTACCACTGGTATCGTTACTTCCACAAACGCTAACGCTGTTCGTGGTGATGTTGCTCGCATGATCGACAACGCTTTGGAAGAAAATGTAGTTGTTTGGAACAACGATATCGACGACTTCGATGACAAATATCAAAACAGAGAAGTTACCTTGTTGGCTGACAGCTTCAAAGGTCAAACTCGTGAAGATTTGACTGTTGTTGACTGGTCTGTTGACAGCTTCACCAAAGGCAACTTGAAACTTGCTTTTGAAGATGAAGATGGTAAATCTGCTGGTGGTTATGTTGTAACTGACGCTACTGTAATCAGCGGTGGCAACACTGTATATGGTATCAACGACATGCAAGCTGATATTATCTACAAACGCGACAAAGATTTAGACAAAGATGTAGTAAAATATGTTGATGTTAAATCTACCAAAGTAAAAGCTACTAAAGTAGCTGCTGATGGTGCTACTAAAGTAAAAGTTGGCGACAAAACTTACACTGCTACTAAAGAAGCTGTAAACACCTTGCCAACCGAAAAGAATACCTTCTTTACCGCTTATGTAAATGAAGACAACATCGTATACTTGGTTAAAAACGACCAAAATCCTTCCAGCGAAAGCTATGTTGTAGATGAATACTTGGCTTCCAGCCAAAGAATTGATACCTACAACAACAAGAGCATTACCTTAAAAGGCGACGATGTAATGATCTTCGACCAAAACGGTAAAGCTATCGAACCTACTGACTTGAAAGACAAAGACATCATCAAAGTTTATGATGGCAACAAAGGCGATGCTGACAAAGTAATCTTCGTTGAAGATTGGGCTGAAGGCACCTGGAACTCTGCTGATGGTGACAAATTAAACATTGATGGCACCAGCTATGTAGAAAATGCTAGATTCTTCGATGACGATGAAGATTATGACAACCCAGATGAAGACTACATCGGCACCAAAGTAAAATATGCTTTGAACGCTGCTAACGAAGTAGTAGGTGTTATCTACACCGAAAGCGGTTTGGGCAACAACATCTACGGTATCGTTGTAAACGCTGCTGCTGACAAATCCTTTACTCAAGGAACCAGATATGCATTATATTACAACACCATTACTATCTTCAACCAAGATGGTAAAACTGTAAAATATGATGTAGAAGATGAAGAAATCCAATACTTGGATGACGAAAACAATGAAGTAGCTTCTGGTCAAAGTGAAGATGGTGGTACCGCTGCATTCTTACATGCTGGCGACTTGGTAAAAGCTCGCTTGACTAAAGAAGGCGAAATCCATAGAATTTACGCTCCTGGAACTGAACTTGGTTCTACAGCAATTGCTAATGACAAGAAAGCTGATGTTGATACCAAGAACGAACGTATTGACTTAGGTAACAAAACTTATGCTGTACCTAACAAAATCGCTGCATTTGATGTAAAAATGGATGGCAGCAAAGTAGACAAAGTTGCTTTGATTACCAGAGAAGAATTGGTAAGCGGGGATGTAAAATCCGGTAAAACTGGTGGTATCTCCTTTATCTTGGATACCGATAAAGACTTGGCTGGTATCGCAGTACAAGACTTTACTTCCAGTGGTAACACCCACTTCGGCTTCATCAAAACTTTGAATGTTAAGAATGCTGACATCGACTATGGTGTTAAATTCTATGACGACAGCAAAGTATATGAAGTAGCTGCTTTGACCGGTGATAACGAAGCTACTCCTGCTCAAGTAATGGCTGCTCTTGAAAAAGACAAATTCTATCGTTATGAACTCTCTGGCGATAAAGTAACCTTTATCGAAAACAAAGATGAAGGCGCAGACAAAGTAGAAGCAATTACTTTGGCTAATGCTAAGAAAATCGATAAAGTAAACAACGGTGTATATAAATTGACTGACGGCAGTGAATTCACTGTTGAAGACAACACCAAAATCTTTGAAATCACTTATGACAAAGATAAAAAGATCTATGACATCAAAGCTATCTCTTCTGTAGGCCGTGGTGATTTGGTTAACATCCAAACCAGAGGTAGAGAAGAAAATGGCAGTGATTATGATGATAATGTTACTGCTGGTTTAGTTGAAAGTGGCTTAGATAACTTTGAAATCATCGAAGCTGAATACATTGTAGTTCACAACTATGCTACTGATGCAGCTTCTGAAGAAGATCCTACTGCAACTGTAGACAATGGTGTATACTTGATGGCAGCTGATGTTGACAAAGACGCTAAAGTTACCATCAACGATGTTGAACTCACTGCTAAAGTAGCTATCGAAGCTGGTTGGAACAAATTAACCATCAAAGGTACTGACATTACTGTTGCTAAAGCTGTAGATGAAGCTAACAACTTGGAAGATGCTACTGAATTCGTAGTAGAAAAAGTAGCAGATGGTAGATTGTACATTACCTCCAATGCTGCTGCTGCTAAGACCATTGACTACCCAATCTCCAGCAAAGTAGCTGTATACAACGAAAAAACTGGCAAAATGGCTGACCTCGATGCAGTTGACACCGATATGACCATTAAATATGCTAGAACTTCCGGTTCTGTATCTGTAATCGTAATTGTTAACAAATAATTATCCTTACAGAATAAAATCTACCATAACTGTTATGGCTAGATTATAAAAAGAAGTCCTCTTCGGAGGGCTTCTTTTTTTATATATTGAGGCACTATCTTTTTCAGGTTATTTTTATCTAGGTATGTTGTAATAACCATGTATTAACTGCATAAATCTATAGGAGCCAAGCAGATAGCTGGCCCTTGCAGGGGTTGCACTGGGTGCCGGCAAGATAAAAAATAATTTGCTAGGATTTGTTTGTTGACTTATTTTTTGCAACTTGCTATAATTACCTTACCGACCGACCAGTCGGTCGGGTGATTTTCTGTTTGATGCAGACGGTGAATAAGTACAGAAGATGAAACAGTAGATTGTTTTTTATTATCTGTTGGGAAGAGAAAGAGGAGTGAGAAAATTCATGGCAAAAAACAACAGAAAGTATCTGATGATGGGCATTTCCTTGCTGTTATTTGCAAGTCTTCTTTGTGGCTGCGGGGGCGGCGGCGGAGACGCGACTGAGGTAAATGGCGAGGAACCAACGGGTATCCCGGTAAACGCGGTAGCTGCTACCCAAGGGAAAATCGTGGAAAGCACCGTGGTAAAAGGGAAAGTAGAAGCAAAAGACAATATTAACATTGTGCCGAAAGCTTCTGGTAGAGTGTCTGAAGTATTGGTATCTGTCGGCGACAATGTGAAAAAAGGTCAGGTGCTGGTGCGCTTAGAGTCTAGTGAAATCCAAGCGCAATTGCGGCAAGCACAAGCCGGTCTCAATACAGCACGCACTGCCTATAACAATGCAAAAACCAATTTGCAGCGTACAGAAGAGCTTTATAATGAAGGCGCAGTTTCTTTGCAACAATTAGAACAAGCTCGGTTAAATGTAGAAAGCAACAACCCTCAATCTGCTGTGGCCAATGTGGAATTATTGCAGCTACAATATGACAATACCATTATTAAATCTCCTATTGATGGTCAGGTAGCGTCCTGCAGTGCTGTAGTCGGTGAAATAGCCGGCAGCAGCGTTATCGCAAGCGTGGTAAATATGGACTCTGTGGTGGTAAAAACAGATGTGACCGAACGCCGCATCAACGATGTAGCCAAAGGTCAGGAAGTATTAGTGGATATTTCCTCTGCTGGTGTTGAGCCTTTTACCGGCGTGGTGACAGCTATCGCACCGGCGGCAAATCTTCAGACTATGACTTATCCTCTGGAAATCACGATTAGCAATAAAGACCATGTGATTAAACCAGGGATGTTTGCAGAGGCAAAAGTATCTACCAAACAAAAAGAAGACGCGATTATCATCCCGGTAGAAGCGATCGTAGATACCAATGGCGTATCCTCTGTATTTGTAGTGAAAGATAATATTGCCCACTATGTAGAAGTAGAAACAGGGTTAAATAATGGCGATTATGTGGAAATCCTCTCTGGGGTTGCGGCAGGTGATACCGTCGTAACGCTGGGACAACATAAATTACAAGATAATGATCCTGTATTCGTTGCAGGAGGGGAATAAGCATGAAAATGACTGAAGTATCCGTAAAAAGACCAGTCACCATTGCCATGGCCTTTTTATGTGTGATCCTTTTGGGTGTGGTATCCCTTTCTAAGCTGGCATTGGACTTGATGCCAAATATTACTTACCCGATGGCTATCGTTATTACCAGTTATTCTGATGCAGGGCCTGAAGAAGTAGAAAACAATGTTACCATCCCCATGGAAAATGCTTTGGGTGCGGTAAGCGGCATTGATACCATTTCTTCTCAGTCTTCTCGCGGCTCTTCTATGGTAATGGCTACCTTTAACTGGGGAACGGATATGAACTTTGCCACCCTCAGAATGCGGGAAAAGGTAGATTTGGTAAAAGGGATGCTGCCAGATGACGCAGATAACCCTATGATTATCCAGGCGGACCCCTCTATGATGCCGGTTATCTATATGAGTCTTTCTGGCGGGAAGGATTTATCTTACTTAAAAACTTTAGCAGAGGACACCATCCAGCCGAGATTAGAACGGCAAAACGGAGTGGCTTCTGTAGAAATCCAGGGTGGTTATAGCAAGGAAATCCAGGTTATTCCAGACCCGGTAAAAATGCGGGCGTACAACTTAACCATTGCTTCTATTTCTCAGATGATACAGTCTGACAACAGCAACTTCTCTACCGGTACGGTAGAAACAGCTGGGAAAGACATTATCGTCCGGGCGGTAGGTCGCTTCGCCTCTCTGGAAGACTTGGGCATGGTACAAATCCCGACGGGCAGTGGCACTGTAAATTTATCTGAAATTGCCCAAATCGTAGAAACCAATGCGGAAGTCACTGGCTATGGCAGAATTAACGGGGAAGACGGCCTAGCCATTTCTATCAGCAAGCAAAGTGATGCGAATACGGTAGAAGTGTCTAACAATGTAAAACGGGCTGTTGCCCAACTGGAACGAGAATTACCGGAAAATGTTTCGCTGAATGTGATTATGGACAGTGCAGATTACATTAATGGTACCATTGATAACTTGGTACAGACATTGATTACCGGGTCTATTCTCTCTATCTTAGTATTGCTGTTGTTCTTGAGAAGCATTAAGAGTACCATCGTTATTGCATTGTCTATTCCGATTTCCTTGATTGGGACATTTGTTTTGATGTTCTTTAACGATGTAACCTTAAACATTATGTCCTTAGGGGGCTTATCGCTAGGCCTGGGGATGATGGTAGACTCCTCTATCGTAGTCCTTGAAAATGTGTATCGTCATAATGAATTAGGCGAAGACAGGGAAACGGCGGCTATTAAAGGTGCCTCGGAAATGGGGTTGGCGGTAATCGCTTCTACCTTAACGACGGTGGCTGTATTCCTGCCGATGGTATTTACCGAAGGTATTGCCTCTATGATGATGCGGGATATGTCCCTGACTGTAAGCTTCTCCCTTTTGATGTCCTTAGTGGTGGCATTGACTTTGGTGCCAATGCTCTGCTCTAAGCTTATCAGTAAAGAAGAACTGGACGAAATCGAAGCGAGACGCTCCTCTGGAGAAAAGCAAAATTTCTTTGTCCGTATGGGCGAAAAATTTAACAACTGGTTTATGAAGTTTGAAGAGAAATACAAGCAGTTGTTAAATTGGGCATTGCACCACCGCAAAAAGGTAGTGCTCGGTGTTGTCCTTGCCTTTGTGGTAAGTTTCTTCCTCATTCCGGTTATCGGTATGGAATTAATGCCGGCGTCGGATGAAGGCCAAATCTCTATCAATATATCTTTAGAGGATGGGACCACACTGGAAACCACCAATGAAGTAGTTAAACAAGCAGAAGAAATCATTTTAGCTTATGGAGATGTGATTGATATTGTCTTCACCAATGTCAGCGGCTCTAGCGGCAGCATCACAGTGATGTTAGTACCTTTGGAAGATAGAAAGGTCAGCAGCGATGATGTAGCAGAAGACTTGCGGAAACGGCTGGCTATGGTGCCTGGTGCTGATATTTCCGTATCTGGTGCCAGCTCTTCCGGTATGGGAGGCATGGGCGGCGGCGGTGTTTCCATCCAGCTTCAAGGGGATGACCTGGAAACACTGCAGAACGTAGCAAATGATATCGTCGGTCTTATCGAAGGGGTAGAAGGCGTCCGAGAAGCCGATAGCAGCTTGGCAGACGCTCAACCGGAATATGTTATCCGTGTCAATCGCCTGAAAGCTAGTCAATACGGTTTGAACTTAGCTCAAATCGCAACGGCTGCTAGAAGTGGCTTTAGCGGCAATGTGGCCTCTGTATACCGGGTAGATGGTAATGAATATGATATTCGGGTCATCTTACCGGAAGAATACCGTCAGAGTGTAACTGATATGGAAAACATCATGGTATCTACTGCCAGTGGCAGCCAAGTGCCGTTAGGCGATATTGCAGAGTTTTCTTTAGAAGCTGGTCCTGACAGCATTAGCCGTGAAAACCAAATCCGTCAAGTAACGGTATCTGCTTCTATTTATGACAGAGACTTAAACAGCGTTATCTCTGATATTAATAAAAAAATCGCCCAGTATCCAATGCCAGAAGGTTATAGTGTGGTCCAAGGCGGTTCCTATGAAACCATGATGGAGTCCTTTGGTAGTTTAGGGTTAGCGTTAATCCTTGCCATTGTTTTGGTATACATGATTATGGCGGCTCTTTATGAGTCTTTTATCTATCCTTTTGTTATTCTCTTCTCTTTACCAACAGCGTTAATTGGGGTTATTTTCTCCTTAGCCCTTACTGGTCGGGCACTTAGTATGCCTGCTTTAATGGGTTGTATTATGCTGGCCGGTATCGTTGTAAACAATGGGATTGTATTGGTAGACTATATTAACCAGCTCCGTGCTCAGGGGATGAATAAGGATGAGGCTATTGTTACGGGCAGTCCAACTCGTCTTCGTCCGGTACTCATGTCCACTTTGACCACTGTACTTGGTATGTTGCCAATGGCTATCGGTGCTGGGGATGGTGGTTCTATGACTGCGCCTCTGGGAACAGTCGTTGCTGGGGGGTTAACCATCTCTACCATCTTTACCATGGTCTTTGTACCGGTTGTTTACAGCATTACCGTTGATAAAGAAGAAAAACGCAAAGCAAAACGCTTAGCACGGAAACTAGCTAGAAAAAATAAAAAAATGCAGCAGGAAGGTGTGTAAGATGAAGCAAAAAACATGCAAATGGTTAGCAGTGCTTACAACTGCGCTTGTGTTTGCTTGTTCTGGTATGGCATTTGCAGATGAACCAGTCAATGCTGCCGGACAGCCAATGAAGCTTTCCTTGCAGGATGCAATTGATACCGCAATGAAAAATAATGCGCAAATCGGTGTGCAACAATTGCAAGTTGAGGCGCTGGATGTTTCTATCGAAGAAATCGAAAGTAAAATCAGAAGTTTAGGCAGAGTAGATTTTGCCTATCAAAACCAGGATTATTATATGGCCACAGAAATCGCCCCGGCAAAGGCAAAAGCTTCTCGAGAAATGGCGGTAAAAGCCTTGGATTATACGAAAAACAGTATTGCTTTTGGCGTAGAGTCTGCTTATTATGGGGTCTTAAAAGCTGAGAAAAACTTGGAGTTTGCCAAAGCTTCTTTAGAACGGACCAACACCCAATATAAGAACGCGCAAGCAAGCTTTAAGAAAGGTTCTGTGGCAAAGTTGGATGTACTTAGTGCAGAAGCTAATGTAAAAACTGCTGAGGTAACCGTAAAGCAAGCAGAAAATGGCGTGACTTCTGCCAAGATGGAATTAGCGCAGTTGATGGGTGTACCATTAACGACAGAGTTGACCTTAACCACTGGCCTTACGCCACGGACAGCTGGAAATATTGATTTAGGTGCTGCCATCGAAAAAGGATTGGAAACAGATGTCAGCGTGGCCACTGCGAAACTAAACATGACCAACAGTGAGTTAGACTTGCAGCATACGGGTTATACCTATGCTAGTAAATCCTATAACTATATGAAGGATGAAGCGACCCATAAGAGCAATGTCATCCAGTATGATGAAGCGAAAAAAACCTTAGAGAAAAATGTGCGCAACGCTTATAACAACCTAGCGACCACTGCCGGCAATATGGAAGGCTTGAATAAATCCTTGGAGCTGGCCAAGGAAAGCTATCGGCTGACTTTGCTCCAATATGATATGGGCATGGCTACTACCTATGATGTACAAAATGCAGAAGCTAGCCTGCGTCAAGCAGAGCTGGGCTGGTTAGACGCTATCTACAATAACAACTTAGCCAATGCAAAATTTACTTATGGTGTTTATTCTGGAGGCATGTAATATGAGCATCCCAGAGCTAAAAAAACATGAGGATTTTGCTTTTGCCAAGGAACTTTTCTGGGGGGGGGCGGAAGCTCCCTGTGATAAGCATGAACAGATTATCCGAGAGGCGATCCATGTCTTTATGGATAAGGGCTATTATAAAGCAAAAATGGAAATGATTGCCCAGAAAGTAGGCATCGGTAAAAGTACTATTTATGAGTATTTTACCAGTAAGCAGCAGCTTTTCTATGAAACCATTTTCTATGTGCAAGAGCGCTTTTACTTAAATCTGCAATCACAAATCCAACAAGAAGACGACCCGGAGCGGCAGTTAGAAATTATCATTATGGCCCATTTGACTTTTTGTAAAATTTTGAGCCGTTTGACAGAAGTATTTGCTAATCTAGAAGACTTCCCTAATGAACGGAAAGAAGATATTTTGCAACTGTGGCAGAAGAGTAATGAATTAATTGAAGGGGTGCTGGCATCAGGGATGGCAAAGAAAGTCTTCCGTACAATGGATGTTCATGTGACAGCGCAGATTATCACAGGAGTTCTTCTTTCTGCTCATGTGCACTTCTATGCAGAAAAAGAGTCCTTCTCAAAAATGCTCCAGGAGATGGAACTGTTTATACAAAAAGGTATTTATCAATAAAAAACGGGTGATTGTCATAACATGGCAATCGCCTGTTTTTTTTCAGATATTTTTAGCTTTTTTCTTGTAAAATAACAATAGCTATGTATGGTTTCCTCTGGTGGTAGCATCTGGTAGTGATAAAGACGCTGTCGGTTGTTGCCTGTCTGGGCGTTCGGTGGTATAATCTGATTAGCTACAAGATGTCTTATTCTGTGATAGAAAAAGGGAAAGGGTGCTAAAAATGAAAAAACTTGTCGCATTACTTCTTATTTGTTTTACTGTATTTTCCTTGTCTGCTGTTAGCTTTGCTGCAACTACTGATAGCATTACAATCGACAGGGAAATGGCCAAAAACAATGTATCCGGTGATTTAGTGAAATTAAAATTAACCGGCACACCGAAAACCAAAGATATCAAACTGGAACAAGATGCTGTCAAATATATGATTGAAAATAAAAAGCAGCTTTTTATCGATATGAAATTTATCGATGTGACCATTGACCCCAATGCCATTAAAAACACTTCTGAATGGAAAAGCCGGGAAAGCGGTGCAGAACCTTTAGAAATGGATATTACCTTTGTGGTAAAAGATATGGATAAGTCTGGTAAATATTTCTCTGATGGTACCTATAATACCAAAGGGATGTACCGGGAACCTGCCTCCACGTTTACATTGAAAGCAGAACTTCGTGCTGGTGGCAGACATGTTGCAGATGTGAAAGATTTTGGTGGCAGCATCAAAGTAAATGATTACTATGAATGGGGCACCAATTGGGAAGTACCTACTGGCGGTGTGCCTGCTGATAAATTAAGAATGTATTATTTTGATTTGGATACTGCTAATCATGTAACTACCTATGTGTGGAGCTTAGTTGGCGGTAGTGTTGATACCACCAAGAAAATGGTTACCGCAAATATTAGTAAAGCTGGGGTATATTGCTTAGTTGGCTCTAAAGACCATGCTGCTACCAGCAGCAACACTCAGAATAATAATGCTGTTTCTCAAGGGGCATTTAGTGATATTACAAACCACTGGGCAAAGGATGATATTCTTTATTTACAATCCATCGGGGTTATCAATGATAAAAATATTAACTTCTATCCAAAGAGAAACATCACCCGGGCTGAATTTGCAGTGTATCTGGTAAATGCCCTTGGCTTAGAAGAAAACACCAGCCTTGCCGGAAAATTTAAAGATTTATCTACGGCAAAAGATTATTATAAACCAGCGCTGACTGCTGCTTATCATGGGGTAGTCTCTGGGAAGAGTGATACTTCTTTTGCGCCAGAAGACCCTATCACCAGACAAGAAATGGCTGTCATGTTCTTACGGGCAATGGACAAAGCCGGGGTATCTGCTGGCGGCAATGATATGACCAAACTGAATAAATTTGCAGATGCAAAATCTATTGCTACCTGGGCAAAAGATGGTGCTATGGCTGCAGTCAATACAGGTCTTATTGGTGGTACTACGGATACTACCTTTAGTCCTAGCGGGAAAACTACTCGTGGAGAAGCTGCTGCTATGATTAGCCGTTTCTGCAAGTATATCAATAAATAAAAGTAATAGATTGACTGAAAAAGGATTGCAGAGACCGGAAATATTTTCCATATCTGCAATCCTTTACTAGGTTTTCTTCGTTTTATTAGTTTTTTCTTATGGTTTGAGAAGATTGCTAAATAAGACAAATAAGACAAAATGAATGGAGATATGAGATGAAAAAAGAGAAGTTACCCTTGCTTTTGGCAGTGATGATTATCAGCATTGGTGTTGCTTGTGGGTTGTGGAGCCTGCAGGAGCGCATGTCTGCAGAAAGGGAAAGTAAGACAGCGGCAGTCCTTGTCGACTTAAACCAAGTGATAGATGCAGCCCAAAAGAATAATCAGCCGTTAGAACAGGTGCTGACGAAATTTTCTTCTCATATAGATGGAGTCGTCTATAAAGAAAAAAACCTGGCAGATTTAGAAGCCCAAGGTACAGGAACTTTAAAAACAGGACTGGAAATGCAGATGCTCTATCCTGCTGCTGCTGGACGAATGAACAGCAAATGGAATTATCTTATTTTTCAGGACGAAGCTACCATGGAGCGGGTAGCTCAACATATCCAGGCAAAAAGCAGTAAGGAAACTGTTTGTGAACCCTTGACCGGTGCAGGTTTGCCTCGTTATGTATTGGGGACTTCTGCGGTAAAGACGGATTTATCTGCTATGGGGTTTGGCTTTGATACGGCAGAACTTGCCATTTTAAAAGAATTAGATTTAGCCATTGTACCACAAATTCGTAGTTGGGACCCTTTTACCACGGCAGGATTAGAATTAATTTTAAGTGAATTATCTCAAAATCAAGTCATCGCCGTGGCGTTTAACGATGCAAATCTGCCTGGTGTAGCAGATACAGCTACTTGGACAGATACCAGAAAAATAATTGCCGCATACTTAGGCGAACGCGATTTGCCTATGGTAGCTATTGAGTTTTCTGCACAAAAGGGAATTGAAAGCTTGGCCGCTGCTATGGATTATCAGGTATTGCGTCTCCATAGTATCGTAGAAAAAGACATGGCTACCATGCAGGAGCAAAAGGCTGTAGATCGTTTCCAGCTGGCGACCTCAGAGCGGAATATTAGTTTAATCATGGTACGCTTTTTCCCAAAAGCAGATGTAGATACCAATATTGCTTACTTAGACCATATTACAGCGGCTATGGTGCAAAAAGGAATTTCTCGGGGTATTCCTACTGTTCATGTGGGCGGCATTGCACCGGATTTTATAACCATTGTTACCGCTATCCTTGCAGTGGCTGCTTGTGGTTATTTATTGCTTGCTGCTATTGGTTGGGGGCGTATAGGGCTTGTGGGGGCTGTTTTAGGTGCTGCTGGTCTTTTAGGTCTTCTTGTTATGGGCCAACAAGCCATTGTGCAGAAGATTACTGCTTTTGGTGCAGTGGTGCTATTCCCGACCCTTTCTCTCTGGATACTCGTGCCGCGGACGCCGCTGCCTTGGTATCAGTGCGTTTTCCGTACCATTGAAATCACTGCCTTTTCTCTCTTAGGTGCAGTGCTCATGGCAGGTGTTCTTTCCCAGAGCAGTTATATGCTGCATATCCACCAGTTTATGGGGGTAAAGTTGGCCCATGCATTGCCTATTCTTTTGGTGTTAGGCGCTTTTTTCCTCTTTGCAGAGAGGGACAAGCACTGGTTGGTGAAAATCAAAGAGGTAATGGATAGTCATATTTCTGTGAAATATGCGGCTCTTGGTGTGGTAGCTCTTGGCGTGGTGGCTATTTTCCTGATGCGTACTGGTAATGACGCGGTGACTGTTTCCGACTTGGAAATTTCCATTCGTTCTTGGCTGGACAATCTCTTGTATGTGCGGCCTCGTACCAAAGAATTTTTATTAGGACAGCCGTTCCTCATGTTGCTTTGCTATGTGGGGTATAAAAAGGAATATTTGCCCTTCTTGCTCATTGCTTCTATCGGACAAGTCTCCTTGGTAAATACCTTTGCTCATATTCATACGCCAATCTTTATTTCCGTCTTGCGCACATTAAATGGCTTATGGATTGGCATTGTGATTGGTCTTATTTTTATCGTTGGCTGGACGATGGTGATGAAGGTATATCAGAAGGCCATGGATACCATTGCAGCCCAAGGGGAACATAAATAAAAACGAGGAACATTGAGGGTCTATTATGAAAAAGAAAATCGTTTTATCTGGTTATTATGGTTTTGATAATGCTGGGGATGAAGGTGTAATGGGGGCTATCATTCAAGGCCTAAAGGCTGTAGAGCCTGATATTCCTTTAGTAGTGCTGTCTAACCAGCCAGAAAAAACAGCGCGAGATTGGCAAGTAGAGGCTGTTAACCGTTGGGATTATAAAGCGGTATGGCGTCTTTTTGGCGAGAGCTCTGTGCTTGTCAGTGGCGGCGGCAGTCTGCTCCAGGATGTGACGGGGATAAAGAGCCTGTTATATTATTTAGGCATTATGGTCCTGGCGCGGCTGCGCCACAACAAGGTGGCCATCTATGCCCAGGGCATTGGTCCGGTCCGTTCTCGTTTTGGTCGCAGACTGACTGGTCTGGTTTTGAAGAAAGCGGCATATATATCTGTCCGAGACGAAAACTCAGCCCGGGACCTTGCTGATATGGGGGTGCCGCAAAATAAAATCCAAATAACAGCAGACCCCTGTCTTGCCTGGCAGTATAAATGTGCGCCGATTGACTTACCAGAGGGAACGAAAATCGGTATCTCCCTAAGAAAGTGGAAGGGGGCAGACGCTAAAATATTTGCAGCGGTAGCGGACGCTTTAGCAGAAAAGGGCTATCGCATTATTTTCTTGCCTTTTCATTGGCCGCAAGATAGAGACTTTGCACTGCAGGTAATGGAGGCGATGCAGCACCAGGATATGGCGCTTCTCGTGGACCAATGTCTGGCTCCGCAGACGATGTTTGCTACCATTCGTCAGATGGAAATGATGGTCAGTATGCGGCTCCATGGCCTTATCATGGCAGCTAATGAAGAAGTGCCTGCTGTGGCTATTAGCTATGACCCGAAAGTGACCAGCTTTGCTCACAATGCTCAGATGCCCATTATAGAAAAGCTGGAAGGTATTACGGCAGAGGAATTGCTCGCTTGCTGTGAAGACGTTCTGAACAGCTTAGATGTGAAAAAGGCAATCTTAGCAGAGAAGAAACAGCAGTGGCAGGCTGCCTATGAAAAAACCAACCGCGATGTGGTAAATCTCTGGGAAAAGGAATAGGATAATCATTATGGGTGAAAATAAAAAAATGGTGGCAAATGTTGCCAAAGCTACTGGCATTATTTTAATCATTAATTTGGTTGTGAAAATGTTAGGTTTCTTGCGAGAGACTTTCATTGCCGGGGCATATGGTGCCAGCGGTATTTCTGACGCTTATCTTGCGGCCTACACGCTGCCCTATTTCCTGCAGGCCATTTTAGGCTCGGCGCTGGTGACGGCTGTGGTGCCGGTTATCACCAAGCATTTTGTGGCAGGCAACTATGAGGAAGCTTCGAAAGTGGGCAGCTCCATTATGAATATCATGGCAATCCTTTTGTCGGGGATTTCTCTCATTGGCATTATGATTGCACCGATATTGGTTGCATTGACGGCGCCTGGCTTTGAAGCAGAACAAGCTCGGCTGACCACGGAACTTAGCCGTATTATGTTTCCTGCGGTGGTTTTCATGGGGGTAGGCATGGTAGCAACCGGTATTTTGAATGCTGGATATCGCTTTGCCATCGGTGCGTTTGCGCCTGGTTTTTCCAATATTATTATCATTTTAACCGTTATTTTTTGCACTTCTGCTTTTGGGGTAGAGGGGCTTGCTTATGGCACGCTCATTAGCTTTGCGGGGCTTTTACTCATCCAGCTGCCCTTCTTAAAGAAAATGGGCTTTCGTTATTCCTTTGCCATGGATTGGCGTCATCCTGATGTGCAGCAAGTCCTAAAGGCTATTATGCCCATTGTCCTAGGGGTAGCGGTAAACCAGATTTATTTTGCCATTAACCGTATTTTTGCTTCTGGGCTGGCAGAGGGCAGTATCTCGGCGTTGAACTATGCCAGCAAACTGATGAATTTGCCAGTGGGCATTTTTGTTGCAGCAGTAGCTTCTGCTATCTATCCTGCTCTTGCAACTTTTGCTTTAGAGAAAAATCGCAACGCTATGTGCAGTTCTTTAGAAAAGGGCTTGGGGATGGTATTTCTGATTTCTATTCCTGCTGCAGTTGGCTTAATGGTACTGCGGGTGCCCATTGTACAGTTATTGTTTGAACGGGGGGCTTTTGACCATACCGCAACGCTCATTACGGCCCAGGCGTTGTTCTATTTTTCCATCGGTCTGGTAGCAGTCGCTTGCAATATGGTGCTGACGCGGGCCTTTTACGCGCTTAATGATACCAGGACCCCGGTTATTTTGGGTTTTTGGTCTATCGTCTTAAATGTGGTATGCAGTTTCCTTTTGGTTGGGCCTTTTTCCCATGGGGGCTTGGCACTGGCAAACTCCATTGCAGCTATCGGTAATACAGCCCTGCTTTATCTGGCTTGGCTGAAGAAAAACCCAGAGTGGCAAGGGAAAAACCTCTACTACGGGGTGGTAAAGATTACCATAGCCGCAGTCGTCATGGGGGTTGCCGTTCTGGGAGCAGATATGGTCTTTGGTAGAGTATTTGCAGGGCACGGCGGTATGCGCCTGCTCCTGAGAGTATGCGGCGATATTGGCGTAGGTGGTTTGTGCTATTTCCTTGCTGCTCTATTTCTCCAGGTGGAATATGTGACAGACGCCTTAGCCGTGGTAAAGAAAAAACTGGCACGCAAATAAAAACTAGGCGGGAACAAAAGACAGTCTTTTTCTGTCTAAAAAAGTAGAAATGGTTTGCAAAGGGATACTTTTCCTGAAAATAGATAGTGCAAATAGAGATGAATTTTGATATAATAAGACAGAATTCAGATAAATATTGCATTTTGTGTATAAAAAGATTAAACTATTACTAATTGACCATGATGTAGATTGTCAAGGGCAATAAAACCGAATGGTAATATGAATTCGTGATTTGGTGGGAGAAAAAAATGCTTCCTATAATAAAGGGAATGGTCATTGCAATCTTGGTAACGCTGATTGCAACGCCGTTTGTCAAAAAGTTAGCTATCAAGCTGGGTGTGGTAGATAAGCCGGACCCGCGGAAAGTCCATAAAGGACTCATCCCTCGCATGGGTGGTATTGCCATCTATCTGGGCTTTGTTCTTGCAGTGCTAGGCTCTGGTTATATGGAAGGGCCGGGGATAGGGTTGGTTATTTCTGGTTCGGTGGTAGTGCTCATCGGGATTATTGATGATATTTATTGCATCTCTCCTTGGATGAAGCTTGCCGGGCAGCTGTTAGCCTCGCTGATTTTCTGTGCGATGGTATCTCCAGTGGAGTTTATTACCAATCCATTTAATAACCAAATGATTTCTCTGGGTATCTGGGGCTGGCCGCTAACGGTTATCTGGCTCATGGGGGTCAGCAATGCGGTCAATCTCATTGATGGCTTAGATGGACTGGCTGCAGGTGTTTCCGCTATTTCTGCACTGACCATGGTGGTAATCTCTCTGTGGCGGGGGCAGATGGCGGCAGCAGCCCTTGCTCTATTCCTAGCATGTGCTGCTATTGCCTTCCTGCGGTATAATTTCCACCCTGCGCAAATCTTTATGGGGGATTGCGGTTCGCTATTTTTGGGCTTTGTCTTAGGAGGGCTTTCCGTTATCAGTGTGGCAAAGACGGCAACAGTGATTTCTGTATTCGTGGTGGTGGCGATTTTAGGTATCCCTATTTTAGATACTTTCTTTGCCATTGTGCGCCGTATGAAAAATCATCAGCCGATCTTTAAAGCGGACAAAGGCCATCTGCACCACTGTCTTTTGGCTAGAGGCTTGACTCAGACCAAGGCGGTGCTGGTCATCTATGGCATTACGGGAGCCTTTAGCCTGTGTGCGGTATTAATGAGCTTGGTTGGTTCTTCGCAAGCGCTCTTAATTCTCTGCTGCATGGCGGTGATTATTTCCTTTGGCGCCTATAAGCTGGGTATCCTTTCGCGGAGCCCGGTGGCAGCCAGTGAAAATAAATAAATATTTCATTAATCATAGTTTAGTTAAGGGGGAACTGGTATGAATAATAAAAAAGGAATGATACTCTTATCCTTGGGTTCTTTGGTTTGCTTGACGGTTGGTTTTGTATTAGGGCAAGTGGTACAAGCTGTGACTGCTATGCCTGGCTCTGCTGACGACCCGCTGGTATCTCAAAGCTATGTGGAAAAAATTGTCGGTGAACGGACCGCTGCTATTCAAACCCAATTAGATGAATTGAAGGCCAATGCAAATAAAGGCGGCAGCAATACCACGACCCCAAATAATGGTGGCAATACAACCACTCCTAACAACGGTGGTAATACGACGACCTCCAATAACAACGGAAATACGACTACCACAACTAATAAGACGGTAACCATCAATGCAGAAAGTCTCAATGTGCGGGGCGGTGCAGGCACTACCTATGCGAAAGTGGGCTCTGTAAAGAAAGGTGAAAAATACACTTTATTAGAAACTAAATCTGGTACTGATGGTAGCTGGTACAAAATCAAACTGAGCGACGGCAAAGAAGGCTGGGTATCCTCCCAATATGCCAAAGTAAACTAGGATATATCCACTCTGAAAGGAATAATAACTCACTACTTCCTATGCAATTATTTTTGCGTAAGAGGTAGTGAGTTTTTTTATGCAGGGAGTAGAGATATTTTTCCTGCTTCTGACATTGTGTGAGAGGTAGGAAGTTTTTTTATGTGAAAAGTGGCGGATGATACTACTTCCTATGCGATTATTTTTGCGTAAGAGGTAGTGAGTTTTTTTATGCAGGAAAAAGGGAATAAAGGAGAAGTATTGGGGAATATTTCCTGGTGGGCGAGACAAGAAGCGGCAATCTTTTCCATCTGCAAAGAGTAAACTAAAAGTAGAAGATAGGAGATACTTTGCGGAAAAGGGGGCTCTTTATTATGTCTTATAAACGCTGTGAAAACTGCAACCAGGTGTCTTATTCTGCCCATGACAGGGGTATCTGGTATTGCCCTTATTGCGGCAAGGACCTAACCTATGCCGGCCTTATCACTGATGTCTACCGGGAGCAAAACGAGCGGGTTATCGACAAGAAACGGACCAAACTTCATCTCGTAAAATAAAACTACATATGAACTTTCAAAATTACTCACTAGGTAAAAGTAACTGTCGGAAGTAGTTTGTAGTCTTTTGTAGCGCGTGGCATTATTTGTCATCCTGAGCAAAGCGAAGGATCTTAAAACTATTCCTCGTCGTCTCTTGATACCATTTCCCAGAACTTTTGTTTTTTCTCCTTAATTAGTTCGGGTTCTAAAATAATATTCATGCATTGTCGACAACGGCCACGGTGGTCCAAGGTAATTTCCTTTTGGGTGCAGGTGCCGTCTTCTTCATAAAGACACATTTCATTGTTACAAGTAATTATTTTGCGCATAAAATATCTCCTTTTAAAAATTTTTCATATTAAGGGTTTACCCGTAAGATTAGGGGTATTCCGTTGTATGATATAGAAAAGCTGGAGAAAGGAGCAATGTTTCATGACCTATTGTGAAGTTTTGAAAATGCGAATTGCTGAATTGTGTCGAAAAAGAAATATTACTCCAAATGCTCTTGCAAAAATGTCAGGTGTACCTCAAGGAACAATTAGTGATATTATGACTTTAAGGATTGGAAGTCCGGAATTTCGGACGGTAAATAAAATTGCTCGTGGTTTTTGTATGACGGTATCTCAATTTTTAGATTTTCCTGAAATGAATGAGGGCGAATTTGAAGAAGATGAGAAAAATGAAGATGAATAAAATGAGATAAAGTAACAGAGTATACGATAAGCTCTGTTACTTTTTTTCTTCTTTTGCCCACTTTTTTCGCACTCGATTTTTTATGATTAAAAGATTATCTGAGCGGATATCTATAAAATCAGCACAAGCACCTGTTTGGTCTACTAAAATAATATCTTTTTGACATTTATTATCTTGACTGTAAATACAAAATTTTCGATAACAGTTTATCAAAGCTATGCCGCTCCTTCTTTAGTTAAGGGTATTCCCGTAATAATTTTAATTAAAAATAATTAAAAAGTCAACCAACGATAGGTAACTATTTTAAAATCCGTGATATGTTTTGAGTAAGTATATGAGAAGGGAGGGGAATATCTATGACTTTGCAAGAAGTGATTGGCATTCGTATTGTAGAACTTTGTAGAAAGAGGAAAATCACTATAAACAAGTTAGCTAAAAACGCTGATATTCCCCAGTCTACTCTTAATAATATTATACATGGAAATAGTAAGAAGCCGAATATTGTTATCATATACAAAGTGGCAAGTTATTTTAATATGACTTTATCAGAGTTTTTTGATATTCCTATTCTTAAGAATGAGATTATGGACGATTTAAAATGAAAAGAGAACGGATTTTTCCGTTCTCTTTTTAAGTTCCTTCGTCATTACATTCCTCAGGATGACAGATGGTGCCACGAAGTGCAAGAGATATACTTACTGCCTCTGACAAAGGGAAAAGTGTTTGTCGGTAGTAGTAAGTCATGCTTTCGTAATATGTGGCACTATCCGGAAGTAGTAGGTAGTTCTTTTGTAGAATGGAGCACTATCCGGAAGTAGTAGGTAGTTCTTTTGTAGAATGGAGCACTATCCGGTAGTAGTATGTAATGCTTTCGTAATATGGTGCACTATCCGTTATTTGGGGATGGCTTGTAGGAGGTCTTCGGTCATATCTGTCTTTTCCCAGGGGATATTTAAATCTTCTCGGCCCATGTGCCCATATGCTGCCAGCTGCCGGTAAATGGGCTTTCTTAAATCCAGTGTGTGGATGATAGCTTCTGGCCGTAAGTCAAAGACTTGTTCTACTGCCTGGGCGATGGTTTCATCCGGTATGGTGCCGGTGCCAAAGGAGTCTACCATGATGGAGACGGGCTTGGCCACCCCGATAGCATAGGCCAGCTGGACTTCACACTTTTTAGCAAGACCGGCTGCTACAATGTTTTTTGCTACATAGCGGGCGGCATAGGCTGCAGAACGGTCTACTTTGGTGGCGTCTTTCCCGGAGAAAGCACCGCCGCCGTGGCGGGAATAGCCGCCGTAAGTATCGACGATGATTTTCCGGCCGGTGAGGCCGCTGTCTCCCTGGGGTCCGCCGATGACAAAGCGACCAGTGGGGTTAATAAAGATTTTTGTGTCAGCGTCCATCAGTTCCTGGGGAATGGTGGTGTCGATGACATGCGCTTTGATATCCTTGCGGATTTGTTCCAGAGAGATTTCTGCTGCATGCTGAGAAGAGATAACCACGGTGTCTACTCGGAGTGGTTTGCTGTCTTCGTATTCGACGGTGACTTGTGTTTTCCCGTCGGGGCGTAAGTAGGCAAGAGTGCCGGACTTTCTCACGGCTGTTAGCTTGCGGGCTAGTTTGTGGGCCAGGGAAATAGGCAGCGGCATGAGCTCTTTTGTCTCGTCACAGGCAAAGCCAAACATCAGGCCCTGGTCGCCGGCGCCGGTGGTAAAGAGTTTTTCTTCTTCTTGTTGTTCCCGGTATTCGAAGGCTTGGTCTACCCCTAAAGCAATGTCGGGAGACTGCTCGTCGATAGCAGTGATGATGGCGCAGGTGTTGCCATCAAAGCCGTATTTGGCACGGTCGTAGCCAATATCTAAGATGACCTGCCGTGCAATGCTGGGAATATCCACATAGCAGCTGGTAGTGATTTCCCCCATGACCATGACCATGCCGGTGGTGCAGCAAGTCTCGCAGGCGACCCGGGCTTTCGGGTCTTTCGTTAAAATCTCATCTAACACAGCGTCGGAGATTTGGTCGCATATTTTATCCGGGTGTCCTTCCGTCACAGACTCAGATGTGAATAAATATCTAGACATATATGTTATCCTCCATAATTTTACGGTATTTCGTTTTGCTTATCTTAATAGCGTTAGTCCAGCTTTGCCCAGTTATCTTTGGGGTAGATAATGCAGAATGCTTTGCCGACGATTTCCTCTCGTTTGATAAAGCTAATGGAGCCGCTTCTGCTGTCAGAGCTTTTGGTTCGGTTATCCCCCATGACAAAGTAACTTTCTGCCGGCACGATGGTGTCAATGCTGCCATTGGTATAAGTATTGCTTAGGTAATCCTCTGTTAGCAGCGTATCATTGATGAAAACTTGATTGTTTTTGATAACGATGTGTTCTCCTGGCAGGGCGATAATGCGTTTGATATATTTATCGCTAAACCGTTCTGCAGAAGCAATAATGACAATATCGCCTCGTTCTGGGGCGCCCAAGTGATAGCTAATCATGCTAACCAGCACTTTATCATTATCATGGAGCGTTGGGGACATAGACTCACCAGAAATATTGGCGACCTGCAGTACAAAGGTCTTAATAGCCAGAGCAGCGCCAATGACGACAATCAAAAAGACGCAAAAGCTTAGGATTGGGTGGGATTTCTTTTTCTGGAAGATAGGGACCTCTTCCTTGGTAATAGAAGCGAAGTTGTCTTGTCGCTCTGCAAAGACATCCTCATCCTTATCGAAAAACTGCTTGTCCGCTATTTTTTTTGCTAAGACTTCTTGCTTTCTCTGGGCCATGGTCATCGCAGACTGGGCGTTTTCTTCTTTTGCTAGCCATTTTTCTATTTCGGTAGCGAGAATTGCCTGTTCCTTTTTCCCTGCCTGGTATTCCTGCTGCAGGTCTTCTGCTTTTTTCTGTGCTTCTTCGGCGATGGTCGTAGCAGAAACAGCGGCGGCCATGGCAGCTTCAGCTGCAATCACCTTTTGTCGGTCTGGTTCTGGTGCGTCCTCTGCTTCCTGCCAGAAATCTGCTGGGTTAATCCGGGCAGCTTTTGCTTGCTCCTGGGCGGTCTCAGCCTCCTGTTGAGCTAGGGCCAGCTTCTCTTGGAGGGCGGTCATTTCCTGTTCTATCTGGGTGAGGCGAGCTTGTTTTTCTTGAGCAAGAGCGGCTGCTTCTTGGGCTAGTTCCTTGGCTTCTTCTTCCTTTAGCTTGTTTAAGAGCAGTTCTGCCTTGCTGGTAGCTTCTGCTGCAGATTGCTTAGCCTGGTCTGCGTCAGCAGAGGCTAGCCGTGCCATTTGGGCGGCCCTTTCTGCTTCCTGTGCGGCCGCTTCTTTTTGGGCAGCGATTTCGTTTGCTTCCTCGGCTGTTTGCTGGGCGCGGGCGGCAATCTCCCTTAACTGGTCAAAGGAGAGATTATTGATTTGCTGCAGCGGTAAATCTCCCTGTAAATCCAGCTCCCAATCAGTAGGAGCATTTTTATCTTGATTTGGTTCTATGGGTTCTAGTTGTTCGTCATGATGTGTCATTTTTTCACCGACCTTGTCTGTGATTTCTTCTAGTATATCATTTCTGGGCCCAGGTTACAAAGAAAAAAACTGTCCACTTTTGTTGTTTCTTTATAAAAGTTCTTAAGAGTTCATAAAGATGCTGGCACTTCTTTCTCTTTTGGCAGGCAGGAGATTTTTCTTTCAGGCAGAATATTCAAAGGATAGAATGGAGGAACGGTTTTGAAACAAGTGACGATTTATACAGATGGGGCATGTTCCGGAAACCCTGGCCCTGGCGGCTGGGGGGCAGTGCTGATGTTTGGGCCTCATCGGAAAGAAATATCTGGTTATGCGCCTATGAGTACCAATCAGAAAATGGAGCTCTCTGCAGCCGTTGAAGGGCTTTCGTTGCTTAAAGAGCCTTGCAGGGTGGATTTATACAGTGACAGTGCCTATCTCATTAATGGTTTTACCAAAGGCTGGGTTGCCAATTGGAGTAAAAACGGTTGGGTCAACAGTAAAAAAAATCCTGTAGAAAATCAGGATTTATGGAAGGCTCTTTTAAAATTATCCCAGTATCATGACATTATCTGGCATAAGGTCGCGGGACATGCCGATAATGTGGAAAATAATCGCTGCGACTTCCTGGCCCGTCTGGCCATCAAAGAACACCAAAATTAGCTACAAAAAACCTCTGCCTGATGAAGCGTCAGGCAGAGGTTTTATTGTGAAATGGTTGTTATTTTTTAGGAAATCTAATTTGTTTCTTATAGGAAGAATACAAATGTATCTACAATGAGCACTGGTACAAGAAGACCGAAGGACCAAGCCATATAACCAAAGAAGGATGGCATTTTTACGCCGTTTTCTTCTGCAATGGCTTTTACCATGAAGTTTGGTGCATTACCGATGTAGGTGTTGGCACCCATGAATACAGCACCGGCAGAGATAGCAATGAGGATTTGTTCGGCTACCATACCAACGGAGGTAGCAACACCTGTAGTTGCGCCTAAAGTACCGGCAGTTTGTAAGAATACCAGATAAGTTGGGGTGTTATCCAAGAAGGAAGATAATAACCCGGTAGCCCAGAACATCTGCCAAGGTTCGGTGATACCCAGTTCTGCACCATGTACTTTCAAGATACCGATAGCAGGGATCATGGTGAGGAAGATACCGATAAAGAGTTTTGCTACTTCTTCGATAGGACCAAAATTAAACCCATTCAATTGACGGGTAGAACGCTTGGTGGTTTTCATGGAGAGGTAGCTTGCCAGCAAGATGATGATGATTTCCAGTAAGGTAGCATATGGGAATACCACATCCGGGAATACGGTGATACCATTGCCATTAGCAAAGAAGTCTACTTTCAGTGGCAATACGCCGGAGAGGATAACGCCTAAAATAACCATAGCGATGAAGATAACATTGTGACCGCCTTCAATGGAGATTTTTTCTTTGGCGTTTTCATTGCCTACCATATCTTTTGGAGAACGACCGGCTGCGTATTCTTGTTTGCAGCGGATGTGGTCGATAATCGCGAAAAGTACCATCAGGAGAACAAAGTTAAATGCCATTAACGGCAATAATTTCATGGTCCACATAAAAGGTACGCCACGGTTGAAACCCATGAATAACGGTGGGTCACCAAGTGGGGTGAGACAACCGCCCATGTTGGCAACGGTGAAAATGAAGAACACCACGATGTGTGCCTTTCGGGCCCGCCAAGCATTGGCTTTGATTAAAGGACGGATCATGAGCATAGCAGCACCGGTGGTGCCAATCCAGCTGGCAAGGGCGGTGCCGATTGCTAAGATGATAATGTTCATAAAGGTGGTGCCTACCAAGGTACCTTTTACAGCGATACCACCGGCAGCAACGAACAAACCAAGTAATAACACTAAGAAGGGAATGTAGTCAAGGAGAATAGACTCTAAAATGCGGAACATGGCTTCGCCTACACCATAAGCAGCGGCAAATGGCACTAAGAACAGCAAAGACCAGCCGAGGGCAACTTTGAGCATATTCTTTTCCCACCATTCTGGTTTTACCAAAGGGAACACTGCAATAGAAAGCAACATACAAGCAAATGGGATCATGCTCCAGAGCGGTAAAGACTCATTGACCGCTTCGTGGGCAGCTTCGTCGGCAAAAACAGCCTGTGTGCATAAAAGGAACAAGCATAGTGCACACAGAAGTATTTTCGTCATTTTTTTCATAAAAGACATCCTTTCCTCACAAAATAAAATATTTGAATGAAAAAGGTGTTTGCAGAAAGTAGCGCAGCCGACAAAGCAGACTGAAATGGAATTAAAAAGCGACTGTTATCGGAGCAGCCCTGCATTCACTTTTTATGTAGTTGCCGGATGGCGGGTAGGATTAGGAAAATGCTGGAAATTTCTTAATCTTTTCCCAACTATCTGACATAACTTATCCTATTTTACAACATTTTCTAACGATGTCAACCGTTGTATCTGAAAAAAAGTTGAAAAATTTTCTTCCTATATAAAAGTTACTGTCTGGAGTAGGAAAAATCTTTCATATCTTTCGGTCGGGGTATCACTCTCTTAAGTTTATGCGCAAAAATATTTTTTGTTCTTGATAATCTATATTTTTATCAGGGGTTTTTATGTGAAAACAGCTTTTGTATATTTGTATCCAGTCTTTGTATCCAGTAATGATGGAAAAGATATGCTATGATACCAGTAAATGAAAATCCAGTGAGCATTTCTTGGAAATTTCCTGATGTTTTTCTGAGAATTTCTTGAAACTTTACGGAAGATTTTCTGGAAAATCTGGATATGAGATATTCGGGGGAAGGAGGTAGCGCAGCATGTCATTATTAGAAACGAAAGGATTATCTGTTGCTTTTGGCGGCCTGTGGGCAGTAAACGGCGTGGACTTTCAGATGGAAGCCGGTGATGTGGTGGGTCTTATTGGGCCTAATGGCTCTGGGAAAACCACTTTTTTGAACTTAATCAGCGGTCTTTATCGTCCTACTCGCGGTAACATTCTCTTAAATGGCGAGGATATTTCATCCTTAAAACCTTATGAGATTTTCCGTAAAGGTATCGGCAGGACTTATCAAAGCAGTCGGCTCTGTTGGAACTTAAGCGTCATTGATAATGTGCTCTTAGGGGTAAACAGTAAGCATGAGATGGGCTTTTGGAACAATGTTTTTCGGGCGAAAAGAAGCGATGCGGAGATATTCCGACATTTTGAGAAAGCATTGGAATTGCTGGACTACTTTAACCCTCAATTAGTTGATAAAAAATATGAACTGGCCCAGAATATAACCCACATCGATCGGCGTCGGGTGGAGCTAAGCCGTATTCTAGTGTCAGAACCAAAGGTTATACTGATTGATGAATTAACGGCAGGGTTAAACCAAGAAGAGACTTTGCGCATTATGGACGATATCAAAAAAGTGAAAAGTTGGCTGCCGGACATTGGCATGATTATCATTGAACATGATATGAATGTCATGCAGTCTATCCCTAATAAAATCGTTGTATTTAATGCAGGGGAAAAGATAGCAGAAGGTCCCTATGAGGCTATCATCCAAGATGAAGGGGTTATCAGCGCATACCTAGGAGGTGCGGCTGTATGACGGAAAATATCTTAGAAGTCTCTGGGGTTTATACCCATCACGGCAAGGTGCCAAAGCTCTTAGATGTCAGCTTCGTGCTGCCAAAAGGCGAGATTACTTGCATTCTGGGGGCAAACGGTGCCGGGAAAACCACAATCTTAGAGACAATCCTTGGCATGATTAAGCCGGATAAAGGGGAAATCCTCTTTGACGGCAAACCCATTACCGGACTTCCCAGTCATAAGATTGTTGCTTCCGGCATCGGCATGGCGGCGGCTGCGGCGGGAACTTTCCCCAAGATGACTGTAGCGCAAAATCTGCTCTTTGGCGCTTATCATATGCAGGATAAAAAGTTGATACAGCAACAGATGGCTATGGTTTATGAGGTGTTCCCCGTTATCAAAGAACGAGCAAACCAAAAAGCAGGCACTCTTTCTGGTGGGGAGCGGACCATGCTAACCATCGGTAGGGCCATTATTAGTAACCCGCAAGTTCTGCTGCTGGATGAACCTTCTCTGGGGCTAGCGCCTATTATGGTCCAGGAAACATTTACCATGATTGAGCAGCTTAATCGGAAATCTGGTATGACCATTCTTTTGGTAGAACAAAATGCCGAACGGGCCCTGTCCCTTTGCAAAACGGGATATATTCTGGATAATGGCCGGATTATCTTAGGCGGCGATAGCGAAACATTACGGGCGTCTGCATATTTGCAGCATCCCATCTCATAAAAACGAAAAGAAAAACAAAAAGCAAAAAGATTTAAGGAGTGTTGATAATGAATAGAAAAAGATTAGGTGTATGTTTAGCAGCATTGCTTGCTGTTGGTACTTTATTTAGTGGTTGTGGCAAAGATGATAACGGTGGCACCCCAGTGGGTGGTGCAGATGACAGACCTGTCATCAAAGTAGGCTTTATGGGACCTCTTACTGGGGGAAATGCCTCTGAAGGTTCTGCTGCTAGAAACGGTTTTACTATGGCTTTTGACCAGCTTAATGAAAGCGGTGAATTGCCTTACTTTGTAGAAGTAGTAGCAATGGATGATGGCTCTAAGCCAGAAACAGGCACTTCTGCCGTACAACGGTTGGTAACTACCGACGGTATCGTAGCCATTTCCGGACACTGGAATTCTCCAGTAGCAGAAGCGACTATCCCAATTTGCAAATCCAATAATATTCCCTTGGTTATCTGGGGTGCTATTGGCGAAACATTGACCTCTCCGGAAAATTATCCTATCGTTACTAGAGTATGTCCTACTGACAGACAAGAAAATGAAAAATTAGCCAAATATGTATTAGAAGATTTAGGCTATAAAAATATTTATATTATCTCTGATACTACTTCTTATGGGCAATCCAACACGCAAGCCTTCCGGGAACAGATGACCAAGTATAATGCAAACTTAGTTGGCATTGATGAAGTGCCTGACACGCAAAATGATTTCCGGGCTATTCTCAGCAAAGTAAAACAAGCAAACCCTGACGCTATCTTCTTTGGCGGGGTAGCTATGGGAGCGGGCCTTGTAAAAAGCCAAATGGTAGACGCGAATATGGACGATATTCTTCTTTGCGGTATTTCTGGTATTTGCTCTGAAGACTATATTATCGCAGCTGGTGCTGAAAATGCAGAAGGTACTTTTTCTACCAAACCTGGTACTGACCCCACGAAAACAGAAGTTGGGCAAAAATTCTTAGCTGACTATGAAGCAAAAAATTATTCTGTGCCGGTAGGCGCCTTCACCCCTTATTCTTATGACGCAGCTCAAGTTATTATCCAAGCCATGAAGGACTGTGAAGGGGAAATCACCGCTGAACAAATGATAGAAAAAATCGCTGCAGTAAAAGCCAACGGCTTATTGGGCGAAACCCAATTTGATGAAATTGGTCAAACGACGAACCCTGCTTCTTATGGTCTTGTGGTCCAAGATGGTAAATGGGTGCCATGGGAAGAGTCTTTATATGCTACTGGGGAAAGAACATTGCCGGGGAGAAAATAACTCTCCCGGCTTTCCCCTTTTTACAGGTAACGGAAATAAGTCAGACAGATAGGAACGGTTCTTATGGAATTATTAGGAAACGGTAGTTTTTTAATAGAGCAATTAATGAATGCCATTATGCTGGGGTGTATTTATACCTTGGTAGCAGTGGGTTTTTCCCTCTTTTTTGGTGTTTTGGATGTGGTTGTATTTTGCTCTGGGGATATTGCCGTCTTTGGTACCTTCTCCCTAATGGGGGCTTATATGATTTTTGAGACGGCAGGCCTTACCTCTATGCTGCCCACGCCAGTGTGGATGATGCTTCTCATGGGGGTAGCTGCTATTCTCTGTGCAGGGCTAGGGGTGTTTACTTATCTATCCTCTATTCGTCCTTTTGAGAAGTCTTCTTCGTTAATGCCTCTTTTAAGCACTATTGCGCTGGGGGTGGTTATCCGAGAAGCTATCGGTTTGTTTTTCCCCTTGGGACGTAATCCTCAGCGGTTTCCACGGCTAATCCCCAATGGTTCTTTTGGTGGTCATGCACTGCTTTCTTATCGCAATGTGACCATTATTTGTGTTACATTCTTAGTGCTTTTGGCGGTCTTCTTCTTCCTGCGGAAAAGTAAAATGGGCAATGCCATGCAAGCTATGGCCCAAAACAAACGGTTGGCGGCTATTTCCGGCATTAATATTCGCTCTGTGGCCATTACTACTTTTGTTTTAGGTGGATTGCTTCTTTCCGTAGCAGGGTTCCTCATTGGGGCTTATTATGGTACAGTGCGCTTTGATAACGGTTCTTTATATGGTATCAAAGGCTTCAGTGCTGCCGTGGTAGGCGGCCTTAGCAATGTATATGGGGCCATTATTGGCGGCATGCTCCTGGCCTTTATAGAGGTGTTTGTTTCTATTCTTCCTGGTGGGGCAGCTTATGCTAGTGCAGTGGCCTTCATCGTAGTGGTTATCTTCATGGTGGCAAAGCCTGAAGGTATCCTGGGTGAAAAAACTGTGGAAAAAGTCTAAAAAGAGTAAGAAGCTAAAAGAGGTGTAGTTTGATGATGAATAAAGGAAAGACAGCAGAAAAACGAAATCTTGGTATTCCACTCCTGACTGCAGCAGTGATTTGGCTGGCTGTCTTTTTCACATTGTATTTAAACTATACCTATAGCTTGCCTTTGCTGGCGGTGATTGTTATTGCTATCCTTACGCTGGAGAAAAAAGGCATTATCGACCGTACCTATATAGCTTGCATCAAAGAGCGAAAACTATTTTTTCTCGCGGTGCTAATAGGTGCGCTGCTCTTACCTCTTGCCCTTTCCGGTAAGCCTTATGCGCTTCACATCGGCGTCTTGGTGTGCGTCTATGCCATCCTTGCTCTGGGGCTCAACTTCCAAATGGGCAGTGCGGATATGGTAAACTTTGCGCCAGCTGCTTTCTTTGGTATTGGGGCATACACCACTGGGGTGCTCACCATGAAGCTGGGCATTTCTCCTTGGTTGGGGGTTATGATTGCTGCAGCAATTACTTGTGTTTTAGGGGGCTTTGTTGGGGCGCCGACTCTTAGGACCAAAGGTTATTATTTATCTCTGGTTACCATGGCGCTGCAGCTTATCTTTTCGTTGGTCATTGTGAATATCAAGGCGGTAGGTGGTCCCAATGGTATGCCGGGGCTGCCTGGCTTTACCATTGGCAGCTTTTCTTTCCACCAGGCTCATGATTTCTTGGGACTTCGTTTGCCTTACCAGGCTAATTATCTTTATCTTGCTTTACTGCTTCTTGCTGTGTTATTATTTGTAGCTTATCGGGTAAACCTCTCCAGCAAGGGGCTGGCGCTCAATAATATCGGGCAGGATGAGGTAGTAGCAGGGTGTCTGGGTATCAATATCAACAAAGAGAAACTGTTTGCCTTTTGTATTGGCGGTGCTTTTTGCGGCATTGCGGGGGCTTTCTATGGGCACTACATGTCCTTTGTTGGTCCGGATGATTATGACTTTTCTAAATCGTTAATGATTATCTGCATGGTAATTTTAGGCGGTATGGATAACCCGCTGGGCGTTGCGGTAGGCGCTTTCCTGCTCATTGGCGTTAATGAAAAGCTGCGGGACTTTGCAGATTATCAAATGTTGATTTACGGACTGATTTTAATGATTGCTCTCTTGCTGCGGCCCCAGGGATTACTCCCTAAACGGGTGCGTAACTATGAACTAATCTTTCATAAAAAGGCAAGTATTTCTCATGATAAAAAAGATGAGACGGTGTTATCTGTCTCAGAATAATGGTGATATTGGATTATATAAATAAAAAGAGGGCTGCAATTTTCATTGCAGTCCTCTTATTTTTTCTGAGAAATGCTTTCTTCTGATAAATTTTTGTGATAAGATAATATTATATGAGTAGGTGTTTCATAAACGATGCGAAAATAGGAGATGATAGAGATATGCAAAAAAAATATATTGCGGCAAGTGCTGCTGCTGTTCTATCAATAGCATTATTAGTTCCGGTAGCTTATGCTTGCGGTGGTCATGGCCGTGTAGCTGCAAGTGAGCCGGCGGATACAAATGTGACGGCATGTGCTGTTTGCACTGTAGAAGATTGTCAAATAACTGGCCGTCATAGTCACGAAGGTACGCTTTATTGCGGGTATCAGCATGCAGATGGCATCTGTGATGGTACCTGTCGCGCTCTTTGTCCGGTAGAAGACTGCGATATTACGGGATATCATACCCATGATAATCATGCTTATTGTGGCAGTCATCACGAGGCTGGCTTCTGTGATGGCAGTTGTCAGGTACAGACAGCCACGCCTGCGCCGGCAAATACTGGACGGCACCATGGGCATAGAGGTCATCACTGAGATTAGCAAAGTAGTAAAAACCGTGGCGTCGTGAAGCACCCACGGTTTTTTCTGTTTATGAGGCTTTCTTTCGTTTGCATTATCATAAGAAAGCAGGAAAGAGGGATATTTGATGCAGCAATTTCAATCGAGCCTTTCAGATTTTTTTGATAAACTATTTAGTCTCGTTCCTTCACAAAAAATAGCCAGGGGGCTGCTCTTGTTATGTTGTTTTGTTGGCGGGTATTTTATCTCTATGGGCATTGGTGCCTTGCGTGATGGTGTGGGCCAGGCTGCAGATGAGCTGCCTATCGTAGAACCTGCCCCGCAGCCAGTGGAGATTACCATTTTAGCTGCTGGGGATAATTTGCTTCATGATACTATTAGCAAAGCTGCAAAACAGGCTGACGGCACCTATGATTACAAGCCAATTTATCAATTTGTCAAGGAGCGTATTAGTGGTGCTGACATTGCCTTCGTAAACCAGGAAACCCCTACTAATCCAAACAGGGGACCTTCTGGTTATCCTTCTTTTAATGCGCCACCATCAGCGGTAGACGCTTTAATTGACGCTGGCTTTGATGTGGTGAATTTTGCCAATAATCACATTATGGATACGGGGGCTAAGGGGGTTGCTGCAACTTATGAAGTATGGGCCAATCACCCGACGGTGCAGATTACCGGTATTTTTGGGGACGAAGAAGAGCGTAACAGCAAAATCGTTATTGAGGAGCGGGAAGGCTTCCGTTTTGCTTTCTTAAGTTACACCTATGGTACCAATGGAATACCTGTGAAGCAGCCTTGGCAAGTCGCTTTAATTGATATGGACGCCATCAAAAGTGATATTACTCGAGCGAAAGCGCAGGCGGATTTTGTTATTGTCAACTATCACTGGGGTGACGAATATCACTTAAGTCCCAATAGTAATCAGACTTCTATCGCCCAGCAAACGGCTGATGCGGGGGCTGATCTTATCTTGGGGGGACATCCTCATGTTATTCAGCCTATTGAAAATGTGACTACTGCAGATGGACGGACGGTACCGGTGGTTTATTCTTTGGGAAATTTTATCTCCAGCCAGAAAAAGACAGATACTCTCTTAGGTGCTATGGTTGAAATCACCATCAGTGGCGTAGAGGGTCAGCCGGAAAGCTTATCTATCAGCAATATCAAGGCGCTACCGCTGGTACAGCATTATGAAAAGGGCTATCGTAACTATCGCATCTATTTGCTATCTGATTATACACCAGAGTTGGCAAAGAAACATTTAGCCAATGGCCTGGGGGCAAAGATTGACATTTCCTATTATCAGTCTTTAGCAGAGAAGATTTTTGCGGGCTATCTATAAAAATAAGGTTTATGTACGCAGAGACTGGAAAAATAAGGAACTTTCTGGTAAAATCTAAAGGATAGCCTTTCGGAAAATGCTGACAAGATGCGGATCAAAGGCTTTTCCTCGTCCTAAATAGATTTCCTCTAGGGCCGCACTGTGGGATAACTGCTTGCGGTAGGGGCGGGGGAATTGCATAGCGCTCCAACTACCGGCGATTTGCAAGATGCGGGCTAGCAATGGAATTTCCGTACCTTGCAAGTGGTGGGGATAGCCGCTGCCATCCCATTTTTCATGGTGGTGTAGGATGGCTTTGACGATAGGGGTTGCTAATCCCATTTTTTCAGCGATGATGCTGCTGTGGAGGGGATGACGCCGGATCGTCTGCCAATATTTTTCTGGCAGAGGACCAGGGTGTAGAAGGATGGCGCCGGGGATTTCTACCATGCCGGTATCTTGCCAAAGTGCGGCTGTTTCCAGGCTTTGTATCATGGTGTTGCTCATATCTAGGGCTTGACCCATTTTGGCAGCAGTTTCCATGGTTTTTAAAATGAATTTTTGATAATAACCGTCTCTAGTGGTGAGGAAGGATAGCAGCAATTGGTTATGGAGTGCGGGCTGGCCTTCTTGTATCCAGGCAGGCAGCTTTTTTTGTTGTTTGTCTTGGTTTAGCTGGTATTCTGCTTGGGCGATTAGTGTAGCGGCATCTCCCGGTGGGCAGCAGGCTATGGATGTGTGAATGCGGATTGGCAGTTCCTGCATTTGCCAAGGGGCTGTTTTTAGGAGGCTGTTAAATTCACAGCAAAAGGTTTCGCAGGCTTTAAGATTATATTCTGGTAGAACAATGGCAAAGCAGTTTCCTTGCCAACGGCCTAGTTTGCCGCCAGGTGGTAATTGCTGGCCTAAAAAGGCAGCAAAACGCTTTAGGATTTGGTCTGCTTGGATCGGTCCTAATTCTTGATTAAATAAGGCGAAATTTTCTATATCAATGAGTAATAGTGCAAAGGGTGTACCTTGCTGTTGCAGTGCATAAATCTGCCGATGCAGTATATTTCTGTCTGAAATGCCCGTGAGACGGTCCATGCCGGGCAGCTGATTTTTTTCAATGATGGGAAGATGATGGGCCATGGGAAATACACCTCTTGTTTTTTCATAAAATCTTATCTTTATTTTAGCGAAAAAAGAGTCTGTTGTGGAGTTTTTCTTTCCGACAAAATCCCTGTATAAGATGACGATATTTTTCTCATAATAAGAAAAAAGGTAATCTTTCGACAGGAAAAAGGAAAACTTATCCATCTCGTTTCATAGGAAAATAAAACCGCTTGTAGAATATAGAAAACAGCAGGCAAGAAAGAAAAAATTTCTTTTGAAATCTTGGTTTTTTATGCAAGTTTTGCCAGGAAGTTTTTGTATTTATTATGTAAGCATAAGGATGAATTGACATGAAGCATCTTTTAGATGAGGAATTAGTAAAAAAATGCTTATCCGGTGAGGAGGCTGCCTTTGAAGTACTGGTAAAACGGTACGAAAAGCAAATCTTCAGTCTTGCCTATCGTCTATGCGGCGATTATGATGAGGCCGGGGATTTGGCGCAGGAAGCTTTCTTACACATCTATCGAGTCTTGAATAAATTTTCTGACGACAGGAAGTTTTTTCCTTGGATGTATCGGGTAGCGCATAATGTTTGTGTTAATACCTTAACTAAAAGGCCCAAAGAAACGGTGCCTATTGAGGATTTTGCTAGTTTTGATTTTGGTGAAGAGGGTCGGATGGATAGTCCGGAAGAGACCTTTCTTCAAGCAGAAACAGGCAGTATCATTCGCGAGGCTATCAGTGAGTTACCTGAAAACTACAGGCTGCCGGTGATGTATCGTTTCTTAGAAGATTTATCCTACCAAGAAATTGCCGATAAATTGGAAGTGCCGGTCTCTACGATTGAAACAAGGTTATTCCGTGGGCGGCAAATGCTGCAAAAGAAGCTCAAAATCTTATTGGAAAGGGGGCAAAAGAATTGACCTGTGTAAAATGGGAAGAACAAATCTATCTCTATGCTGATGGTCTTCTTGCTGAAGAAGAAGCCCAAATTCTTTTGGCCCATATCCACCAATGTGAAAGTTGTGCTAAGCTGCTTGCTGAAGTAGAAACTATCAATGGTTTGCTGAGAGAAGAAGCGGCACTGGCGGCTCCTCCTGAAGGGTTTGCTGCTGGTGTGATGGCTAACCTTCCAAAAGATGCTTGGCAGACCCAAGAAGAAAAAGTTACGCAACCGAAACGGCAAACAGTTGTTCCTTTAAAGAAGAAGAATGTAGATGGAAAGCGGTTTGCTCGTTGGGGCACGGCAGTTGCAGCAGCCTTTCTAGTTGCTGCTGTAGGCGTAGGCCAGCTGCCGGACCAAGCTGGTCCTGGGACTATTCCTTCTCCACAGGATGGACTGTCTGTGGCAAATTATCAGCCGCAGGGAGGAGAAAAATTACCCTCCTCAGATGTTATTTCACAGCCTGTTGCTGAGGAAAATAATGGAAATATCCCAGACCCTGTAAGCCCAAAAGAGCCTGCTGACCCTGTAATCCCTGCAGGAGAAAATGTGGAAACTTCACGACCCAGGGTTAGCGAACCGCCTTCTCCGTCAAATCATTCGGAACCGATAAAGGAGCAGACTGTTTCCGGCAGTGGTGAAGTAATGCTGCCGAAGGTAGCTGCTGGTAAGGAAAAATCCGGTATCTATTCTTTGCTGTTATTGGCTGCTTCCGAAGACGGGGATGTGCTCAACCCGGTCGTAATAAATGGTGATACTGTAGAATATTTCATTCGCTCCGCTTATGGGACGAGTAAATGGCAGAGTAATCCATCGGCAGGAGATGAGCCGGTCCTCTTAGATGATAGCGCAAAATTAGGCGCAGCCCAAAGCGTAAACACTGTAACAAAGGCGGAATGGTTGACTGACAGTGCCTATACAGAAGCTATTTCTCCCTTGGGAGATATGACGCTCCTCAATAGCATGAGTCGTGATGGTGGCTTGTGGAAGATGGTAACTAGTCAGGATACAGAACCGAAATTATTGCATCAGGCTTCTGGTGGGAATATCTTAAGCTGGTCTCCTGATGGTACAAAGGCAATTTATACTGACAGAGACGGTAATCTGTATGTGGTATATCCTACAGAAGAAGTTGTCATGTTGGTATTTGAAGGCAAAGTTACTAGCGTTTCTTGGGGTGGGGATAGCAGAATGATTGCTTTTTCTGCAACAACTGCAGACTCTAACTACAGTGCTGTGTATAGTGCCATGTTGCCTTAGTAATGATTTGTTTATCTGATTACTTTGTCGTGCGCGGCAGGGTAAGATAATGGCTCGTTTCTATATGGAACGAGCCATTTTAATTTTAAATCCAGATGAATAAAATAAAAAGGGTGTTGTT
This sequence comes from Peptococcaceae bacterium, assembly GCA_022791255.1. GTDB lineage: Bacteria > Bacillota > Dehalobacteriia > UBA4068 > JAAVYR01 > JAAVYR01. Next base: position 2,415 of record JAAVYR010000016.1, on the reverse strand, counting down.
CTTATGAACAACACCCTTTTCTGGAGGATATGATAATTGGAGAGTTTGGCTTTTATCTTATACAATACCTTGGGCCATCATAGCTTTGGCAACCTTTTCAAAGCCAGCGATATTTGCACCTGCAATAAGGTCGTCGCCTAAGCCATATTCGTGAGCGGCGTCAAGAGAGCTTTTGAAGATGTTTACCATGATGCCTTTTAACTTGGCATCTACTTCTTCTGCTGTCCAGCTGTAACGCATAGAGTTTTGGCTCATTTCTAAGCCGGATACTGCTACGCCGCCGGCATTAACAGCCTTAGAAGGAGCAACTACTACACCGTTTTCTTTGAGGAAAGCGATAGCTTCGTTGGTCGTCGGCATGTTGGATACTTCTACATAATATTTGATACCATTGGCTACCATTTGTTTTGCTTCTGCCATATCTACTTCATTTTGGGTTGCGCAAGGCATCATGATGTCGGCTTTCACGCCCCATGGTTTTTCCCCAGGGTAGAAAGGTACGCCGAATTTATCTGCATAGTCTTGTACTTTGTTGCGGCAGGAGGCGCGCATTTCTAAGAGATAGTCTACCTTTTCGTCGGTGCTGATACCATCTTTGTCATAGATATAACCGTCAGGACCAGAGATGGTTACGACTTTGCCGCCTAATTCATTGACTTTTTTAATAGTGCCCCAAGCAACATTACCAAAGCCAGATACAGCGAAGGTTTTGCCCTTAATGCTGTCGCCGAAATATTCTAACATTTCTACGGTATAATAAACAGCACCATAACCGGTAGCTTCTGGACGAATGAGAGAGCCGCCGTATGTTAAATCTTTCCCGGTGAGAACTCCTTCATATTGTTTGGTAATCCGTTTGTATTGGCCATAGAGGAAGCCGATTTCTCTGCCGCCAACGCCGATGTCCCCTGCAGGAACATCTACATTTGGGCCGATATGACGGTAAAGTTCTGTCATGAAGCTTTGGCAGAAGGCCATTACTTCTCTATCAGATTTACCTTCTGGGTTAAAGTCGGAACCACCTTTGCCGCCGCCGATAGGTAGTCCTGTTAAGCTATTTTTGAAGGTTTGTTCAAAACCTAAGAATTTAATAATCCCTAAGTTTACAGATGGGTGGAAGCGAAGCCCACCTTTGTATGGCCCAATGGCGCTGTTAAACTGTACGCGGAAACCTCTGTTTACTTGTACTTTGCCATTATCGTCTACCCAAGGCACACGGAAACTAATTACCCGTTCTGGTTCAACGATGCGTTCCAGGATACCAGCTTTTTCATATTCGGGTCTTTTTGCTAATAATACTTCCAAGGTTCCCAAAACTTCCGTCACTGTTTGGTGAAATTCTTTTTCGTTTGGGTCTCTTTGTTTTACTTTTTCGATAATCTCATTTACATATGACATATGATTGCCCCTTTCTTAATGTATTCCTAAATATAAAATGCAATGATGCTTGATACTTGATTGCTGCGGCTAGTGTCGCGGCAATTTGTTTTATGAAAATATTATAGAGGATAGAAAAACATTTGGCAAGAAAAAATTTTGAACATTTAAATATTTTTTATCGAAAGAGCCAGCTTAAGCCGATAAAATTACCCATGTTTGTATAATGTATTTTTAATACAAAAAGAAAACCAGGTAAAAGAGGCGAGGAAAAGGGAGCTAATTAGATTTTTTTAAAAAGATGGTGAAACGAGGTACCAAATTTCTGGTAAAATTAGTATGTGTGGAAGTGTAAGTACCACTAAAAATTGATAAAAGAAAAGCACTCTGGCTTCAAGCCGGTGTGCTTTTTCTTTTGGCTAAGAGGAGGTAAGGCAGATGAAAACATAGCGGCAAAGCGTTTCTCTTATGGAGAGAAAACGCTTTTTTGATGCAGTAAGTCAAAACAAAAACAAGGAATTTTTATTTACAAGGAGGCATTTTATTATGTTAGTTTTTAGCAAAGCACAGGAAATGTTGGATTTTATCAGACCTTATGATTACGAGAGAACACTGAAACGGGATTTTTATCCTTGGATGGAAAATGACTTATGGGATTGGGTTCGGCAAAGTCGTCATTTCGATAACACCTATATCCGTAACTTAATTACAGATGGTGATAACGATTATCAGGCAATCGAAGAACGAAAGGAGATACTGGGTAATAATTATTTCAGTGTAAATCCGGAGTTGTATTGGGAGTTTTTAATAGAGAAGCGAATTATCTCTCTGCCGAAATTTTGGCAGGATGAATACAATTTGACATTGTCGAGAGCTGTCGAATTATTAACGCCAGTACAACCGCCCAGCGGTATTGTTTTCGGGTTTGGAAACTCTTATAATAATGATAGATACCAAACGGCTATGAAGCTGCTCCAGTCTAAACTAGGCGGCCAGCCAAACGGCGTCTATGATGAAGATATGGCAGAATGGCTCTAC
>JAAVYR010000015.1 GCA_022791255.1 Peptococcaceae bacterium | reverse complement strand
GTCATAACCGGAACGGATAACCGTCCCTGCTGCAATGGCTCGCACATTCTTGTTATTCACTCCTACCAGGTCCATACCGCTATGCTTGCCGGCCGCATAGGTAAAGCCTTTGGGCGGTGGTGTGCCATAGAGTTTGGTGACGCGGATTTTCCCTTCATATGGTAAGATCATTATTCTCACCTCCTTTTCTCCATAGAAAAAAGCACCCCTGGCATAATGCCTTGGGTGCTTTCCCTATTTCCATTTATACTTATTTTACCACAAATTTGGTGCTATGTTTCACCATCTTTTTTTAATTATTTTGTTTTTTGTTTAATATTTCAATGGCATTGGTAATGACTGCTGGTATCGGCACCCCCATAAATCCCGCATTTTCAATAATACTAATAACCTCATTTATCAGGAAAGCAATTACCACGCCGTCTTTCACCACCGTCGTCCCCATAACTAAATCTAACCGATAAGCTACTAATACAATTAAAAGGGTCATGCCTTTACGACATAACCCTTTCCAACCAGCTCGAGACTCTAGCGCTCCAGTTTCAGTTTTAGGAGAGTTCTTGAAAATCCCGGCTACACTCAGACCGCAAAGATAGTCAATCCCCATAAAGATTAGTAAGGTAATCATGGCCGTATCCCACCCTCCAAATAAATAAGAAATGATAGCGCCTACCGCTCCTAATAAACTACAAAACCCCTCTCGCAATATAAAACCTCCTTTTTAGAAAAATAATAATAAAACACCATCTGCGCCATTTCCACCTGGTAGAATAGCCGTACCTTCATTACTAGTCGATCCGCCAGACGCTCCCCCGCCAGCACCATATCCGCCACCACCACCACCACAATAGGTATTTTCATTAGCCGCTTTACCACCTCCAGGAGAACAACCATTTTGTCCACAAATCCCCCCATATTTAGAGGCATATCTATGTGGGTTAAGTGTACCGTCTGTGACCCCACTCATACCAGCCATGCTATTGAGGATACGCGTGTTAAAATTGGGTGCACCAGTTGCTATTTTTGATAATAGACCATCTCCACCCATAAATTCTACACCGGGAATAAATCCGCCAGCACCACCGCCACCTGTGTTATTCTTATCGGGTTTACCCCCCTTCCAGGTTCCAACATCAGTAGCACAATCGCCACCACTTCCGCCCCTCGCAGTAAAGTAACTACCAAATTTGGTGTCCCCACCGTTGCTACCAGGCAATCTGGCATTACCAATACCGCCTTGACCAATTTCTACACTAATAGGGTTCAAGCTGAGTAATTTCAGAAAAGATTTTTTATATTCACCGCTGTTTCCGCCTTGATTGTAAAATCCACTAGACTCACCTGCTGCCGGTATTTTATATCCACCGCCACCAGCACCACCACCACCAATGCCAACAACTTGAATAATATCGCCAACTTTTAGCCCAAAGTCAGTAGGATTGAAAACGCCGTCTTCTTCGTATAATAGCATCATGCTATATCACAACTCCTTTCATTATAAAATCTTCAAAGGTCATACCCATACTGTGGGCACCGGTTACCTTAGTGCTTAGCCTTTGAAGCTCTTCTTCGACTATACTTAACTGCATTATCTGCTCCTTACTCATAAACCCATCTCTACTTGTCGTTGCCACTTCATGGTTATGTTCGGCAAGCGCAACCTCCTCCGGTATTTGTGACATAAGCACTTTGCCATCAGCATCAAGAGTAGCCACACCATTTGCTATTCCTTTTTGAGACTTCGGCACCGCTGCATCTGCCAGATCATACGCCTGTTTCACAGCTAAAGGTGTTGCCGCAAGATTAGCTGCCGTACTAGATACACTAGAAGATAACTTTGTCACACCATAGTAAGTCGTTGTCGCCTGTGTGCCATTCAGCATCTGCCAATACTGCCCGTCATAAACGAAACGCACAACTGCTCCTGCTTGCCACATATAGCTTTCTGCACCTATAATGCTATACATTTTGATAGATTTTGCCCCTGTGCCGTTTACATTAAGACTAGGCATCGTAATTTTGTTGTCCTCTGAAAACTTCACATCAACTGCAACACCAGCTTCCAGCTTAAAATTCCCACGTATAACTGTTGCAACTTTTTCCCTAGTAGCTGCAGCCGTATTACAAACACAATAACACGCCCCAACAGCAGTCTTACACCCCTGTAACGCCTCATCAATCACGTCCATATTACTATTGATGTCAGCAATGTCTACAAAGTCCTCAGGCGAGGGCTTTTTTAGGTTATAGTTTTTCGTGTAATTTGCCATTTATAAAACCTCCTCTCGTATTTCTTTCCAAGTTCGGGAGGCAAGCGCTCCCCAAGTATAAGCTTTCACCGCTTGCCATTGGTTGTAAAGAAGCTCTACTGTAAAGACCATATTATAAGGCAATACTCGTTCCAACATTTCACTGACCGCGGCCTCCTGCTTCTTTGCAGTCAATTCTACCTTTACCTTCACCGTAAAATCTTTCGTTAGAAATTGGATTTCATATCCGTCCGCACCACAAAGAGTGGCCAGCTGCTGCATGAGACTTCTCCGCGTATAAGGCAGCTGCTCATTATAGCGGCTCAAAATGCGAAATTTCCTATCATCTAAGGTATCAGTGGCAAAAGGAGAAATACCCAGCATCCGCTCTCTTCGTGCCACACCGTTTTCCGTAGCTTCGGCAATAAATTGGTCGTTCATCACATCCTCGCAAGCCTTCCAAAGGGCCTGGATTTCCGGAGTTTCTGCCGCCATAATAGCCTGCATTTCTTTAGTGTTTTGCAGTACATCGGGTAAATACCCTAATAGGTCGATGGTTCTTGCTGTATTGAAATTATTCATTGGTAAATGTCCCCCTTACCGCAATAGCGTTTTTATCCAGGAGAAGATTAGCAGTACCACTATTTAAGGTAGTACCGCTAATATCTACCACACCGCTAAGAGCCAGCAATCGGGACTCTATCTGAGATACCCGCACCAAAAGATTTTCTTCCCTTGCCCAGGCAGCGTTCAACTCCCCAAAATAGTCGTTAATAGCTGTTTCAATGTAAGGCAAAGTTTCTTCCAAAGTCCAACCAGGTGCAAAGGTAAGAGAGGTCTTAATATTGATTGTCGTCGCTGCTACCCCTTCTACCGTCACTTTATGGTCAATAGGCGCAAGTCCCATGCCTTCACCTGTATTTGCAATAGGGTCAATCGCTGTTTGAACAGAAGAGATTAGCTCCGCCGAAGGGACACCATAGTCACTGCCCGTAATAACCAGCTTTACTGTCCCCGGCCCATCCCAGGCGCGGTATGGCTTGCAACCGCCTACACCGGGCAGAGCCTCCGTTACTTCTACATATTGAGCACGGTTAAAGCCGTAAGACTGTCCCTGGAAGCTATTTAAGTAACGTAACCGCAAAGCTTCGGTCTCTTCTGCATCCTCACCGTTAATAGCGATAGAAACAAGGGTTGCTACAGTTAATCCCTCAATATAGTCAATGGGAATAAGCGTTCCCGTATAGCCGTTCGGGTCAGCTCCCGTCGTCTCACAAGTAAGATAAAAGCGGGTTGGTGTAATTTGCTCCGTTACCGCCCAGTTGTATTTACCACAAGAAAAACGGCTACCTAACGGCACCGCCATATTAAATTCCCCAATACCAATGGCTGCAGTAGCCGGATATGGCTGAATACCTCGCTCCCCACAACGGCGAATTAGGTATTCTCTGCTCGCCGTATCAGGAAAAGTTTCGTTTAAAACAGTATCCAGCGCTGCATAAATCATGGCAGCTTCTAAAGAGTTAGGCGCTAAAGCGTCATAGATGATAGAGCCTTCTCGTTTATCCAGACTGTCTGCCACCCTGCTTAGCTTCTCCCGCAAAACAGCTTCATAGGTTTTGTTTTCATACATCTGTTTTCACCTCCCAGTCAATCTCTCCAAAAATGGTGTGGATAAGAAAAGACACATGGACCTTTTCTCCATGTGTCTCAAATATAAAATCATCTACTGCTGCAATACGGTCATCTTGGAGAAGCGCCTCTGTAATACAGCGTTTTATTTCCGGATAGGCGTATTCTTTGGGCTCCCCAATCAGGTCCCGGAGTTCTACGCCATAGTTCCAAGAATAAATCAGATGAGCATAGCGCTCTGCGTTAAGGATTAAATAGATTGCTTGTTTCATCGCTTCCAGCCCGTCTACAGAACCACGAATTCTCTTGTTTTCCTGATCTAGATAATAAGTAGTGCTGGGCTGCGTTTTGATTTTTAAACTTACTAAATCTATGTCTGTTTTAGGGATCATGATGGCACCTCCACTCTGTCTAAGATAATAAATTTCTGCCCGCCGTCAACCCTTAATAGCAGCACTTGCTCGCCAAGTTTCAAACCAAGGTGAACAATATAAGACTTCGTTCCTTTGTATCTATGCTTATGGCTGGCAAAAGCCGCGTCACCACTGCCACCACTAGCTGCTTCTGTTTCCTGGTCTACGGTCATGCTGACAGTGTAATCTCGCACAGCATTGGTCAGAATGAGTTGGGGTTCTATGAGCTCTAGCTTTTGATCCACCCGCACGATAAGAGGAGAAACACTGGTTACTTTACCGAAGATTAAAGACATTGGCTTTCCAGCAGCAACAGCCTCTACCGCCGCCCGTTTTACATTACCGAGAAAGGCGTTAATATCAGCTGACAAATGAACCACCTCGCAATCTTAAATCCATCAAATGTTGTTCCTGCTTAAATTTATGAGTTACCTTTTCTACCACTAAATAACTTTGAATATTGATATCACCTAATGCAAGCTTTACTATCACCGATGAACCACCCCGCACCCGTTTGTCACCTAAGGCGTCAGAAATAGACAAGGTTCTTGTCTTGCTGTTATATAACTTCAAGAAAGCCTCCGCTTTTGCTGCACCATTTACAGCATTTTCTACTTTATCAGTATACTGTAGCAATCCCCAGCGGTTAATATTTGCACTATCTTTGGCAATATAGATTTCCCGCGCACCAGTATTTTTGTTGTCAAAGGTGATTTTGATTTGGTTATAAGTCATGCTATCAATGGTACTTGAATAAGAATAATCACCAATCGTATCAACGTCTAAAATTAAGTTTAGTTTCATATTCTCTATATTCTTTAGCATAAGTTTTCCCACATCATCATAGAGCACATAGAGCTTTGTTGTCGCCTGCAATGTTTCGTCAAGAGCGTTTTGCACAATATCAAAGAGAGTGGTATCCGGCTCTGACCGAAAGGGAATAACATGCTCTGTATCATCTAGCTGGCCCGTCTTCAAGCGAAAATCCTCAGCTAGCATCTGAACCACTTCATTTGCTTTTTTATTCTCATAAGCATAGGTATTTTTATTTTTAAAATACCTCAACTGGTCATAAGCCGTTATCTCAATAAGGTAAGGAGACTGTCCCGACCTACTTTTAGTAAAAATATAGCCATAAAACATATCTGTTCCGTCTACAGACAGCTTTACAGCGTCTCCCTCTTGGCAAGATAGAACATCATCTTTTACCACCTTAAATCTTAACTTCCCTGGGGTATTCTTTCTATCCCACTCTAAGCTAATATCCTCTTCTACGATGGGATAATAGAGCGTATTGCCGTGGGTAATGGTTAAATCTACTTTCATGGCAATATCAGCTCCTGTCCTGGATAAATTAGATTAGGGCTTTTCAGCTTATCTTTATTTGCCTCATAAATATCTTTGTACTTTGCCCCATCGTTATAATACTTTTTCGCAATGGTCCAAAGGCAATCTCCCTTTTTCACCGTATAAGTTTTTGTCTGTGGCGCAGAATTAGCGTCCCGTTTTGTTTCCTCAATGATTGTCGCTTCTCCATCTGCACTTACTTCAAGTAGAGCGTCTTTCTTGGTAACATAAGAAACATACTGCTTCAATGTAATCGCCACCGTCACATCCAAACCTTGGTTTGCATCTTCAGCAATAGTATAGCTTTCTAGGCTTACCTTCATATCCGTATCAAAAAGCTCCTTGCCGCTAGGTGTGGTACGAATAACAGAAAACTGAAAGGGCTGCTTTTCAACCATTAGTTTCTCAAAAGCATTTAAGTAATGATCGGGACGATGATAATCCCCTGAGAAAGGATATTTTCCCAGCATAGGAAGGACAGCCTCAAAGCTGATTTCTGTTAATCCTGGCGCTCGCAAAATGTTCATTTCCCCCTCGTTTACCAGGGTTAGAGTTTTATTATTGCCTTTAATTTTCACCGTCAACTTGGACGGCGTTACCGGCAAAACTAATCTGCCAAATTGAAAACGATACATTTATACATGCACCCCCTCTGCTGCCACTTCTAAGGCTTCGGCAAAGCCGTCTGTTAGCGTTGTCAATACCCCATCTAAATCCATATTAGAGTCAATGCGGTTGGTCATGCCAGTCATATCAACTTTTACTTCTGCAGTGGTGAAGCGATTAATAGCTTCCCGTTCTGCAATATCCCGCATATACCGAAGGTCCTCTTCACTCATTTCCATTGAGTTAGACATAGCAGCGGTATTTTCTGCTGTTTGGGCACTAGATTGGCTAAGTCCATCTACGCCGGCAGCTAATGCAGTATTATTTTTCAGTGTTTCCATATTTTGTTCATTTTCTTTTGCTTTATTGTCGATTTCCATTTTCATTTTTTCCAATTCAACGCCCCGCAGCATTTTTTCCGCTTCATTTTTTAACCCCTTGAAAGCAGTATGATTGACATGGCCCATCAATTCAAAAGAAAATAGCCCCGTTTTATTCAACATGGTTGCCAGACTATTCCACATATCAATAAAACCGTTAATCATTTTATCCCATTGCTCCAGCGCCCAGACACGCAAGTCGCCAATAAAGTTTCGTATATTCATGATTGTCGTTGCCCAAGCGATTTTCAGTCCGCCCACTGATTGAACCCATTTAGAAATCGCCATAACAATAGCAATAATTCCCACCAATATCCAAGTATAGGGAGATTTTAAAAATTCCGCGTTTGCCACGGCCTGTGCAATGGCTTGTGCTTTAATTGCCGCCGTATAGATACCCCAAGCACTAGCAACACCAATAATAATAGGACCAAATAGCCCCCAGTTATCTACAAGAGCTTTCCCCGTCACCGCGAGCGTTTCTGCAAGCCCCGTAACGATAGGGCTAGACGCTAACGCCGTGATACCTTCTAGAATGGGACTAAAAATACTTAACGCTGTATTTTTCATATTCGTCCACACTTGCCCCCAGGTCATAGGCATACTGTCGAATTTGCTTTCTATCTCATCACTAGCAGCAAACATGGCATTTTTCACCACTTGAGCAGTGATTTGACCTTCTGCTGCAAGGCCTTTTACCCGCTCAACTGGTACATGCATGTAGTCTGCAATGTTTTGCACAATACCTGGCGCAGTTGCAAAGATAGCGTTTAATTCTTCCCCACGCAACACCCCGGAAGCCATAGCCTGCGTCAACTGCCCCATCGCTGCTTGTTGTTCCTGGACACTAGCCCCGCCAATAATAAATTGCTTGTTAATAAGCTCCTGAAAACCGATAACCTCATCCATACTGTTAAAAGTATCTTTTGCATTGAGCCCTAGTTTTGCCACATTGGAAACCATGTCCAAGTAACCGGCTCGTGACCGTTGAGCAGAAGCCATCACTTTTTCCTCTATTTCCCCAATGCTACCGCCGTCATCGTATACCAGCATCACATTATTTAACTGCGCCTTGCTATTTACCAGATTATCTGCAGTCGTCATGATACCTTTTACATTAAAAGCTTTTCCTAAAGATACCTTCACTTTATCCACTTGTTTTTGCCAGTTCATAGCGATGGCGCTACTTCTTTGCATCTCTTCATTAAGCATAGCTTGGCTATCTTTTGCCGACAATGTCTGTTCTTGCACAGCAGACCAAGCAATCTTTGTTTCTAAGATTTCATCTTTTGTTTTACGGAGAAAATTGTACTCAAAATCCCCTGTAAAATTACCCTGAGAGAATAATTCACGATTTATCGCCAATGACTGCAGAGAGTTTGCAAACTGGTCAATGGTACTAATGGAAGCATTCATACTTGCGATATGCGCTCGCCTCCTTTCCTTATTTCAAATGGGATTTTCTCCTCATCCCCTTTTCTTTTTTCTTTTCCTGCTCAATACGATGTTCGATAGCAGCTATAATAAAAGCCCGCTCCCGTCTGTCTAGCTGTAGAAATTCAGACGGCAATAGGTGCAATTCATGAAGGCAATAGTAGGCCACATTGGCCTCACTATCGCCTTCTTCTATTAGTTTTTTGCTTCTTCCACCTCATCTTGAAGGGTTACATCAAAACCACATACCTCTTGCACCTTACCAATATAGTTTGCATATTCACCAGGAGTCAGCATGGTTTTGAGGAGTGCTTCTGCCCCCATGACGCCATAACTATCCTGCAACCCCTTATCATTGAGATTAGGATAAACCGTACAAGCCACAGCTAGTTTTCCCAGGTACATATCATAGTCAGTTTCCCGTTGATATTGGTTTTTCCGACCTGGCACTGTCACTTGCTTGGCACAAGATTTCCGCAAAGCCTCATCTTCCGTACTGGTAATAGTTTTCATTTCCCAGAGCATCGGTTTCCCTTCTTCACTTAAAAAGCGATTAGAAGCTGCAAATTTGATATTTTCTACTGCAATAGCATTTTCTGCTAAAAACGCAGATAAACTCATATAACATTCCTCCTATCTACACACTACATTCCAGAAAGATGAGTAAATTTTTCCGGCATTTCAAAGTCCTCAAAGGTAAAGTCCATCTCTTCATCGAGGTATTCCGCATCTGCATCAAATTTAGTAAGAATACCACCATCCATGTTACAGTCCTTCAAGATGATAGTTTGTCGGCCTACTGTAGAAGTAGGGTCTTCATTGGTAATCTGAATATCGAAGTATACATCTTCACCAGTATTTTTATACCGCAATAAAAGTTCCCGAAAAACACTGGTATTGTAGTGGAAGGTAGCAGAGCCAGTGCCTTTCCACCCTGTAGATTTATTTCCTTTCCCTGTTTTACCTAAGATGGGTACTTCTGTTTTTGTTTTTTCTACTTTCGCTTCTAAGTTAATAGCCTGCATAAAGTTATAACGATTACCTTCAATAGTGATAAAACATTCTGCAAGACTTGCAGAGATGGCGTCTTTTGCATTCATTACTGTCATAAAAATTATCTCCTTTCTATGCTACATAAATCGTCATATACAGCTGGTCCATGGCGTTTATCGGAGTAATACAATCTGTAACCACGACAGCCTGTTTACTATCGCCTTTTGCCACTGTTACTTGTTCTGGGTCAAAGTTTTCAATGGCTCGGATTTTAGCCAATTCCTGATGGTGTTTAACAATATCATTCCAGAGAGAGATACGACCTGCCCCATCATTAGCAATCTTACCAATATATTTTTGGCTAAAGAGCAGTGCAATATCATTGGCCACTTGGTCTAATACCCGAATAGTTTGATTTGCTGCAAAATCCTTTGATTTCTCTTCTGTAAAAGTTACTAAAGTGTTAATATCTCGCAAAATTCTAGGAGCACCATCTACCAGGTGGAAGACCAAAGACCCTTCTTGGATACAATCTTCTAATTCTTTTTGACTATAAATTGCCTCAATCTCATATTCCCCATCATAAGGCAGGTTGGTTGCAGATTGATTAACACGCATACCTGCCATGACGCCAGTTACCCAAGGGATTAAGGCTGCCCCATCTTCTGCCCCTACCGTTTTGTTTTTTATACTGATAACGCCTTCCTCATCAGCCAAATAGCCGGCAACAACACACTGGAACTTCTTACCCACTTCATTACGCATTCGCTTTGTAAAAGCTGCAAATAACTGTGTAATGGTTTTATCTGCAGAGGTACATCCCATCGTATGGAAGGTATAGCCCTCCACTTGCTCCAGATATGTTTGATAAGCGCTATTTTCTACTGCACCATTTTCCCCATTCATAAGAGGTAAAGAAGCAGTAAGTTCTAATTCCCCATCTTTTTTCCAGGTTACATAGTCGTTACCTACTAAATCTGCCATTTGACTAATGGCAAACTGTTCGTCAACTTTCATTCCGTCTAAATAAGTAGTTACATCATAAAGAAGCGTACCTTCTGTGCTATTTTCGTTAGCCTCTACTACAATGCGTAAGTCATTTCCTCTAGTTCCTGGATATTTTGCGGTTGCTAATGTGTTTTCCGCTTTTTTCCCTGTTCCATTCAATCTAAAGAAATGTACTGTTCTTGCAGACTTAAAAATCTCCCGCATTGGTTTTACTTGTTCTGCCGTGTAATCATAGCCAAAGATTTTTCTTGTATCCTTCATAAATTCTTCTACTGTCACAGTAAATACTGTTTGTTCTGGGCCCCAATTCATTACCACTGGTAATGTTGCAATGCCTCTTTCAGAAAGAGCAGTGCTTGCATTTGCTACACTAATAAAATTCAAATATGCCCCCGGTAATACTTTGTTTTGTGTTGTAAACATTCCGCCGCCTAATGCCATATTATTCCACCTTACCTTTCATAAATTTTTTAATCATTTGTTCCACTTCTACTTTTGTGTAAGTCCTTTCCTCTGTCAGTAAAACAGAAAGCAAGTCTCGCCATTTCACATATTGCGCCATGGCTAAAATCTTTTCCTTAGAAAAACAGATTTGTCCCATGGTCTTATCTGTTTTTCTATTTACTTTTTCTTTCCGTGCGGTCATTTCACACCTCCTTTCCCTATGGTTGCAGCTATATCCATAGCCGACATATAACTTTCTTCCTGCCTGGTTATGACAGGAAAATGAAAGTCGATAAAGAATTGCAGCCGCCCCTCGGCAATTTCATAACGGATACCTGTACCTCGTAACATATCTCCGTTCTGCAGCGTAATAAGTTGCAACATCTCCAACAACTCCTCAGCCACAGTCAATATATCTCCATTGGTGTTTGTATCTAACGGAACATAATGAATAACTACAGATGCTTTACGCATAGCCCGCTGCCCTAAAAGAGATGACAACTCTGATTTATAAATAGATATAAAAAAACAAGGTCCTGTTAAACCTTGTTTGAAATCATGTTCATAAATTTCATAACCATCGCCAAAAGCAGCACTTAATTTCATACGAATACTTTTGATAATTTCATTTACCATTTTATCTCTCCTTCATCGCTCCTTTCTGCAGCACATATCGTTATTGTTTAATTTTTACCCGCCATTATTCTCAGCCGTTTTATGCCAGCATGCTGCTTAGAAAACAGCTGTAAAAAACAAAAAACATCTGTTAACAGATGTTTTTTGTCGGCTATTTACATATTTACATTTTCCAGCATCCCTTGCGAAAAGCCTATCTGGCAATGGTTCTTAGTTCAAAATCATAGAACCAAATTTCTCTTAAATCTTTCGTACGGCAAAGATACTGTTCTTTACCACATTTTAATACCAAAAGATAATCCTTGCTTAAGATATGTTCTACTTTTTCCCCAACTTGAAACTTGTCCATCATCAATTCCTCCATCTTCACAATCTTCATGATCTTCATGATTTTCCAGGTAATCCCTGTAGCCTTTCTGATAAACTGCTGTTTTCCATTTTTACATTACGCTACTTATTTATTATAACTCCTTAAATTTTTCTTTGCCACCCTCTTTCTTTTTTACACTACCAGCTCCCACCCCAGCCTTTCTTCATAGTGTTACTACCGCCCAAGTTTTCAGGTAATAGGCACTCGTCGTTGTTAAAATAACAAACAATGAAAAAGCCCTGTAAGCATTCGCACTTACAAGGCTTTCTCCTATTCCCTGATTACCACAATACCAATTTACTACAGTTTTTGGTACAAAATAGCTCAACCTTTACAGATACCCCGCCTTAACTGCCACATCTTTGATAAATTCCTGATTAATTCGTTTTCCCGTTGCATCAGAAATATGATTAGCCATAGCGGCACCGACTTTTGTATAGTGACCGCTCCAGTATCTCGCCGCAAGATAGGCAATCCGCAAATCTCCATCTTTATGCAGCTTTTGCATAGCCAGTCCATAGTCTACGGCAGCAATATCCCGCTGCAGCGTATTTCTCCGTTCATCCCTATTCATTTTCAGCACGACATCCGCTGCACCACCAGAAACACCACTAGTTTGTACCCGTTCTTCCATCTGTTGCTTATGGGCATAAGCATAGTCCAAGGTAATTGCCTCTAACTCTTTCTTATTCTTTTCGTAATCCTTAATAATCCATTGTGCGTGAATATACCAACTATTTGTATTTCTTCCCATGCTGCTCTCCTTTAAATCCTCTCTTCTTTGCTGATTTTTAATCATCATATTTGTTGTTTTCTTTCCTGAATATAGTGATTATTTATCACATGAAAATATTACCACTTTCGTGAATTATTGTCAACAAAGAAAATATTTTATAAATTTTGTTGACTTTTAATCACTATAATGTTACATTATAGGTAGAAAAACAAAAACGGCCAAAATAGTCAGAATATCCCTTACCATCATCTAACGAAAAGGAAAGGAAAGAACCAATATGGAAATTTATCAAAGAATAAAAGCATTAAGAGAGCGTCAGGGCTTATCCCAAGAAGACTTAGCAAACTTATTAGGCTATAAGGACCGTTCTACCATTGCAAAAATAGAAAAGGGCATCAACGATATTACCCAATCTAAAATTATTGCCTTTGCCCAAGCCCTAAATACTACCCCCGCCTATTTGATGGGCTGGGAAGATGAACAAAACAAATCTCTATCTTCCTTTCCTGATAATATTATGCCCCTACCCAAAACAAAGAAAGTACCGCTTTTAGGGGAAATCGCTTGCGGGGAACCAATCTTTGCAGCTGAGGAGCTAGATACATATATGGAAATCGACGATGGACTGCAAATTGATTTTTGCTTAAAATGTAAAGGTGATAGCATGGTAAATGCCCGTATCTATGATGGTGATATCGTTTTCATCAGAAAGCAAGACGCCGTAGAAAACGGTGAAATCGCTGCTGTTATCATAGGTAATGAAGCTACTTTAAAGCGTGTTTATTACTACCCAAATGAAAATCGCGTTTCCCTAGTAGCCGAAAATCCCCTTTACCCACCCCTTATTTACACCAATGAACAATTAGAGCAGATTACCATTTTAGGCAAAGCTGTTGCCTTCCAAAGCAAAATTAAATAATTTTTTAGCTTCTCCTATTTTCGACATATTTTTCCTTGACGGTCTGATAAAGGCCATGATATTTTATTAGCGTAAATTCACTGTCTGATTTACACCTATCTGTCTGCCCCGGCTGCGCCCCCAGCCGGGGCCTTTTTTTATCTGAAAACAAAGTTTTTCTAGCTCCGAATGTTTATGCAAAAACCACATTTTCCCAGCGTTACCACTATTTCGCTACTCCCAATATGTTCCATTGCTTTGTATTTTTTCTTGTGATAAGGTTTATTTGCGATTAGGTTTTACCTAAGAGCAAAATACATAGGAAAGTGAGGATTGTATTTATGAAGAAAATGTTTACGGCACTTGTAACAGCTGCTTTATTTACCACCCTTGCCGCACCAACCTATGCAGCCTGCCCACAAAATGCCGCAAACCACCTAACGCAGAATTGTCCTACTGCAAAATGTGCTGTCAGCAATATTTTGCAGGGAAATAACAATGCCCAACAGCTGCCAAGCAAATACTGCAACTGGAATACTGTTTTACAAAACCTAGTAAAACCTAATGAAAATGCCACCACTTGCAGCAATTGCAATAACCAAAACCCAAACTGCATAAGTGGAAGCTGCAGTAATCAAAATCAAACCAATAACAATAACTGCAACAACCAAAATCAATCTTGCACCAACGGTAATTGCAATAACCAGAACCAAGGTAGTCAAAAACCTACCCCGGCTCCGGATAATAGCAACAACAACAATAACCAGACCAACGACACCCCTGCAAGTCAAGAGTCTGGTTATGCGGCAAAAGTTGTAACCCTGGTCAATGCGGAGCGAGCTAAGGAAGGGCTTGCACCATTAAAAGCAGATACCCAACTCTCTGCAGCAGCAAAGGTTCGCGCCCAAGAGATTGTATCTGTCTTTGACCATACCAGACCCAATGGCAGCTCTTGCTTTACTGTATTAAAAGAAATGGGCATTGCCTATCGAGGCGCCGGGGAAAATATCGCCTATGGACAAAGAACCCCGGAAGAAGTCGTTTCTGCCTGGATGAAATCTGAAGGGCACAGAGCAAACATTATGAATAAGCAATTTACTACCATCGGTATTGGCTATCATAGCGTAGGAAATACCGCTTATTGGGCTCAATTATTTATGTATTAAACCACATATTACTCTTACAAAATATGATACAAACCAGATGTATACAATGCTGTCTATGACAGCAAATTTTCATACCTCCTCTTAAAAAAGAAGCGTCTATGTGGGCGGCACTCATAAGACAGCATAAGATTGTTTTCAGGAAACGGCGTAGCTTCGGCTATGCCGTTTCTCCGTTATGCAGGTCATTCATCAAAGACGCGGGAAGTATTCCCACAAGGTCATAGGAAATATCAATTTGCTGTTCCCTATATCCCTTTGACTTATCCGGTGCATGAACATACACCGCCTTTACCATGTCATTGAGTATAGTGGGCGTCAGCTCGTCCAAGTCGAGATACTTCCGTACCTTGCCGATAAACCTGTCAATGTTCTCTGCCTGTTCTTCCTGTTTTGTAATTTCTTCGTTCAATCGCAACAGCTTTTCACGCAGTTCTTCCTGCTCTTGTTCATAATCGTCGGAGAGCATTTGAAACCTGCTGTCAGATAATTTCCCGTTGGCGTTGTCCTCGTAAATACGCTTGAATAGCCGGTCAAGTTCTTCTATCCGTCGTTCCGCTTGTGTGAGTTGCTGCCGTTTCGCCGCAAGTTCTTTTTTCGCTTCGGCTTTCTGTTTCGCGCCCATAGCTTTTCGGAATTGTTCTTCACGGTTAGCAACATAGGCAATCGTCAATTTCATGTGAGTGAGTACGCCCTGTTCCAAGACAACGGCGCGAATAAAATGGGTCGAGCAAACTTCTTTCCCTTTGAGCCTTGAAGTAGAGCAGACAAAATGGTCTTGCCTTGCTTCAAAGTTCCTGCTTGTGCAGTAATACAGCTTTTCGCCACAATCGGCGCAGCGCACAATGCCGGAGAACATATTGGTTTTTCCTGTCCTCGTCGGGCGGCGTTTGTTCTTTCTTAATTCCTGCACCCGCGCCCATGTGTCAGCGTCAATGATTGCTTCGTGGGTATTCTCGAACACAAGCCATTTTTCTTTGGGATTGTAGCAAGTCTTTTTGCTCTTGTAGGACTGCTTATAAGTCTTGAAGTTTACCGTATGCCCTTGATATTCTGGACGCTCCAAAATGTCGGCTATGGTATCTCCTGTCCAATTATAGGGATTGTCTGGCGGTGCGTTCCTCGTCGCCCTGCCTGTCTGCTGAAAATAGATTGTCGATGTTATGACTTTATCCTCTTTCAGAATACGGGCAATCTGCGACGGCCCATATCCGTCCAAGCAGAGGGCAAATATCCGCTTGACTACTCCGGCGGCTTCAAGGTCGATAATCCACCGCTTTTTGTTTTCCGGGTCTTTCGTGTAGCCGTATGGTGGGTTGGTACAGAGATGTTCCCCTGCTTCTCCCTTTGACTTCATCACCGCGCGGATTTTCTTGCTTGTATCTTTCGCATACCACTCGTTGATGATATTGAGAAATGGGGTAAAGTCGCTGTCCTGCTGGTTCGCGCTGTCTATACCGTTGTTGATTGCGATAAACCGCACACCTTTTTCCACAAACAGGACTTCGGTGTAAAAGCCCACTTTCAGATAATCGCGCCCAAGCCGCGACATATCCTTGACGATCAAGGTGGACACTTCGCCGTTTTCGATTTTTTCCAAAAGCTCGCTCCAACTCGGACGATTGAAGTTTGTCCCGGAATATCCGTCGTCCACAAAAAACAAGGGGTTTGAAAAATGATTTTCCTTTGCGTATTTACTTAAAATCGCCTTTTGATTTACAATGCTGTTGCTGTCGCCCGTCAATTCATCGTCGCGGGATAAGCGGCAATAGAGGACGGTAATTTTGCCAGACTGCCTTAACATAGTTTCTGCTCCTTTCCTCGGCGAGCAGTCTGCCATTACAGGATTGCTTGTACCCATTTTAACGCTCCTTGTCTTTTTCATCAATAGGCGATTGCTCCATAAGTCGCAAAACTTTGTGGAGCAGGCTTCGGTTTCCATCGTAACTTCCCGTAAAACGATAGAGCGTCCTGCCGGATTGCATTGTAACTTCATGTGTCGGCAACTCTTGATACAGAGGATTTTTTACCACGATTTGCCCGTCTTTGATTGTTCGCTTCTTTTCCATTCCTTTCCCGTCCTTTCCTTGTTTTGAGTAGGGAGCAAGCACAGCAAATGAGTACCCATTTGCCGCTTGCTACTTCCGCAGCAAGCATAGGAAAGGGGTACCCTTTCCGTAAAAATCCCCGTTTTGACGCTATGCGCCGAACGGGGATTTTCTCTTGTTGGGAATTTCCCAAACCCTTGTGTGTCCTCTTATTCAATATCCCGTCCGGCAAACGGCATTTGTTGCACTTTACCCTTCACTATATACAACACCGCACTTTCCAATTTTGCCAAACAAAAGGCCGCAAAAATTTTGCCGTGTAGTAGGACGGAGTGGATTTCAATCACAAATATCACGAAAAGTCAACATAATATTGCGCACTTGCTTTTGTCATGTTATACTTGAAATATAATATTGCAATGCGGGAGGTTTTCTCTTATGGCATACAGCTACAACAGACTATGGAAGCTGTTGATTGACCGAAAAATGAGCCGGACTGAAATGCGGAAGCAAGCGGGTATTAGTACGAACATCCTTGCAAAAATGGGAAAAGACGAGCCAGTGTCAATGGACAGCCTTGCGAAAATATGCACTACATTAAATTGTGGACTGGACGATATTGTGGAAATTACCACTGATACGCAGAAATGAAAAATGAAAGAGGTATAAATTACATGGCTATACATAATAAGTCACATAGCAATCACGCATTAATGTCACTGAATAAAATGCGCAAAGATAACAACTGGAAGCAGAAAAGCTCAGCGGATTTTGAAAAGCCTGATAGAGTGAAGCTGCTTCATAGCATTATGGATTGTAACGAGTTCCTAAAAGAATTGCCGGACGAATCTGTACAGTTGATATGTATAGACCCGCCATATAATCTTGAACTCACAGGATGGGACATATATGACAACTATATTGAATGGGCTTCAACATGGATTGATGAGGCATATAGAGTATTATCAAAAAATGGTAGCATGGTCATTTTTGGAGGTATTCAATTTCGCGATGTTAAGTCCGGTGATTTGATAGACATTATTCAATATGTTAGACATAACACAAAATTCAAACTGATAAACACTATCATTTGGTATTATAAGAATGGTATGTCGGCACATAGATATTTTGCAAACAGACATGAAGAAGTTATTTGGCTAGCAAAGACCAATGATTATTATTTTGATTTAGACGCAGTTAGAGAGCCGTATCCAGAGGAAGATTTGAAGCTGGCATTAAAGGATAAGCGTCTTAATCCCGAAAACACGATAAAAGGGAAAAACCCTACTAATGTTTGGAAAATCGGTAGGTTAAATGGAAACAGTAAAGAGCGAGTAGGACACCCAACACAGAAACCTGTTGAGATTATTGACCGTTTCGTCAAATCCCTTTCTTATCCCGGTTCAATAGTTCTTGACTTTTTTGCTGGAAGTGGAACTGTTGGTAGAGTGTGTATTACAGAGGGACGACACTGTTTAATGTGTGATAGCGATCCTGCTTCAAAGGACTATTTCAATAAACACATTGAATTGATGAAGAACTTAGGACAAGATACCGAGTATGAAGAAATTAAAAGTGCTGATAAATTTTTTAATATTAAGTAAAGGAGTACATCGTAATGAAAAAAGGACAGTCAAATAGATTAACAGTACAGCAAAAAGAGGGGCAGGGACCTATAACAATCTTTCATCAAGACGCACAAATACATGATAAAGAGGTCGGGAATACATCTCTTTTTGTCAAAAAACAACTTGAGTTTGAATTTCCCATGCTTACATTTAGATACAGAAAGGACTTATATAAGAGAGAGATTAACGAAGCTTTGAAAAGGGTTGATGAATACCTTGGACAAACACTTTTCGTCGAAAGCGCAAGCATAAGACCAGATGGAGGGCTTATAGAAGTACAAGATGATAACGGTAATTGGCGTGTTGTGTTAGTATCGGAGGCAAAGCATCAAGGGAAAGATATCGAAAATATTAGAGCTGGTAAACTTGTTGGCAAGAAAAACAATCAAGACCTTATGGCCGCAGGAAATGCAATCGAAAGAGCATATAAAAATGTAAATGAAATTGCTAATTTCATGCTATCTGAACGATATTTCCCCTATATTCTGTTCTTGGAGGGTTCCAATTTTTTGACACAAAATGTAACTGTCATAAGACCTGATGGCAGAGAGGTGACATTGGTTTATAACGACGGTACATTAAATAGACTTGATAGATTAACCGCTGCAAATTATGGAATGCCTATAAATACTAATCTTTGCGAAAATAGATTTGTAAAATGCAACGGCGCAACTATCATGTTGCAAGCCGCTTCAATTTACACAAAAGGCGGAGGAGGGCACTGGAATGATGAAGATATGATTATGATAATGCTTGAAGTTGCCAGAACTTCGTTAAAAATGTTAGGAACTGACCTTTTCGAGCAGCTTAGCAAACGATAAATCACTGTAAGTTAAGTGGGTGTATAATTTACTTACAACCTGCTATTTTTCAGTATCATAAAGTGAATTTCTGTTTATAAAACACCTAAAAGAGTAGTGAAACCCTTGATTTTTCTGGGGATTTACTACTCTTATTTTATATACAGACGGGAATAGCTGTGTCATAGACATAAAGAAAATACTAAAACAAATTTTCAATCTCAGCAGGCAGCAAAGTCAGAAAAAGCCGTCAAGGATAAACTTCGCGCTTCGCGTCCTTGACGGTTTTTCCCGTCTTTGCTGTTGGGTAATCAAGAGGGCGCAAACGGATAAACCGCTTGCGCCCTCTTGATATTATGAGTATATTGTTACGCGATAGGAAGTGTTTAAGCCTTGCACAACAAGGCTTTTCAGACTTGGAAACACGATAGTTGAGCGTTTCTATTCCCACTCTCAAAAATGGCTGTCTACTGCGTAACATTTTGTCATGCCAGCGTGGATATTTAGACGGGCAAAAAGCCTCGATTTATGCGGCTTGCAGAGAGCGGAAACAGAGCAAGTAGTATCATATCCCTCGAAAGTGCAAAAACGCTGTTCTATTATTCCACACGGCATAGAAAAAGCGGGCAAGAAGTCTTAACCTCTTACCCGCTTTTTGTGGCAATCCGTTATGGCAGCTACCCTGTTTCAGTTGGTTGTTGATACTGTTTTATGAGTAGCTACCTTGGCGACGCTTCTTTTTCTTTATTTTTTATTTTGTCAATAAGAAAATCTAGCGAAAGTCTAACTATGCTCCACCTGATTATTCCATATAACGAGCCAGATTTTCTAACATCACCCATACTTCTTCTCTCGTCGCATACTCTTTCGGGTTTGTCCCATCACTGATTTTATGCGCAATCACCCAATCTCTTGCTTCCCTTGCCCAGTCACTTACTTCCTGTTTATGGTTTGCCATCTCCACCACCCCTAACTGGTTTTTAATGCCCAAGTAATCTGCTGGATTTACAGTAGAATAAATATTACTATAATCCTTGCGCAGCTCTAGATGTAAATGGCGCCCAGTTACATTGCCGGTAGCTCCCTCAACACCTAAGACTTGTCCTTCAGCTATCATAGCGCCTTCGGCTACCTTTCGTTCCTGCAGATGGCAATAGATAGCAAAGAGGCCATCCTGCTGTCGAATAACAATGTAATTCCCCCAGCCACTCTTATCATAACGAGAGCGGGTCACTACACCTCTTGCAATAGCATGGACTCTCTTACTATCCACCCCCACCATATCCATACCACTATGCTTTCCTGTCGCATAGTGCAGGCCTTGGGGCGGCGGCGTACCATACAATTTTGTAATGCGTATTTTCCCATCAAAAGGTAATCTCACTGGTTTCCCATCCTTTCTTAAAAGGTTGTCCCTATATTTTATGCAAATCCCCCCAGAATGGTCTCTCTAAAAATAAAAAAGACACTGCATCTGCAGTGTCTTTTCTCTTCAAATCAGATTATTTTCTTTCAAGTTATTTTCTTTCTAGCTGTTTTAAGTAAGGTAATATTTGTTGAAAGGCTTTGCCACGATGACTCAGTTTATTCTTTTCTTCCAAAGAGATTTCCGCCATGGTTTTTCCCAGTTCCGGCAAATAGAACAAAGGGTCATAACCAAACCCTTCGCTACCGCTTAAGCTCTCGGCTATTACGCCCGCACAAGAACCTTCTACAAAGATTGTCTGATTAGGCGCCGTTGTCAGCGCAATTACACTAACAAAGCGAGCCGTTCTTTCCGCTGGCGCCACCCCTTGTAATAAACTTAATAATTTTTCATTACAGGCAGCAGCGTCTTTATCCTCCCCAGCAAACCGTGCTGAGTATACCCCTGGCGCCCCCTGCAGATAATCCACCGCCAAACCGGAGTCATCTGCAAGCGCTGGTAAACCAGTCTCTTGGAAAACATATTGACTTTTAATAGCAGCATTTTCCCGAAAAGTCTCCCCTGTTTCCGGTGGCAAAGAAATACCCGGAAAATCCTGCAGTGATAACACTTCCCAGCTGGACCCTATCAGAAGCTTTTTTAGTTCTGCCACCTTATGCTGGTTTTCTGTTGCTAAGACTAATCTCATGACCTCAGCTTCTTTCTCTTCTATTTCGCAAAGTAGTTTTCTATTCCATTGGCAATACCATAAGCCATCTTATCCCGGAAGTCGTCAGAGGCAAGCAACATTTCTTCCTCTAAATTAGAAATAAACGCCGTTTCAATCAAGACAGAGGACATATCTGTTTCCCGGATAACGGCAAAATTATCTTCTTTTACCCCATAATTGCTTCTACCGGCACTAGCAAGAACAGCATTTTGGATACATTGAGCCAAACGCTGCCGTTCTCCTCTATCATAGCGAGTGTTGCCTACCGGCGCATAAAAATAAGTCCCCGTACCTTTAGCCGTCTTATTGGTAGCAGAGTTACAATGAATGCTGACAAACACATCGCTATCCAGCGCATTTGCCAGCCAAGCACGCTCATTGAGCGTCAGATAACTGCCACCTGTTCTGGTCATCACCACAGTAGCGCCACGGCCTTCCAGATAATCTCGGGTCTTTTTCCCGATTTCTAAGGTAACGATTTGTTCGTGAAGCCCCCCTGTACCAACCGCCCCAGAGTCTATGCCACTACCGGAAGCAGAGGTATAAGTACCATGGCCAGGGTCCAGTACGATGAATTTCCCAATCAAGCTAGAGCTGCCAATTCTGATTTCGAGGGATTTCCCCTCCTCGCTAGGCAGCAACGCTACATTTTGACGGCTTTTCCAGGTAATCTTCAAAGCACTATGTTCTTCATTGTGATAAGCAACCGTAATATCGTTATGCTGCGCATTGGATAAATCACCTTGGAGCTTGGCATCCGTATAAATCACCATACCATTAGAGATGTCTTCCATACGGTAATGTACCGGACCACTAGCAGTAATTTGCAGCTGAATACCATATGTAACAGATTTTCCTTGGATATTACCACTTCCAGGCGCTTCACCATTACCATTCCACTGCAGCGCATCTGCCTGCTTCGGCCCATAGGAAGACCTATCTGCACCGACAATATCTACATAACTGCTTCTCACCCAGCCTGTTGTGGAACCAGTAGATATTTCATACCAACAATTATTGGCGTCTAAAATAGTTCCTTTTTCTGATAAAATATTGACAATGGTTCCAGAAGGCAAACTGGTAATTTTTGCAGCGCTATCACTTGCTGATTTTCTCACATTCAAAGAAGCAGTGTTTACCTTCCCCTGCGGCCCACTAAAGACGACTGGGTCTTCGCCACTCCCGCCTGGATTGTTACTATTCCCTGGCTGTTCTGGTGTTACCGTACTTGTCCCCGCTGATTTTACCACCCAAGAGGCTACCCAGCCCACTGTTTTGCCATCTGGTAAGTATACAGAATACCAATCTTTGGTCTTCCCCAACACCTGCAAACGAATACCAGGCGTCAACTCACCGATTTTGTCATAGGTAGTATCTGGACCACTGCGAATATTCACTAATCCACTATCTACTGTTACCTGTTCCGGATAGAGATTAGTAGCTGTCTGCACATAGTCCTTGCTAACCCAGCCCACCTTGCCATCTGTAAGGACAATCTGATACCAACCATTTTTCTCCTGCAGTGCGGTAAAAACATCTCCGAGGGCCACACTCCCCACCTTCGAAAAGCTTGTCCCTGCATCACTGCGTACATTGAGCACATCTGTATTTACGGTAACCTGCGTCGCACCATATGCCTGCCCCCCTACAAATACAAGACCAGCCGCAAGCAACATAGCGCAAGCATATTTACAAGTATATTTATATAAAAAAACAGGTCGTTTTTGATTTTTCTTTTGTTTTTTTCTTTGATTGTTTCCAACTTTCATTCTTCGACTTATCCCTCCTTAAAACAAACATATTTTATTAAATTCTCTGTAAAAAACGACTTTCCTGCCATATAAAAAGAAATACCCTTGAAAAATAAGAGTATTTCTTTTTTCCTGCCAATATTTTCTAAAATTTCAGCATTTTTTCAGTTTTCTGTTTTTAGTTTTCCGTTTGGATTGGTTTAGAAATATCTACTTTCCCACCTAATGTCTCAATGATTTTCCCATCTACTAAAATCTGCACTTCTTTTACAGAGGAAAATTGTGCCAATGTTTGTACAATAGCTGCCACTGTCAGCATTTCTCCATTTTCCGCTTCCATTTTTGTCAGTAATGTGTTGTTAAAATCTACGATACAACTACCGTCTTCTTTGATATTAATGTCTTTTAATAAGGTGCCAGTCGGCACAGCTGCCTGCAGACCTTTATTTTGTGGACCTTGCAGCAAAGCATTGACAGCAGCACGAGCAATCCCTTCTTCCTTGGGAATGGTTCTCTTTTCAGCTACCAAAGCATCTCCTTTTTCATTGACAAAATACAACGTCACTTCTACAGTTTCTGCAGGAGCGGTTGTTGTTGATAGACTATTTCCTTCCTGGGTTTGAGCAGGTGGCAGATAGAGCTGATTTCCTGCAGCTGTTGGCTCTTCAGATGCTGCTCCTTTTACAGCCTGAGTTTGTTCTGCCTTCCACTGTTGGATTTTTTCTATTGGCGCACAACCATTGAAAAGAAAACAACAAAATAAAAAACAGACTCCTAAGCCTATTCTTGATATTCTTAATATTTTTTTACTAGGCTTTATTTTTTTTCTTCTTACCCTTATTTTCATTTTCACCTTTACGGTACTCCTTTATTATTCTGTTACAAGCTTTGTTTTATCTATATGACGAGCCTTCCTATTTAAGAACAAACAAAATCGCTTCTCTGTAATCATCGTCTTTGAGCAGATTTTATGCTATACTAAAAGAAATATCCCCCACCAAATACACTTATCGGATAAAAAAGGAGAAAAACTATGTTTAAGAACCTCTTTAAGAAAGAAGCACCTGTTCCGGCCGGATATGATTTTCCGATTACCCTACATTTGAACGCCCGTTTCCAACCCAAACACCGTCATGAACTGGAGGACGCCTTAGAAGAAATTTTTTCACAAAGAGGTTTAGGCGAAGTCACTGGCGGCGGAACGCTGCAATTGCCATCCGGAGAAATCAAATCTTGCGATATTGAACTATGTCTCAAAGATGACCAACCGGAAACCATAGAAGCCATCACCCACATCCTGGATAAAATAGGCATCGCAAAAGGCTCCAAGCTAATATGGCAAACAACAGAGGATACGGACAGAGAACAACCTGTCGGGCGGCTGGAAGGTCTGGCCCTATATCTAAACGGTACGGATTTACCGAAAGAAGTCTATCAGACCTGCGATATTAATCAACTTATCGAACAGATAGAAAATTTGCTAGACACCAATGGAAGCCTCTATAGCTGGTGGGAAGGGCCGGAGCAAACGGCTTTATACTTTTATGGAGCTTCTTATGGTGCAATGCTTGCCGCCATAGAACAACTGCTGCAAGAACACCCACTCTGCGAAAAATGCATCACCAACCAAATCGCCTAATCTAATTGCATACCTAAATACATAGATAAAACAACACAAAAAAGGACGCTTTTTTAAGCGTCCTTTTGTTTTTCTCTTTGAAAATATAGCAATATTTTCTTTATTTTTTGAGGATTTCTTTTAATGCTTTGATAAACCGTTCATTTTCTTCTGGCAAGCCAATAGTCACCCGCAAATAAGTAGGCATCCCAAAAATATCGCCAGTCCGGACAATAACACCCTTTGCCATCAATGCTTGAAACACTTCTTTACTGTCTTTTTCCACATCTACCATAATAAAGTTAGCATGCGTTGGGATGTATTTTAACCCCATTTGCTGGAATTGGTCATATAAATATTTTTTCCCTTCGTGATTAACTTTGCGACTTTGTTCCACATGGGTAATATCCTGTAATGCTGCAATAGCAGCTGCTTGCGCCATAGCATTGACATTAAAAGGTTCTCTGGTTCGACTAATCATGGCAATGGTTTCTGCTGCAGCGATGCCATAGCCCACACGCAGCCCTGCCAAAGCATAGATTTTAGAAAAAGTCCGCAACTCTATCACATTAGGATATTTTATCACATAAGTGCTACCAGACTCGTATTGCCCATCGTCCTCTGCATATTCTGCATAAGCAGAGTCAAACACGACTAAAATATGTTCTGGCACCTGAGCGATAAAAGCGTTTACTTCCTGCTTATTCACCATAGTCCCAGTAGGATTATTGGGGTTACAAATGATGATTACTTTTGTTTTTTCTGTGATTGCAGCAATCATCCCCGCTAAGTCAAATCGGTTATCCGCCGTTAATGGCACAGAGACGATTTTCCCACCCATCAGATGAGTAGCAAAAATATACTCAGAAAAGCTAGGAGAACCAATAACGACTTCATCTTCCGGGTTCACATAAGTTTCTGCAATCAGTTTAATTAACTCATCAGACCCATTGCCAATAATTACATTTTCCGTTTGGATATTATACTTCTTGGCAATGGCTTCTTTTAAGTAAAAGCTGCTGCCGTCAGGATAAATATGCATATTGCAGGCAGCCTCCAGCATAGCGCCTTTTGCAGCCTCAGAAGGGCCTAGCGGATTTTCATTTGACGCTAGTTTGATGACATCATCAATGCCCAGTTCTCGTTTTACTTCGTCGATAGGCTTCCCTGGTACATATGGTTTAATGCTCATAATGCTATCACGATTTTTTACTGTCATGTTGCTTCCTCCTATGCAAATCTATTCTGAACATTTATTTTATTTTATTTTATTTTATTTACTACGTTCCTAGAAATTTAAAGTTTCCTAATTTCTTCGTCACAGAATAATCTAACGCCCTTTTCCAGCAGCGTATGGATACCTTTTTCTGTATCACTCAAACGCAAAACATTTAATACCCGATGAGGACCGCCGCTCATCCCGAAAGCATAGAGATACTCTACATTCACATCAGCAGCATTCAAAAGAGCAAGTACATCTGCAAGAGCTCCTGGTTGATCTGGGATTTCCACGGCAATCACTTCTGTCATACTTACGGTAAACCCTTGCGCCTGTAAAAGCCCATAGGCACCGTCCGGATCATTGACCACAAAACGTAAAATACCAAAATCAGTAGTATCTGCAATGGATAACGCACGCAGGTCGATACCAGCTTCTTTTAAGCATTGCGTCACCTGGGAGAGCCGTCCTTTTTTATTTTCTAAAAAAACCGATATTTGCTTAATCATGTGCATCCTGGCACACCTCAAATCCCTGTTATTTTCCATTACTTCTTTACCATTTCAGTGAGAAGCTTTATAAGCTTTATTGTACACCTTTTTTTAAAAATTTCCCAGATAAATTTATTGTTTTCGCAAAAATTTTTCCAAAATCTACGATACATAAAAGCGCAAACAGAGGGAACTATAAAAATGACTCTAAGAAAGGAGGAAAAAACAATGGCTGAAAAAAGAGGTTTAACAACCGTAGAACAAAAAACCAGTAACTGCACAAACAAAACAACCAACAAAACTAGTAACAAAACAACAAACAATACAACCAATAAGACAACTAACAACACCAGTAACAAAACAACTAACAATACCAGCAACAACTGCTGCGACTAAAAAAATAATTTTCTCTTGTGGGACAATCCTCTCATAAAGAAAAACAAGATAAGAACTGTCATCAAAAGGCATCTATCAATGGTTTTGCCGCTGTATGACAGTTCTTATTTTTTATGATTTCTTGCTATCTATTAATATTTATCTAGGTCATCTTCTTCACCGCTTTTGATTTCCTTCATCCGTTCCCTCAGGATAAACAAAGACACGCCAATCAAAGAAATGGGAATAATCCCACCGATAAGCTTTATGATAACAGGCATATCCGGCATCACATAACATCCCAACAACCACAATAAAAAATAAGCTATCAATACTATAGTAACAATCATCGGCGCAATCATGCGTTTATCCATCAGCAAGCCCCTTCTTTCTCTGCTCCTATTGCCTTTTAGTATAGCATATTTTTCTGATCCTTGCTGAAAAAAAATCCTCTCTTTCTCCAGCCCGCTTCATTAACACTTGTCCTAAAATGTTCACTAAAACAACACATAGTTATCAAATGGTTATCAAACTTCGCTGTTATCCTAAAAACCAAAATAAGCGTACAGCTAAAAACGGCTAAGATAAACTGAAATGAGAGGAGACCATAAGATGAAAAACTTGCTTGTTTTCAACATGAAAAATCCGCTGGAAAAGAAACAAGAAAATAACAATCTGCAAGCGGCCAATTCAAGCAATCCTCCAGAAAACTCCAGAAAAAAGAAAGTTTGGTATTTGCTAGGCTGTGTCTTTGTCATAGGCAGCATTTTTATGGGGATTACCCAGCTCTTTCCGGCAGAAGGGAAAGAAGAAATCCAAACTGCCCGCGTGCAAAAAGGAAATATTGCCGTCACAGTTACCGGCTCCGGCACTCTAGAACCACTAGAATATTACGAAATCGTGCCATTAGTAAAAGGAGAAATCCTCTCCGACTATATTACCGAAGGACAACAAGTGCAAAAAGGCGATATTCTCTACCAAATCGATACAGCAGATATGGAAAACACTGTTGCTCGTAATCAGCTATCCGTACAAAAAGCCCAGATTTCTTATAGTGAAGCCGCAAAATCTGTCGCTGACTTACAAGTAAAGGCAGAAGGGAGCGGCACCGTAACCAACCTCTTAGTCAAAGAAGGCGATACCGTGCAAAACGGAACTCAGATTGCAGAAATCACCAACGCTGACCAAGGCCTGGTAAAAGTCTCCTTCCTCCCCTCTGCTGCTGATACTTTCTATGTAGGGCAAGAGGCAAATATTTTGCTGCAAGGCAGCTTTGCCAATCTCTCTGGCACTGTCAGCCGCATTTCCAGCGGACAACGTATTTTAGAGGATTTTGCAGCAGTAAAAGATATCGAAATCATCATTGACAATCCTGGAAATATCGCAGAAGGACAGGAATGTATTGTCACCATCGGTGATTTAAGTACCCCCTATACTGGCATTTACTACCCCAGTGAAAAGAAATATATTACGGCAAAAACCAGCGGAGATATCCAAGAATTAAAAATCGGTACCGGCGACAAAGTTTCTCAGGGAGACATCGTCGCAGTGCTGACCAGCAATACGGTAGAAAACAACCGCAAAAATAGCAATATTAGCCTGCAAGAGTCTAAACTCTCTCTCGCCAGCACCCAAGACCAGCTGGAGGATTATAAAATCACCGCTCCCATCTCCGGCACCGTCATTCAGAAAAACTCCAAAGCCGGCGATACCCTAGACAGCAGCGACAAAACCGTCATGGCAGTTGTTGCTGATATGAGCAAAATGGTCTTTACCATAGATGTAGACGAATTAGATATTTCTCAAATTTCGGTAGGCCAAACAGTCACCGTCACAGCTGACGCCCAACCAGATAAAACATATAGCGGCATCGTAGAAAACATCAGCCTAATCGGCACCTCTTCCAATGGAGTAACCTCCTATCCAGTAGAAGTGTCCATCCAGGATTATGACGGCCTGTTACCCGGCATGAATGTAGACGCCTCCATCGTCGTAGAAACACAAGAAAATGTGCTGATGATACCCAGCGCCGCTTTATACCGCGGAAATTGGGTAGCAGTGCAAGGCACCGCTCCTGCCGATAGAAATAATGAAACGAACCAAGAAGATACAGACAGACAACCAGGCAAACGAAGGCAAGCTTCTGCCCCGACCAATATCCCCAACGGTTTTTACGCTATCCAAGTAGAAACAGGCATTAGCAATGACGACTACATCGAGATTATCAGTGGCTTAGAAGCTGATGATGTAGTTTACTTAAATCAAACCACCACCAACAAGCAAAATAGCCAAAATATGATGGGTGGTATGCCTGGCGGCATGGGCGCTATGGGCGGCGGCATGCCTAGCGGTAATGGAGGCCCTCCTTCCGGCGGCGGTATGGGCGGCGGTGGCGGCGCATCGGGAGGTCGGCCGTAAACAGATATAGAGAATAAGAAGGAGGTTGTCCTATGATAGAACTACAATCTGTTTATAAAATCTACTTTCCGGGCAGTGAAAATGAAGTACGGGCCTTAGATGGTATCGACTTGCGTGTAGAAGAAGGCGAGTTTGTCGCTATCGTGGGAAAATCCGGCAGCGGCAAATCTACCTGTATGAATATTATTGGCTGTCTGGATGTACCTACCAGCGGCCAATATCTCATTGACGGTATCTCTGTATCTAATCTATCAGAAGATGACTTAGCCCGCCTTCGCAACAAAACATTAGGCTTTATCTTCCAGCAATATAACCTGATTAGCAAATTATCTGTAGAAGAAAATGTAGAACTGCCTATGCTTTATGGCGGCATTCCCCAAGAAGAACGAAAAACCCGTATTACCCAAGCACTGGAACGAGTAGGACTTGCCGAGCGGCGCCACCACTACCCCAATCAACTTTCCGGTGGTCAACAACAGCGGGTATCCATCGCCCGCGCACTGGCTTCCCGCCCCCACATCATGCTGGCAGATGAACCAACCGGCGCCCTAGACTCCAAGACCAGCATGGAAATATTAAGCTTGCTGCAGGAGCTAAATCAAGAAGGCAATACTATCGTTCTCATTACCCATGATAACTATATCGCTTCCTTTGCCCAGCGCATCATCCGTATCCAAGACGGCAAGATTATCTCTGACCAAAAGAACACGCCCCAACAGGAAAAACCAGAAAAAATAAAAACCAGCGAACAGGAGGCAATAGCAGATGGGCATTAAACAATATTTCTCCTTGGCCTTAAAAAGTCTCCGCACCAGCAAAATGCATTCTTTCCTTACCATGCTGGGCATTATCATCGGGGTCACTGCTGTTATCGTCTTGGTCAGTCTTATCGGCGGCATGTCCAGTGAAATTACTGCCCAGTTTGAGGGTATGGGTACCAATCTTATTACCGTAAATCTGATGGGTCGCGGCAATAGTAACCGCACCGTCTCTGTAGCAGAAATGGAAAATCTGGTCTGGGAACACCCGGAATTATTCTCAGCCATGTCCCCCACTGTTTCCGTAAATAGCACCACCATCAAATACGGCACGGATACCACCACCTCTTCCTGCTTGGGCGTCAATGAATATTATGATGACATTCGTAATTACAAAGTAGACCAGGGCCGCTTCTTAAGCTATAACGATGTAAACCAGCGAAAAAAAGTTTGTCTCATCGGCAGCTATCAGTGGCAGGAATTATTCGGCGGCGGAGAAGCTCTCGGCGAAACAATAAAAATCAACGGAGAACCATTCCAGGTTATTGGTATTTTAACGGAAAAGGACGACAGCTCTGAAGGCAGCAGCGACGATATGGTCATGCTCCCCTACACCACCGCCAGAAGTCTGGGCGCCTATGCCAGAGTCAGCAGCTATTGCTTTTCTGCTGCAGATGGCAGCCTGGTGGACCAATGCATGAACCAACTGGAGCGGACGCTGTACCAAGCCTATAATAGCACCGACGCTTACCGGGTCACCAGTCAAGCAGAAATGCTGGAGCAAATGAATGAGCTTACCGGCACCATGTCTTTGGTATTAGTTGGTGTAGCAGGTATCTCCCTTCTTGTCGGCGGCATCGGTATTATGAATATCATGCTGGTATCCGTCACAGAACGCATCCGAGAAATCGGCATTCGTAAATCCCTAGGCGCAAAGAAGCGAGATATTATGGGCCAATTCTTAATCGAGTCTGCCACTACCAGCGCTTGCGGCGGCATCATCGGCATCCTAACTGGCATTGCCCTTGCTTATAGCTGCGGCTATCTTTTTGATATGGCCATTGCACCTTCAGCTTCCGCCATTATGTTAGCTTTTTCCGTGTCAGTGCTCATTGGCATTTTATTTGGCTATTTGCCAGCAAATAAAGCAGCAAAGCTAATCCCTATTGAGGCCTTACGGCAGCAATAGTTTATATAGATTATTACATCACTCCTTATTTATTGCAGTAAGAAAGTCTGCTTCATCTCCCCCCTTAACAAGATGAAGCAGACTTTCTATTTCTTAAAAATTCTTAAATTTCCCTAGTATTGCACAATAAATATGCTATAATAATGGCAACAAAAAAGAATAAACATTTAAGGAGATGCAGAACATGATTTTAGTAAACACAGACTATATTACCGGCAAAAACTTAGAAATGTTAGGCCTGGTAAAAGGCAGCACCATTCAAAGCAAACATATTGGTAAAGATATCACCCAAAGCTTTAAAACATTAGTGGGCGGTGAATTAAAAGCATATAACGATATGATGAATGAAGCAAGGGCACTGGCTACCAAAAGAATGACTGAAGAAGCTGAACGGTTAGGCGCTGACGCGGTAGTTAATATTCGCTACTCCTCTTCCGCTGTTATGGCAGGCGCTGCAGAAGTTATTGCCTATGGCACCGCTGTTAAATTCATTTAATTTTGTCCCCATCACAAAACAAAAAGCAAGTCAGACCATTGCCGTCTGGCTTGCTTTTTTATTTGCACTTATTATCTTTTTGTCATCCTGAACGCTAGAGAAAGATTTAAATAAATTATTTATTTCCAGTGATTTAACTTGGGCAGATACCCCTCTAGATAAGCCCGTACCTGCTCCGGCGACCTTTCAGCATTAGCCATATGGCCCGCTAAGAAATCTATAAGCTGTTCCAGGCTGGTATAGGCAAACTCACCGTCATGATAACACCACTTACAATATTCCTCATTAAAGGTACCGTCTGTCTCCTTGCTGATAGCGTCATCTTCTAGGGGCATGCCACAGCACTGACAAATTAGCTGTCGAGGCGAACCCAAAAGGGTATTGATAGATACATCAAATAGCTGCGATAATAATTTCAAAGTTTCCGTATTCGGTACTGTTTCTCCATTTTCCCAACGAGATACCGCTTGCCGAGTGACATAAGTTTTTGCTGCCAAATCTTCTTGAGATAAACCACTTTTCGTTCTCAAGCTTAAAATAATATCTTTTGTATCCATATTTATCATCTCCTCATAGCTATAGTACCATGGCCCTTTATGAAAGCCAAGCAACTGGCAGTTGCCTTTATGTTACTGGCTGCACTATTCAGCTACTACGCCCAGATATGGCAAAGATCGATACCGCTCCCCATCATCTAATCCATAGCCCACCAGAAAACTATCTGGCACAGTAAAGCCTACATAATCCGGCTGAATATCCATATTACGCCGGGATGGCTTATCCAAAAGAGCGCAAATGCAGCAAGAAGCCGCACCTCGCGCCAATAACTGCTGCTTCAAGTGATAGAGTGTAAAGCCCGTATCCACCATATCCTCTACCAAAAGAATATGACGACCGGTAATATCTCCTGCCAAATCCTTTTGGAAAGTAAGCATACCAGAACTCTCCCTACCCATACCATAGCTGGATACCTGGATAAAGTCTATCTCTGGGTCAATGGAGAGGGCCCGTAATAAATCCGCAAAGAACACCACAGCACCTTTGAGCACACAAACAAGAAGTACATCCTTATCCCTATAATCCTGGCTAATCTCTGCACCTAAAGATTTTACTTTATCAGCAATTTCCTCTGTAGAAAGATAGCGATTGATCATTGCTATAAAAGCTCCTTTTTTATCTTTTCTTTTATCTTACCTGAAAAAGTTTCTTTTGGCCATCTCTTTTACGATAAAAATAAAGCATAAAATAAGAAAACCACTCGTAAATATGAAAAAAGAAAAGAACAAATCAGCCATTTGGCTACAAAAGGAGCTCTCATTATGAAAATGCCATCTATCCATCTTCCGGCTATCCCACATCTTAAGAAAGAAAAAACAAATGCAAAAGAGCAAATACCACAAACTCCCAAAAAACATAGTAAACTATTTTTGGGTTTCCTTCTGATTTTATTACTGCTCCTAGCTACAACCGCTGCCTTTTTCCTACGAGACTATTTTACCACGATCCATGTGCCGCCTGAAACACGGGTAAATCAAGGCATTACCAATAGCGTCAATGCAGAAAGCTACCGTTTTACCCTGACATCTAAGCTCACTGTCAGCGGACAAGAAAAACTGTTCAGCGTCATCCAAGGAGAAAAAAGTAAAGACAATGCCTACCATATCCAAGGCGCCATTCTCGGCACTGAGGTAAATATGTATCAGATAGGCGACACCACCTACCGTCAAGACCCCATTGACCATAAATGGACCGTCATCGAAAAAACCAATATGGAAAAGGAGTCCTTGCTGCTCTCAGAGTTAAACCCGATCGCTAATTTTTACTTTAATGAAATCGGCCCCATTACCCCACTGGAAAAAGAAAAAGGCAATAAAGCAGAAAAAAAGCTAGGCATGAAATATGCCCTTACACCGGAACTAGCTAACCATTGGCTAGAGGCATACTTTACCGATATGACTTATGAAATCTGGGTCAGCAAAAAGGACCCCTATTACTTGGAAAAAGCCATTATCACCGCTGCCAGCAAATCTAATAAAGAAAATCGTCTAACCATGGAAATAACCTTCTCTGATTTTAACGCCCCCATCACCATCACCCAGCCGGTACTCAAATAACCAAAATAAAAACCGTTGGAACGAAATCCAACGGTTTTTATTTTTATTTTAAGTTGTTGTACCAGTCATCGTCTACCGGTTCCAGCCATTCATTCTTTGTGTCTTCCCCTGGACATTCCACCGCCAAGTGAGAAAACCAGCTATCCCCTTTGGCACCGTGCCAGTGTTTCACATTGGCAGGGATTGTCACCACATCGCCTGGCTTTAGGCTCTGAGCGGGTTTCCCTTCCTCCTGATACCAGCCTTCCCCTTCCACACAGAGGAGCAGCTGTCCACCGCCTTTTGCCGCATGGTGGATATGCCAGTTATTACGGCAGCCCGGTTCAAATGTCACGTTAGCGATAAACACCGTTTCTTTGGGATTGGTCAGCGGCTTTAAATAGCTGTTGCCGATGAAATACTTGGCAAAAGCAGTATTTGCTTCCCCCATACCAAAGAAACCACCGTGGGAAGCCCCGGCTCCGTCATCATCCGCATAAACATCTTTCGCCATGCGGAAAGCCGCCCAGGCATTGGGCCACCCAGCATAAAAGGCCAAGTGGGTCAAGATTTCCGCCATTTCTTCTTTGGTGACTCCATTCGCTTTTGCCGACTGCAAATGAAATTGAAACGAGTTGTCGATAAGTCCTTTGCTGACAAGAGCTGTCACCGTTACAATAGACCGCATTTTCAGGGACAGTTTATCTTCTCTCGCCCACACTTCACCAAAAAGCACATCGTCATTGAGCGCTGCAAATTTCGGCGCAAATGCACCGAGACTATCTCTGCCTGCCGTTTGCTTTACCATAAAACCTCACTCCTGTCCTCTTAATCCATAGAAATAGTGACTGTCACATTGCCATCCCCCAAGATAGCTTTTAATTCTGCTTGGGTAATATCATTGATTTTGCCTAATGGGGTAAAGTTCCAATTGTTTTTATCATAATAGATGACAAAAGAATTTCCCTGATACAGAATAAGGTCGCCAAAATCTGTTGCCGTCTGCACATCATTACGAGGAAGCGTGGTTCCCAAGGAACCTACCTTTTCCATAGCATTATAATCATGCATATCAATGGTCACCGGCCCTTTTGCCAACAACTCCTTTAACGCTGTTACAGAAGAATTATCTGCTAAAGTAGCCGTTAGTGTTCTATTGCCTACCTGGATTTTCAAAGTATTGCCGGCAGTGCTGCTACCAGCTGCCCCAGTTTCCTGTTTCTTAAATCCATTCTGGGTTAGCCAAGTTGTAATCTGGCTTTCTGTGGTCGCCCCTGTGCCACGGAAACCATCTGTTACAGTACTATCAGGCGCAAGCTCCCGGATTTTCCCCAGGCTGCCGCTGATACCACTAGAGCCACTAGTACAAAAAGGCATAATGGTCTTGCCAGATAAATCCGTATTGGCTAAGAACGTTCTTACCACCGGCGGGCATTGTCCCCACCAAATCGGGTAGCCTAAAATCACTGTATCATATTGAGAAAAATCTATATTAAGCGGTTGGATAGCCGGCCGTTCGTCACTATTAATCTCTCTATTAGCTCTGCTATTATCATTGTTATAATTCAAATCCTCACTGGTGTAAGCAGTTTGCGGTAAGATTTCGTATTTATCCGCACCGGCAGCGGCAGCCACCTTTGCCGCTAAAGTTTCCGTATTCCCTGTAGCAGAGAAATAAATCACTACTGCCCGAGAGCCATTGTTTTCATTAGGCTGTGTTGGCAAAGCACTCACCCCTTCCCCTCTTTTAATCGTAATCTGCTGACTGGCTTCCTGCCAGTCTACCGTAAAATGAAAGCTTTCAGCGATGAAACGAATAGGCAGCATGGTACGGCCATCCATAACAGTAGGCGCAACATCTAAGGTACGAGCTGCGCCGTTAATATATGCCGTTCTGCTCCCTACCGTCAAACGGATTTCTTCAGTACCGCTGGTAAATGCAGCAGTCTGGCTTGCCTCGTCCCAGCTCACTTCACCACCCATTTCTTCTACAATGGCGCGGGCAGGTAATAAGGTTCTATCATTTACTACCACAGGCATAGTATTCCTGCCTGGGTCGATTTCCTTTTCTACACCGTTTACCGTCATACGTGCGCTGCCCAGTTGCAGCTGGATGGTCATATCATCTCCGGCATTATCTGCCCCTACGGCGCAAGCCGTAAATGCTGAAAAGCAAAACAGCAGCGTCAACATTAAACACAATAGTCTTTTCATTTTCATAACCTCCTCAGTCTCGGTATCTTTAAAATAAAAAATAGGCGTCCCTTTTCGGTTCACCTATATGATAATGCAAAACTTTTAAAATAACCAATACCTATTTCAAATAACATCTATAGCTGCAAGGCATAGAATAACAGTCAGCAATTACTCTTCAATTTCTACGATATCAATAGCAGCCTTCAGTAAAAAATTTATTACCTCATTACGAGAACGGTTCGTCCGAACGGAGATTTCCTCCAGTTCTGCCAGGATTTCCTCCGGCATTCTCACCGTCACCACTTTATGACCATCGTCTCCCCGTTTAGGGTTTTTCTTGGTAATCCGTATCTCCTTCGCCACAAATCTCCCTCCCCACTCTAAAATCAGTTTATCTTGACAAAAAATATTTTAATATACTATAATTTTATAGTGTAATTATGATTATAAATTTATACTCATAAAATAGGAGGTCGTTTTTATGACAAAATCATCTTCTTCACCGCAACATCACAATAAAGAAGACTTCTGGAAAATTCTCTTATTGTTTATCTGCATCTGCATTGTCTCTGCGATACTGGCAAATTGCACCACCAAGCGGCAGCTTCCCGCCATGAGCAGCTACCGCGCGTCCTCCATCGCAATCACGAATACTTCTATATAATAAGAAAGGCGTCGAGAAAAATTCTCAACGCCTTTTTTGTTTTTCTTGATGAAAATGTCTAATTACATCATACCGCCCATGCCTGGGTTTGCCATTGGCATAGCAGGTTCATCTTTTGGGATGTCTGCTACTACAGTTTCGGTAGTGAGAAGCATAGCAGCTACAGATGCAGCGTGTTGCAGTGCGGAGCGGGTAACTTTGGTTGGGTCAACGATACCAGCAGCTACCATGTCTTCAAAAGTACCAGTAGCAGCATTGTAGCCGATACCTTTTTTCTGTGCCCGTACTTTTTCTACGATGACAGCACCTTCTGCACCAGAGTTAGCAGCGATTTGTTTTACCGGTTCTTCCAAAGCTTTTTTGATGATGTTGATACCAGTCATTTCGTCGCCTTCGGCTTTGAGTTTTTCTACCGCGTCTAATGCTTCTAAGAGCGCCAAACCACCGCCAGGTACGATACCTTCTTCTACAGCAGCCCGAGTAGCAGCCAACGCGTCTTCGATGCGCAATTTCTTTTCTTTCAGTTCGGTTTCGGTAGCAGCGCCTACTTTGATAACGCCAACGCCGCCGCCTAATTTTGCCAACCGTTCTTGTAATTTTTCTTTATCAAATTCAGAAGTAGTTTCTTCTGCTTGACGACGGATTTGTTGTACGCGGGCCTTGATTTCATCAGGGCTGCCTGCACCGTCAATGATGGTGGTGTTTTCTTTACCCACTTTTACCTGACGAGCCCGGCCAAGCATGGTGAGGTCTGCCCCGTCTA
This sequence comes from Peptococcaceae bacterium, assembly GCA_022791255.1. Lineage (GTDB taxonomy): Bacteria > Bacillota > Dehalobacteriia > UBA4068 > JAAVYR01 > JAAVYR01. The sequence goes on along the minus strand of JAAVYR010000015.1, from coordinate 46,116 downwards.
ATTTGAGGCCCACTTCTTCAGAAATCAATGTACCGCCGGTAAGGATGGAGATGTCTTGCAGCATCGCTTTTCTTCTGTCGCCAAAGCCAGGAGCTTTTACCGCTACACAGGTAAAAGTGCCGCGAAGTCTGTTCACTACTAAAGTAGCAAGCGCTTCCCCTTCTACATCTTCCGCAATAATCAGTAATGGCTTGCCAGATTGTACGACTTTTTCCAGCACTGGTAAAATATCAGCAATAGCACCGATTTTCTTATCAGTGATTAAGATGTATGGGTCGTTGAGGACTGCTTCCATTTTGTCAGTATCTGTTACCATATAAGGAGAGAGGTAACCCCGGTCAAACTGCATACCTTCTACTACTTCTTGGGTGGTTTCAAAGCCTTGGCTTTCTTCTACCGTAATGACACCGTCATTGCCTACTCTTTCCATAGCGTCAGCGATAAGCTGGCCGATGCTGGTGTCATTGGCAGAGATAGAAGCTACTTGGGCAATGGCTTCTTTGCTTTCTACTTTACGAGAGTTTTTCTTCAAGTCTTCCACAGCAGTAGCTACTGCTTTTTCGATACCCTTTTTTACTACCATTGGGTTTGCACCGGCAGCTACGTTTTTCAAGCCTTCTCTGATAATAGCTTGGGCCAATAAAGTAGCAGTGGTAGTACCATCCCCTGCTACATCATTGGTTTTGGTAGCAACTTCTTTTACCAGTTGGGCGCCCATGTTTTCGATAGGGTCTTCCAATTCGATTTCTTTCGCAATGGTAACCCCATCATTGGTAATGAGGGGAGAACCATATTTCCGTTCTAATACAACATTTCTGCCTTTTGGCCCCATAGTTACTTTTACAGCGTCAGCTAAAGCATTAACCCCCCGTTCTAAGCCATAGCGCGCTTCTTCACGAAAAACAATTTGTTTTGCCATAATCCTCAATATCCTCCTCTATTTTCCTTATAGGAAAAATTTCCTTTTCTATTAACCAATTAACCGAGAATGGCCAAGATATCCCGTTCTCCGTTTAAGATTAAATATTCCACACCGTCTTTTTTCACTTCTGTGCCAGAATATTTGGAATAGATTACTTTGTCGCCTACTTTTACTTCTAAAGCAACACGATTACCGTTTTCCAAAAGACGGCCAGGGCCTACGGCTACCACTTCCCCTTCTTGGGGTTTTTCTTTAGCAGTATCCGGCAATACGATGCCGCTAGCTGTAGTTTCTTCTTTTTCTAACATCTTTATGATGACTCTTTCACCCAATGGTTTCATATTCATTTTATACCCTCCTCTTCTTATTAGCACTCACTAGAGAAGAGTGCTAACATCTATTACATATAATATAAGTATGCAGGAATTATATCAAGCCCATAAAACAGGAAAAATAGAATAATTTTCCTTGTTTTTAAGGATTACATTGATAATATAGTACAAATATTCTATTTTACTCTACCTTGCTCCATTTTTTACCACTCTATATTCTTATACAATTTTCTCGCCCCGCATAACGCACCTATCAAAAAGCTTGGACATATACTATTTCTATAAGAACAGCAACCAGACTAGCTATTTTAAATTTCTGTTGCTTTTCCTGAGAAAAACGATTACAATATAAACAATACCCAAGAAAAACACTATGTTTTATAGGTTTAGTTTTATTTTAATTTATCCCGGTAAAAACCAGTTTGCTAAAAGGGGGATTTTCATGTCGTTACTTTCAGATGCAAGAAATATTGCCCAGCGTGACCCAGCGGCAAAGAGCACTTTAGAAGTATTTCTGCTTTACGCAGGCTTTCACGCACTTATGGGGTATCGCTTTGCCCATTGGTTTTACAAACATAAACTTTTTTTCCTGGCGCGGATGTTCTCCCAGTGGACCAGATTTTTCACCGGTGTGGAAATCCATCCCGGCGCTACCATCGGTCATGGATTGTTCATTGACCATGGTATGGGCATCGTCATCGGGGAGACAGCCGTTATTGGTGATAACTGCACCATTTACCATGGTGTTACCCTAGGCGGCACCGGCAAGGATAAAGGCGCCAAACGCCATCCTACCATTGGCAATAATGTCCTTATCGGCTGCGGTGCGAAGATTTTAGGTCCTTTCACCGTTGGCGATAATGTTCGTATTGGCGCAAATTCAGTCGTACTGCAGGAAATCCCTCCTAATACCACCGTTGTCGGCATTCCTGGAAAACCAGTCAAACAAGAAGGCAAAGGCATTTCTTCTATTGAATTAGACCAAGTAAATCTTCCCGACCCTATCCAACAGGAAATCTCCCAATTAGTCAAAGGCATCGAAGGCTTAACAGAAAAACTGGAAAAACAAGAGGAAGAATGCAGCAAGTGTCCTAATAAAGTATGCAAGGAAGAGCAAAAAGAGCATAAATAAAATAAAGGCAGTACGATAAATCGTACTGCCTTTATTTTATTCTCTATCTTGGTCTATGGCTACCTTATCCGGAATAATCACCGTAAATGTAGTGCCTTTGCCTTCTTTACTTTCTACTTTGATATGTCCATCATGTTCAGCAACAATCTGATTACAAATCGGTAATCCTAATCCTGTACCATGTTCTTTGGTGGTAAAAAAGGTATTATAGATTTCACTAAGCACCTCTTCAGATATGCCACAACCATTATCCCTTACACGGATAAAAACTTCTTTGCTTTTGGGATAATATCCAGTCTCAATAACGATTTCATCCCCCACATCTTTAGTGGCGTCTATGGCATTGGTAATCAGATTAATCAAGACCTGCTTAATCTTATACTCATCCAAGAAAATATTAGGTACATTTTTAGCCAGTTTCTTGGTTAAACGAATACCATTTAAGTTGGCCATGCTAACCATTAGGATAACGACTTCACTGCATATATCATTGATATTTTTCATCGTTTTATCCAGCTTTTGCGGCCGGGAAAACTTCAAAAATTCCGTTAAGATATCATTAATATGCTTTAACTCTCCAGAGATTAAATCACTATAACGGTTGATTTTCTTATCATCCTTATATTTAGCATGGATTAAATCCATCAACCCACCTACTGTTTGCAGCGGATTTCTCACTTCATGGGCTACACCTGCCGCTAGTTGGCCGACTTTGGTCAGCGCTTCATTTTTTGCCATTTCTTCTGCCAAAAGTTTTGCACTATTATTTTCTCTGCAATAAAGCGCGATACATTCCACCTGGCCCTTGCTGTTAAAAAGAGGATGGATTTTGATATCTACATAGACGGGAGTTCCCCGCACAATGATTTCTATTCCTGCATATTTCTTACCTGTTTTCAGCTCAGCGACTTCCTCGATAGTTTCGTGAGTAAAAATATGCCTGCCATTAAATAATTCTGGAGTTAAGATTTTATCAATATAGGAACCAACAAAACCTTTCCCATCCATGCAAATAATCTTCAAAAACTGCACGTTAACAAATCGGATTTTTCCCGTTAAATCCACCAACATGAGACCTTCAGCCATACCATTATATACACTAGAAAAGAGGCGCACTTGGTTTTCCATTTCCAGCGCCAATTTTTTTGCAGCGCTTTTCCAGATAAATAATTCGTCGCTCTCTTTTACGGTTGGATTATTTTCATTTATTTCTGCGTTATTCACTATCATAAATTCCTTATCCCTTTTCTTCTATTTCTGATTAGTTTATTTCCGTTCATAAACAAAATATCCTCTCGCAAAATCCAATAAAATTACGACAAATACCAGCGTAATTCGTTCTTTTACGACACAATCCTGTCAGATTTTGTCAAAGAAACGCATATTTCGGTTTGTTGCTGTTAGATACTGGTAGAATAAAAGCCACTTTCCGTGATTAACCCATCTAAAAATTGGTCATGGGTTTCATAAGGGATTTCGTCAAATACCTGCAAATCAAAAGTAACGCCAATCTTCACCGCATTCTTATTTAAACGATGAAAGAAACGGTCATAATAACCGCCGCCATAGCCCAGCCTGTGGCCCTGCCTATCAAAGGCAAGTCCTGGAATTAACAGTAAATCCAAATCCTCTGGGTCTATATAGCGAGCAAAAACAGGTTCCATTACCTTTTGCTTGGTAATCGTCGTGATAGATTTCTTTTTATAAAGAGCAGCCTGCATCACACCAGGTTCTTGTCCTTCACAGACAGGCACATATAATTCTTTGCCCGCTTCCCATGCTGGACCAAACAAGTGCTTAATATTCACTTCCCCTTCTAAAGGCAAATAAACCATAATCCGTTCTGCTTCTTTATATTGAGGTAACTCCATAATCACATTGGCAATTGCTTTGGATTTTTCTATAAATTCTTCTTCTGTTAGATTTAAGCGAGATGCCCTCATTTCACTTCTTAAGTTTCTTTTCTCTTCCATAGTTATGCAACTCCATTCCTTTCTGTTTCCATATAATCTGTTTCAAAATGGACTTACAACAAAAGCAACTGTGCGATTGCCTTTTATTATAACAAGTTCCATTTTGATTTAAATAGTTTAGACAATATTTGCCATATTTCTGCATACAAAAAACATTTGTTTATTGTAGAAAAATCTCTCTTTTTCCGCTGACAAACCGTTTATATAAAACTCCAGCTTATGCCAGCGACTATATTATAAACATATTTCATCAAAAATAAAATATTTTCTTCCCAATTTTTTTTGTCGAAAAAGCAGAAATTGTGTCAACCAGGGAGAATAGATTTTCGACAAAATTTTGTTTTTTTCGTGGGATAATTTTGTGGAACAAAAAACCTTATTTCATAGTTATTCACAGAGTTTTCCACATTATCCACAAAAATCTTGTATTTTCAAATACATTTAAAGTTTTTTCTTTGTTTTCTACCTACATTCCGACAGATAGTCTTAGGTTCTTTCCGACATACTTTTCAGTACAAAGAGACAGCTAACGATGATTAATCCTGTTGACTGTTTTCAAAAATTGGTAAACTGGCAGTAGCATTCAGAGAAAGGTCAGAAAACTCGCCCTTTTGATACTTACCAAAAGCCGCCGCCCCAATCATAGCCGCATTGTCCGTGCAAAAAACAAGAGAAGGCCAGATAATCTTGATACCCTGTTTATTGCTTTGCAATCGCTCCCGCAGTTGTTTGTTAGCCGCCACCCCACCAGCAAGGACAATGGTATCCGTATGCTCTGTCACAGCACCTTTGATGGCCTTTTCCGCCAAGACTTCCACAATAGCTTCTTGAACCGACGCCGCAATATCTGGCACAGAAATGGGCTCATTTTTCATACGACACTGGTTTAAAAAGTTTAGTACCGAGGACTTTAACCCACTAAAACTAAAATCATAACTACCACTTTCCAGCCAAGCACGAGGAAAATCATATTTATGAGGGTCCCCCTCTAAGGCCGCTTTTTGGATAGCCGGTCCACCAGGATAAGGTAGTCCCAGAGCCCGGGCAATCTTATCAAAAGCTTCACCAGCAGCATCATCTCTGCTTTGCCCCAAAGGCCGATATTTACCAAAATCCTCTACCCAAATCAATCCACTATGACTACCAGATACCACCAATGCTAAAAAAGGAAAAGATAAATCCGAGTGCTCTAAAAAGTTTGCCATTATATGGCCTTCAAGATGATGCACGCCAATGAGGGGCTTATCCAGCGCCATGGCCAGCGCTTTCCCATAAGATACACCAACCAAAAGAGAGCCTACCAATCCCGGACCTTTTGTCACAGCAATAGCATCAATATCTGCAAATGCACAACCACTAGCCTCCATGGCTTGGTCTACCACAGCAACAATGGCCTCTAAATGTTCCCGAGAGGCAATCTCCGGCACCACACCGCCATATAGCTTGTGGGTAGGGATTTGAGTTGCGATAATATTAGACAACACCTGCCGCCCATCTTCGACAACAGCCGCCGCCGTCTCATCACAACTACTCTCTATGGCCAAGATTTTCACCATGATTTATCTCACCTGCCTTTTTTAACTCACACCAATAGATATAAGCGTCTTCTTGATTGTCTGCATAATATTTAGGTCGAGCACCGACACATCGGAAGCCCAATCGTTCATACAACTTTTGCGCCGATAAATTGCTTTTCCGCACTTCCAGCGTCACTCGATTAATCTCATGCTGCAAGCAAAAACAAAAAATATGTCTTAGGAGCAATTCTCCCACACGCCTGCCCCTAAAATCAGGATGAACCGCCACATTGCTAATGTGCCCCTCATCCATAATTTGCCAGACGCCAGCATAGCCAATCAGATGGCCATTATAAAGACACCCGCTATAATAAGCCAAGGGATTTTCATTTAAATCATGCAAATAAGAGGCTTTACTCCAGGGAGCCGTAAAGGATAGATGTTCTATCTCCATCATTTCATTGATATAAGCGTCCGTCAGCTGGATTAGGGAAAATTTCTGCTCTGTCAATGCACTTTTTTCATTTACTTTTTCGTTTGCAACCATATCTGTTATTACTTCCCTTGCGCCTGCAATTTTTCCTGCATTTTGATTTCTGCTTCAGAAGCCCGCAGATAAAAAGGCCCAATCTCCAACGCAGTCTGTACCTCACCTTGCTCCAGTTTTTGCATGGCAATACTGCCCAAAGCCACCGCCATAAATACTTGCCGAGCAGAATTTGGGAAATATGCCCTTTCTCCCAGCTGCTCACTAAGAAACCCTTGATAGCCGGCTACCGCATCCCCTACAAAGGCAATGGTACCATCTAGCAGGCGGAGCCGTTCCACAAGAGCAAGAGGAGATAAGGCCAGATAATCCCAAATAGGCTTACCCCCATCATAAAGGCAGGTATAAAATTCATTACGCCGTGCATCCAAAATAGGGCAAACATAACGACAATCTACATTACCGGCCAGCGCGTCCAAGGTATTCACCCCAACCACAGGCTTGTCCAAACCATAGCTCCAAGCTTTTGCCGTGGCTAGGCCAATGCGTACCCCTGTAAAGGAGCCCGGCCCCACCGTTACTGCAAAGCCGTCCATGTCACTTAACGCCATATCGCAAAGAGAAAGCAATTGTTCCACACCAGGCAGGAATTTTTGCGAGTGGGTTTTACCAATATTTAAGCCAATTTCTCCTATAATCCCTTCACTAGAAACAATGGCGGCAGAAGCTGCTTTTGTCGCCGTATCAATGGCCAATAATTTCATCTGCAAATACCTCCCTTAGCCATAGCGGTTGTTTGATAAACTTGCTTTCGTCATAAGAGACGGTTAGCTTCCGCTCCGTATCGGATACAGCTTGGATATGAATAGCAATATGGTCAGCCGGCAGCAGACCACCTAACCGCTCTGCCCACTCAATAACCATAACCCCATTACTGTTAAAATAATCCTCTAAGCCTAACTGTGCAAACTCCCGTTCCGTCTTCAGGCGATACATATCCATATGATAAAGAGGCAGCCGCCCGCCTTCATATTCTTGAATAAGCACAAAGGTAGGACTAACAACTTGTTCTGTTATGCCAAGCCCCTTTGCAATCCCTTGGGAAAGAGCCGTTTTCCCCACTCCTAAATCACCGCTTAAGGCAAGGATGCTGCCAGGTACAATATATCTACCGATTTTCTCCCCCAGAGAAAATGTTTCCTCTGGACCATAGGTAACAAGTTCCATTCTTTCCCCACCTTTCTGCTTTCTTTTTGTTTGTCCTTGTTCGTCTTCAGCATACAAACTACCATATATGTTATCATACCATAAATACTTCTATAGTCAAAGCATATCCCTATTTAAAATAAGAAAATATACGGAATAATATCCGCTACTGTCATTTTGAACGCAGTGAAAAATCTTTTTCCTCGTGACAAGCAAGATTTTTCGTCGCTCCTCTCCTCAAAATGACAAAAGTGCTTAAAAATTCCGTATATTTTTACTTCTATGTAGTATATTATTTTCTTATTTTTTATCTGCCGCTTTTACTAAGCTTTCAAATAGTCCATAGGACATATCCTGCTGCTGCCAAGCGCATTCCGGGTGCCACTGTACCCCAATGGCAAAAGGATGATTTTTCCCCACGATGGCCTCTACCACCCCATCAGGTGCAGTTGCCGCCACTTCAAAATCATCTGCCACTTTGTCGATAGCCTGATGATGGAAGCTGTTAACCCAACGCCGCTCTCCGCCAATAATTTCTGCAAGCATGGGATTGGTTACATTGATACTATGACTGTTATACCACTTTGGCGCCTTTTGCATATGCTCCATGGTGTTTTCCCGCTGCCGATGAATATCTTGATAGATAGTCCCGCCTAAGCAAATATTCATCACTTGCATACCACGGCAGATACCCAGCATTGGTTTTTTTGCTTGCCAGCACTTCTGAGCCAACCAAATCTCCCAGCTATCTCGAGCCGGGTCTATTTTGCCAATGCCTACCTGAGGCAGCTGCCCGAAAAAATGCGGGTCTACATCATTGCCGCCAGTGAAAATCACGGCATCTACCAAGTTAAACATTTTTTCCCGAATGGCGTCATTGGCCATTGGCGGCAGGATAAGCGGCACACCGCCGATGTCTGCTACTACTTCCTGATAATAATATCTTAACCAACAGGTTTCTGCTTCATAGTCAAGTCCGCAGGTCAACCCGATAATAGGCTCGCTCATGCCCGGCATCCTCCCTAACCTTCAAATCTATATCTTTATAGATTTTACTATAAGTTTCCCGAAAAGCATAGTCTTTTTTTCAAATTTACAAAGCACCCCAGACTATCTTTCTCTCTGCAGGAGTATATGCTCAAAGCAGCCTATCCTATGCTGATTTTTCGACGAATTATTTAAGAAGTCAGTGCCGGAGAAGGGTTCGTCATGACAACATTGCGCTCACGGCTAGCTCCTAATCCTACACTGATGGCCATGGCTTGGTCGATTTTTGCCATGGTATTTTGCTCCACCGTGGCGATTTTTTGGATAAGGCGGCTCTTATCAATGGTGCGCAGCTGTTCCGCCAAGACAACAGAGTCTTTATTTAGCCCCGACTCGATACAGGGAATTTCCACATGGGTAGGCAGCTTTGCCTTGTTAATGCGAGAGGTAATAGCAAGCACGATGGTAGTGGGGCTATATTGGTTGCCCACATCATTCTGAACGACGATAACCGGACGTGTCCCGCCTTGTTCTGAACCTTGTACAGGATTTAATGCAGCAAAGAAAATGTCTCCTCTTTTTACTAACACCATTTATCACTCCACATCTATGTTACGGAAAAGATTTTTTATGAAAAGCTTTTGATTACTGATTTGTGTTTATTTTCTTTTCCTGTTTCTATGTAGAGTTTGTCCCAAAGACTAGTAGTTTTATACCCTGCTTGAAAAATATTTTATTTTATTTTTCAGATAACGCTAACATAGCCTGACCAAGAAAATCCGCCACATCAGAGGGCAGCATAGACCATTGACCCAGGCGAGCGCAGGCTAAGTCGGCCGCATAACCATGGAGATAAACGCCCAGCGCCGCCGCTACCGTCGGTGTAATCTTTTGCGCCAAAAGGCCGCCGATGATACCAGCCAATAAATCCCCACTGCCACCAGTAGCAAGACCTGGATTACCAGTTGGATTAATGAAAACCCGGCCTTTCTTATCTGCAATAATCGTCCTAGCCCCTTTTAATACCAGCACCACACCATATTCCTTGGCAAACTCCTCTGCCACCTGCAAGCGATGCTCCTGGACGTAGGCCGGCGTGGTTCCGGTAAGATAAGCCATTTCTCCTACATGAGGCGTCAACACCACTGTTTGTTCTAAGCCTTTTAAAAGAGGCAAATGATTTTTTAGGGCATAGAGTCCATCAGCGTCTATTACTGCAGGACTTTGGATAGCCGCAAGCAACTGGCAGACGATTTGCTCACTATCTTCTGTTCGCCCTAAGCCCGGCCCGATTACCAGTGTTTTATTTTCCAGCCGCAAAGTTAAGTCTTCAATGCCACTGGCAGCGATAGTCCCGCCACTGCTACAATTCATCCGCATGGTCATAGCCTCCGGCAGCGCCACCGAGAAAACATCTGCCAATTGTTTCGGCACTGCTGCAGTCAATAACCCGGCACCGGCTTTCAGCGCGCCCTTTGCTGCAAGAATAGCAGAACCATTTAACCCTTTGCTGGCCCCCACTAAAAGCACATGACCAAAATCTCCTTTGTGACAGGTAAGGGACCGTTTTGGCAGCCATGTTTTAGCAAAGTCGGCATCTAATACTTCCCGCATAATGCCGGCGCTTTCCCAGAGAGAAGCAGGCATAGATATATCCCCGATGACTAAATCACCTACATAAGTAGTAGCTGGTTCCAGGTATAAGCCTACTTTTGGTAGTGCCATGGTCACCGTTTTCGTACTATGAATGCAGATATCCTCAATAGCACCAGTATCAGCCACAATACCAGAAGGCACATCAATGGCCACCACAGGACGATTGCTTTCATTGATGAGGCGTATCATTTCTTTGCAAATATCATCCATTTTGCCTTGATAACCAGTGCCAAAAATGCCATCTACTACCAAGGCGCTATTGATGAGGCCAACGCGAGCCACATTCAAGTCCCGTTCACCCAGCACCATCTGATATCGCAAGCCCATCTTCCTTAAAATCTGCCAGTTGATCAGCGCATCCCCCTGGATATCATCAGGATGACAAAGCAGGAACATACGCACATCATAACCATGGTTGATTAAATGCCGCGCCGCAACAAAAGCGTCACCGCCATTATTGCCTTTACCAGCAAAAACAGCTACCCGGTTACTCCCCTTCTCACTTCCATCTAGCGACAGCATACCATATACAACTTTTGCCACGGCAATACCGGCATTTTCCATCAGCAGGACACCCGGCAGATTATACTCTTCTACAGCCCGTCTATCTAAGTCGCGCATTTGTTCTACTGAAACTACTTTTCCCATGTTATCCCCTCCGTCCTTCGGTTTATGTTAATCCATACTCTATCACTACTTCGAATGCCATTCTAAACAAATATATCTTTCTATAAACACCCACTTTATTGCTCTGCTACAACAAAGGCAATAGCCTGCGTTTTATCATGGCTCAGGGACAGTGAAATTTTCACAATGCCCAGCTTTTCGGATACAGCCAACATATCGTCTTTCAGTATTACTGTCGGCACCTGTTCAGTCTGGCGGATTTCTATCTGCTGCCATTTTTGTACCCACATAGTAACGCCCAGTGCTTTGCTGACAGCTTCTTTGGCAGCAAAACGAGCAGCTAGAGATGCAAAGTAATCGGCCTTTTGGGCACAATCAGCGATTTCTGCTGCCGTAAATACCTGGCCTAAAAATCGCGGACTCCGAAGCACTGCCCGCTTTACCCGTTCTATTTCGATGATATCTACTCCAATACCGAAAATCATATCTGCTCCCCAAGACTGTTATTTTTTCTTTTTGGCCACAGCCCAGCCCCTTTTCTTTTTCGCTTTGCTGGTCATGGGCTGATTTTGTTCGCTACCAGGTGCCCTACTACTATTCTTTTTCTTCAGCTTATCATGGTTTCCTTGAGATTGACTGAAATTATTTTTCCCAGAGGAGCGGACCTGCTTGCCGCTACGACTATCTCGTCCACCTTTGCCCTTTAATTTCTCTGCTGATACATCTTTCTTCATAGGGTTATAGTTACGGTTTATTGATAAATATTCACCTTCTCCGCCCTCTGGTGGCACCAACGCCTTACGGTCCAGACCAATTAAGTCCTCTCGCTTCGCCAGCCGCAGCGCTTCCCGGATAAGAGGCCAGTTTTCTTTATTCCAATACTGAAGCAATGCCCGCTGCATGGCTTTTTCCTTATCACTTCTCGGCACGAAGATAGGCTCCATAGTCCTAGGGTCATACCCAGAATAAAACATTGCCGTACTACAGCTACCCGGCGTAGGCATAAACTCTTGCACCTGTTCTGGACGATGGCCTAAGTTCCGGATATATTCCGCTAGCTGGATACTGTCTGCCAGCGTACATCCCGGATGAGCCGCCATAAAATAAGGAATTAAATATTGTTCCTTATGAATTTGCCCATTAATCTTCCGATATCTAGCTACAAATTCATTATAGACCCGATTTTTTGGTTTTCCCATAGCAGAGAGCGCGTTATCTGCCACATGCTCTGGTGCCACTTTCAGCTGACCGCTAACATGAAAGCGGCAAAGATTTGGTAAAAACTCATTGGACTTATCTGCCAGACAATAGTCAAAACGCAACCCAGAGCGGACAAATACCTTTTTTACCCCAGGCAGTTTACGAAGAGCCGTCAAGAGCTTCGTATAACCACTATGGTCATAAGGCAACGATTTACAAGGTCGAGGATATAAGCACTGCTTGTCCCGACAAGGACCAAGTTTCTCGCATTTTTTACACACTTGGTTACGAAAATTCGCCGTCGGACCACCTACATCATGGATATAGCCTTTGAAATCAGGATGTCTTGTCAGTAGCTCCGCCTCCCGCAGGATAGACGCATCACTACGACTTTGGATGAGACGCCCCTGGTGAAAGTTTAGCGCGCAAAAGCTGCAGCCACCAAAGCAACCACGATGGGAAACAATGGAAAAGGCCACTTCCTTAAAGGCTGGAATACCGCCTGCTTTGTCATAGCGAGGATGCCAGCGCCGCTCATAGGGCAGCTCATAGATAAGGTCCATCTCCTCTGTAGTAAGAGGCCGTGCCGGCCGGTTCTGCACCATGACCATAGCACTATCCTTTTCCATGGCCTGTACCAGCGGTCTGCCATCATAGAAATTTTGCTCCCTGTCTTCTATTTGAAAGGCAACGGCAAACTTCTTTTTCTCTTTTATAATCTCCGCAAAAGAAGGCAAGAAAAGAGCATTCTCCGGCACTTGCTCCCGCTTGGTCAGATAACACATCCCGGCAACACTATGACAATCTGCAACACTTCCCCCAGCAGCAAGAATAGCACATACTTCTTTCAGTGCTATTTCTGACATGCCAAAGCTAAGCAGGTCCGCCTCTGCTGCAAAAAGCATCGGTGGAAATAGCTTGTCCTCCCAATAATCATAGTGAACAAACCGCCTAAGGCTTGCTTCTATTCCCCCTAAAATAATGGGTTTATCTGGGAAAAGCTGCCGCAGCTTTTTGCTGTAAACGATGGTTGCCCGGTCTGGCCGCAAGCCCGCTTTCCCCCCTGGAGAATAAGCGTCCTGCTTTCTCCGTTTCTTGGCTGCCGTGTAGTGGTTTACCATAGAGTCCATATTACCAGCTGCCGTAATAATGCCATATTTAGGCACGCCTAGTGCTAGAAAATCTGCATCGCTTTTCCAATCAGGCTGGGCAATCATCCCCACCCGATAGCCTAAATACTCCAACCACCGGCCAATGAGGGCCGTGCCAAAGGAAGGGTGGTCTACATAAGCATCCCCCGTCACCAGTAAAAAATCTATTTCCTCCCAGCCTCTTTGCGCCAGGTCATCTTGGTTCATTGGTAAAAACAATGGTTATTCCTCCCATAATAACATCGGCGCAAAGCCAATATAATCGCAACTTAACAAAGAAAATTTCATACCCCATGCTTCCGAAAGCAATGCCTTATCCGCCCGCACCTCATGAAGATGACCGTAAACACATAATTCTACACCATAATCTGCCATCAATTCCGTAAAAGTGCTGGGCTCATTTTTTTCATTACAAGGCGGGTAGTGCAACATAACCACCAAAGGCAATCCTGTTTTTTGCCCTTGGGAAAGCGCCATCTCTAGCCGCAATACCTCCCGCTGAAAAATCTTTTCATCCTCTTCCCCAAAGCCTTTACTGCCCGGCGCTATCCATCCTCTCGTACCGCAGACAGCCTTCCCCCCTACCATAAGGCTGCTATTTTGCAGTAGAGAAAAATCCTCTGGCAAAAAGGCATTAATTTTTTGCAGACTTTGCCACCAGTAATCATGATTACCACGAATTAATACCTTCTGCCCTGGTAACTGATGAAGAAAGTCAAAATCCCACCGGGTCTCCTCTAGCTTCATCCCCCAAGAAGTATCCCCGGCTAAAAGCACCGTATCGTCAGGTTTGACCCGTTGCTGCCAATTTTCCCATATCTGTGCATAGTGATTTTGCCAGCGACTATGGAAAATATCCATAGGCTTTGCCACCTGAGCTTTAGGTAAATGATCTATATCAACCTGCTCCATAAAAGAAAAATGCAGGTCCGAGATACCATAAACTGCCATATAGCCCTCCTTAAGCACCTACCGGCAAATATTTATACAAACAATATATATGGATAAATGTGGTGGCAAAGAAGACAAAATAAAACTTCGCTTTTCTGACTTTGTGGTGCCAAGCCAACATGCCAAGAAAACCGCCAATACCACCGCCAGCAATAGATACAGCAAAGAGTTTGATTTCCGGCACACGAGTTCTTCCTCGTTTCGCCTGCCATTTATCAAAGCCCATCATTACAAAAAGTGCGCTATTGATTATCCCATAATAAATCAAAAGTATTTGCCACATTTTCCACATTTACTATCATCCTTTATGTTTATCTGTTTCATTATAAAAAATAAGCAACCACCGAATATCAGTGTTGCTTATATTTTAACATAATTATGTCAGCAAAAAAACTCTTCTCACCAGAAAGAAAATATTATTTTTTAATCAGCAATACCTTATCCCCAGTCTTGACGCCAGCAGCATTGGCTTCATCTGTATCAATATGGAAATCCAGACGATAATCTTTATGCACCCGCGCCATGACATCCATAAAGCAAAGAGGCCGTTCGCTTTTTACATAAACATCCACCAATTCTTTATCAGCCACCCCCAGACGAGCACCTTCCTCTAAACTCATATGAATATGGGTTTTTGCTAAGATACAGCCGCTCTCTAATACTACATAGCCTTTGGGTCCGACTAGCACACAGCCAGGCGTCCCTGCTAAATCCCCAGAATGGCGCAACGGCGGCTGGATACCAAGCTTCCGTGCGTCAGTTTGCGATACTTCGATTTGGGTTTGGCCACGAAAAGGTCCTAAGATACGCATGTTTTCTATCATGCCCTTTGGTCCCACTACATGGACAGTTTCCTCACAAGCAAACTGCCCCGGCTGGGATAAATCTTTGATGCTGGTCAATGTCCGTCCTGCACCAAAAATCGTCTCAAAATCCTTCTCACTAATATGTAAATGACGGTTAGATACGCCAATGGGAATTAAAAATGGATTAGTTTCATCCTGAAAATCTATCGTGTTAATTTGCTCTCCAAAAATGTTTGCCATCAATATCCGCCTCCTATTTCCTTGTTTTATAATACCTCGCTATGGTTCTCAGCATTAGCGAAGCATCTTTTCACAAAATCGTTTTATCTTATATATGTTATATTCTATCATAATCCCCCACACCTTGTAAAATGTTACCCTACACATCAACAAAACAATGGGTAACCTCTAGATAAGACGCCCGCTGCAGGAGCCCCCAGGGATGGTGGCTAGAAAAGGCCCAGTAGCTTTCCCCCGGTTCCATCGCCGTCACCCCAAGCTTATCCCAGCTAGGCTTGTGGGTTAACCGCAAGACAACGATGCCATCATTTTCTCTTAACCCCCACGCTCTCCCCACTGCCTCAGTCAGTTGCTTTCGCCAGGGACCTGTTACTTTTTTCTTAACCAAAAAACCTGGCAACCGCTGTCCACTACAAGATAATACCCAGTCTAGGGCAAGCAAATCCTGCCATAATCCTTCTTTCTTAGGATATTCTATACAAAGGAAGCTAAATAACAAGAAACTCCTCTTTGGCATTTGCTTCCATTCCTTCTGCTCCTGAGGCAGGAAAGCCGCAAACTTTAAGAAAAATTGGAATGGGTCATATCCCTCTATGTTATGCAGTAGATAACGGAAGGTTTCCCGGAAACGATTGCAGTTAAAGAAACAATCTACCACCTTATCTACCCGCCGCAAAACATCTAGCTCCGCGGGAGAGATTTGCGGCGTGGAGATGATTTCATAGGGCGCCGTATCCCCATAGACCAAGCCCCATTTTTCTTTTTCCCTATCAAGGCGGCTGCCTGGCAATACTTTTAAGAAGCCCAACTGTATCTGATGGGCAAATAGACGGTAAACCCCATTAAAGGACTGCGCAAACTGTTGAAAGCTTTCCATAGGAAGACCAGCAATCAGGTCTACATGCAAATGACAATTATCCTGAACAATGACTTCTTTTAAGTTTTCCTGTACCCGCTCCCAGTTCATGGCTCGGTTCATAGCCTTTAAAGCCGGTGGATACAGCGTCTGGATGCCCGCTTCCATTTGCAAGTAGCCAACAGGACTTTTGGCAAGCAATGTTAGAAATTCATTATCCAGCAAATTCGGAGCGATTTCCATATGAAAGTTCATCCCTGGTTGATAATGAGCCAACAGGAACTGCAGCAACTGACGGCAGCGCGCTTGAGGAAAATTAAAGGTGCGGTCTACGAACTTTACCTGTTTTCCCCCCATCTCTAATAAACACAAGATATCCGCTTCCACCTGCGCCATAGGACGGTAACGAGGCTGATCTCCACCAGAAAAACAAAAGCTGCAATGAAAAGGACACCCCCGGCTAGTTTCATAATAGAGAATACGGTGGGATAAATCCAATGCTCCTAAATCCGGCCACCCCTTCATTTGACGATAAGGAGAAGGCAACAGCGCCATATCTATTTTTTCTGCAGGCAGCAAGCTATCAGTCTCTCCCTCCTGCCGTCCCACGACCCCTGCCAACCGACAAGGGATGCCTGCTGCCAGCGCTCCAAGAAGAGCAGGAAATATGTCTTCCCCTTCGCCTAATAACAAATAATCCAGATAACTGCAGGATCTCAGTAAATCGCAGCCTCTGCCGGTCACTTCCGGCCCGCCCCATACAATCACCATTTCTGGGCACTGCTCTTTCACTAAAGCACATAATGCTTGAAACAAATCAATATTCCAAATGTAAACACTGCAGCCTAAAACATCTGGATTTTCCCGCAGAATTTCGGCTAGCATTTGCTGCAAGCCTGATTTTACGGTCCATTCTTTCATAGAGACTGCAAACCCCTTCACTTCTGCCGCAGCTCGCAGACTATAAATTCCTAACGCTGTATGATAATATTTTCCATTGATTGCTGTTAACAGTACTTTCATAATTTCTTTACATACCTATTTTATTTCTTGATAAAAATACACTTTTATATTTTACCCAACATTCTTTTTATTAATAAAATACCCAAAGATAACCGCTATCTCTGGGTATTGCATCATTCTTCCTCTTTTTCTCCAAACGTTTCTTCAAATGCTGCTTCTTCAAACTCTTCAAACTCTTCATATTTGCGGGGCACTACGACATAGGATACTTCTTCTTCCTCGCCAATGAGGCAAGCTTCCGTTCCCAACATCACACCAGGATAAATTTCTCGGCAAATTCTCGCAAGCTCCGCAGCTCGTCCACTCAGTTCCCGAATAGATTGATATTTACTATCATCCTCATGAAATTCTGTTCTTAAGTCTTCTAATGCTGCTAAATAAAAATCCACAGCCTTTTGACGAGAAGCAAACACCTCCGGCCATAAATGATTATCTGAATAATTCTGCTCTAGATAATCTCTAATCATTGCTAACAGGATATCCAGCTGCCACAAAATATCAATGCCTTTTTCCGCCATAGATTGATTAAGACTCTGCGTAAAATGAATACCATTTAGTTTTGGCAACTGATAAGGCTCACTAATTTCATTTAACACCAATATATTACCACTGCCCAAGCCCACTTTTTCTTCTTGTATTTTAAAATCGGAAACAGATTGCTGACTTAACTCTTCTAATAAGCTTAATACCAGATTATTATCTCGCTGATCCCCCTTGGCAAAGGAAGTAATAATCTGCTGCAAACGATTTTCTTTTTGCTTCATAGTTTCCACCTACCTGTCATAAATTTACCTTCTCTTGCGGTATGGCGCATACCCCATACCCACTTATCTCATTCGTTGTTTAGCCAGCCATTTGGTTTATTATTCAACAGGCCCCCAGTGTTGAATAACAAGCAAGATACCCTGGTCATGGCAGATTTTCCCACGATTAGCTACTAAAATATTACTAATGCCGCGAGAGCTTCCCCAGGGCAATACAATGTTTTCTACGGGATAATAGAACCCTGTCAGCGTAAGATTGGTAACATCCCCCATCAAAGGAATAAGGCTAACCGTCTGCCCCGGCATACCATCAATTTCCAGAATATTTGGAGCATAGTAACCGTAAAACGCCTTGCCCAACAACACAATCTGCGAAACCCTCGACAAATATCTACAAAACAAAAAGACATTAGCCAGAGAATGGTCTGCCCGACTGCCCCAACCACCGCAAATATAAAGGGTATCCGGCTCAAACTCCATCGCCAAATCCAATGCCATTTGCGTATCAGTAAAGTCCTTTTCTGCCGGCACCGCCTGCAGCACAACTCCCTGCTCTATAAAAAACTGCTTTGCCTCTGCTGTAATAGAGTCAAAATCCCCCAATAGATAATCAGGTTTTAAGTGATGAGTATAAGCATAGTCACCGCCGCTATCTGCACAAATCAGCACATCTGCTGCTGCTATTTTATCAGCAATATCATCATAATCGGGCTTGTCTCCACCAGTAACAACCACAACTATCTTTTGTCGTGCCAATTCCGCCTCCTTCTTCTGATTGGTACCATTAATTTTATTTCTTTCCTTATCACTGCAATCATTCATCTATTTCTTTATCCTCATTTTTCTGATACAAATACTGGCCCCAGCCTTTTTGCCCTACATCTACCATACCATTTTCCATAATCACATGCCCCCGGACAATGGTATAACAGAGTTTTCCCTGTATCTTCGTGCCATCAAACATAATGTTATTTTTACGGGCCTTTGTATACATCTTCTCTATATCCAAAACCGTTTCTGATTGTAAATCAATGATGGTAAAGTCCCCATCACTGCCTGGTGCGATACATCCTTTCTGCGGATATAGACCAAAGACTTTCGCTGTGTTTTCCGATACCAGCCTTGCCAACTGCTCCACTGAGAGCTTTTTCTTTGCTACTTGATTGAGCAAGGTAGGAATAAAGGCTTCAATGGAAGGAATGCCGGACGGCGCCTTCCAGATTTCTTTTTCCAGCCCCACCAGCTTTTCTTCATATTGGTGAGGTGCATGGTCACTGCCAATCATATCAATAGTACCATCTGCGATATATTGCCATAATCCATCAACATCCGCCTGGGAACGAAGAGGAGGATTACACTTGGCAAAAGGACCATATTCATCTATAGCGGCATCACTGTAAACTAAATAATGAAAACAAGTTTCCCCTACCACATCAATGCCTGCCGCTTTTGCCTGCCGAACCAACTCGCAACCTTCTGCTGTAGAGATATGGCAAATACCTACTTTTTGCCCTGTAACACGGGCAAACTGCAACACGGTAGCGATAGACTGCACTTCTGCAATATTGGGACGAGATTGATAATGAAAATCATATCCTTCTGCACCAATTTCATGGAGATAAGCAGCCATTTTTTCGATGATTTTATAATTCTCACAATGAAAAAAATGACGCGTACCAGTTTTTGCCGTCTCTTGCATGAGCCGCCATAATTCCCCATCATCATAAGCAACCAAACCACTGAAGTTTTCTTCTTGTCCTTTTGGTCCCGGCTGGAGAAAAGTCTTAAACCCCACAATACCAATGTCGTTCATGGCTGACAGTTGGTCAAAATTACCAAATCCCGCCGCCCCATAAAAGCCAAAATCAACGACTGATTTTTTCTCGGCATCCATAATTTTTGCTGTCAAGGCCGCTGCCGTACTAGTACAAGGCGTTACATTAGGCATATCGCAAACAGCAGTAAAGCCGCCTGCTGCTGCCGCACAACTACCTGTAAAGAAATCTTCCTTTGCAACGGCTCCCGGGTCCCGAAAATGCACATGAGAGTCGATAAACCCTGGAAAAACTAATCGCCCTGTCCCATCAATAACCCTTGCTGCGTCTAGCTGAGATACGTCCTGCTCCATCGGAAGTATATGGGTAATTTTTCCATCTTTTACTAAGATGTGTCCTTGCTGAAATTGATTTCGCTCAAAATAAACAGCATCTTTTATCAACAAATTATATGGTTCTTTCGCCATAAAACACGCTTCCCCTCGAAATTTCTCTAATACACGCCAATGCTTTGCCAAATTCTCGGAAAGATAGAAAAATTTTTCATCCTACAGGTTTACGGCATCTCCCTTCATCCAAATGACCGAAAACGTCTGTCTTTTCCATTTTATCTATGAAAGCACCAGATAAATCTTTATCCAACAGCAATGTCAGTATAAGGATACATCCTGACAGCAGACTGAAAAGCAATCAAAAGAATATTCCATCTAAGGTCGAATTTTGCTTGTTTTTTGGTTATTTTTAGTTTATCTCTTTTCCCCTAGATAAGCAATAGCAAAAACAAATTGGAAATAGGTAAATATATCCGTTGCTTCTTTGTTATCCGACACATAAACAGAAAAATAACGAGATTTTTTACTGATTTTAGACAAAGTTTTTCCTTTTTTTTGACAAAAAAGAGGTCTATAATAGATTATGAGTAGACCTTTATATTAAGAGACTGTTGTTAACTTATCATGAAACTATTATGATATCGCTTTTAGGAGGTACATATACAATGAAAATAGAAACAAATAGAATTCGCTGTCCTCAGCTGCAAGAAAAAATCATTTCAGCAGAAGACGCCGCTGCTATGATAGAACATGGGAATATCCTTGGCGTCAGCGGTTTTTCCCCCTCTGGCTACCCCAAAGCTATCCCCCTTGCACTGGCAGAAAAAATCAAACAAAGTCCTACCCCGCTGCAAGTAGATATCTTAGCCGGTGCGTCCACTGGCGATGAGCTTGATATGGCATTGGCAGCTGTAAATGGCATCCGTCGCCGTATGCCGTATCAAACCTGCACCGTTTGCCGCAAGTCCTTAAATACTCCCGGCGGCATTGCTTACCAAGACCAGCACCTAAGCCTATCCCCACAAAATACCCGTTATGGCTTTTATGGAGATGTTGATTTTGCTATCATTGAAGCTTGTGCTATCACTGAAGAAGGTGGCATCGTTCCCACTACATCTCTAGGCAATAGCCCCACCTATGTGCAAGTAGCAAAAAAAGTTCTGATAGAAATCAATACCAGCCAACCAGTAGAATTAGAAGGCCTTCACGATGTTTATGTACCGCTGGACCCACCAAACCGGCAGCCTATCCCAGTGCTTGCAGCAACAGACAGGATTGGCACCACTTATATTCCCTGCGACCCTGCAAAAATTGCCGGCATCGTCTTTACTGATATTCCTGATAATGTGCGTCCTTTGGCCCCTCTAGATGATACATCCCGGGCTATGGCTAGAAACTTAATTGATTTCTTCCATAGTGAAGTAACAGCTGGACGCTTACCAAGAAACTTACTTCCGCTCCAATCTGGTATCGGCAATGTAGCCAATGCAGTGCTAGCTGGGTTATTAGAAAGCGACTTTACGGACTTGGAATTTTATTCTGAAGTCATCCAGGACGCCGCTCTGGATATGGTAGAAGCAGGAAAATTCACTCTTTGTTCTGGCACTGCGCTGACGCCTTCTGCGGAATGGCTGCAAAAGTTCTATACCAAACTTCCCGAACTAAAAAAAACCATTATGCTGCGACCACAAGAAATCAGCAATCACCCAGAAGTAGTTCGTCGTTTAGGCATTATCGCCATGAATACTGCTATTGAAACAGATATTTACGGCAATGTCAACTCCACCCATGTCATGGGCACCCGCATGATGAACGGCATTGGTGGCAGCGGTGACTACGCAAGAAATGCATATCTCACCATTTTCTTAACAGCATCTACCGCAAAAGATGGTGCCATTTCTAGCATTGTTCCCATGTGTTCCCATGTAGACCACACCGAACACGATGTAGATATTATTGTTACAGAGCAAGGCGTTGCCGACCTAAGAAATAAATGCCCACGAGAACGGGCCTTAGAAATCATCAACCATTGTTCTCACCCAGATTATCGCCCTATGCTATTGGATTATTATGAAAGAGCGCTGGCAGCTACAGCTAATGGCAAAGGCCACACCCCGCATATCCTCTCAGAAGCCCTTTCCTGGCATACCCGATTTATGGAAACAGGCACTATGAAAAAATAAAACATTGATATCTAACTAAAAAGGATAGCCTAACCGCTATCCTTTTTGTATTCTACCCCCCCTTATTGTCAACTTTTTATATTTTTATGGTTGACAATAAAACAAGATTTTACTATAATAACCTCAACACAAATTTCTTAATATAAAAAAGGAGCTGTCACAATGAAAACCAAAGACCTTACCAGGATTGCTATTTTTGCAGCAATCACAGCCTGTCTTGCGCAAATCATCATTCCCTTGCCCTTCACACCGATTTTTGTATCTATGGGTATCTTAGCCGTGCTGCTTACAGGCGCCATTCTCACGCCAAAACAAGCATTTCTGGCAGAGCTTGTATACATTTTGTTGGGTGCTATAGGTATGCCTGTTTTTGGCGGCTTTAAAGGTGGGATTGGTGTATTATTTGGCCCAACTGGCGGTTACCTTTACACATACCCCATTATGGCATGGATTATCAGTTTCACCATTGAAAAAGCTGCCCAGAAAGCTCCCTCTATGCAAAAACTTGCCTTTGTTTTTGGTATGATACTAGCCATGGTTATCTGTTATGGCGTCGGTACTATTTGGCTTTCCTACTTAAATGGTATCACTCTTTACCAGGCATTTATGGCAGCAGTAGTGCCCTTCTTGCTGCCAGATTGCGGCAAAATTATCGTAGCCACCCTGGTAGGCATCCCAGTCCGCACCCAAGTCACAGAGAAATATCTCGCCCTTAACCAAGAAGAGGCCGAAATAAAAGAAGCCTGATGTTACCAACAATCTCAAAATTAAATAATCTGATTATTCCCCCTACAAGAAAAGAAGGATTGGCATAAACCGCCAATCCTTCTTTTTATTTTATCATAAAAATAGCAACAGCACCTTCACCAATGTGGGTACCGATGACAGACCCAGTAGGACAGCGCAATATTTCGCCCACCTGGAAATTTTCTCTTATCATCGCTTCCAGCATGTCTGCATTTTCGGGATTATGAGCATGGGCTAAAGCAATCGTTGCATTTGTATAATCTGCTCGCTCTTCTTTCATTCGTTTGATGATATGCTGTAAGCCTTTTTGAATGCCTCTCACCTTAGCAGTGTTAATCAAATGGCCTTCTTCATCTATCTCAATCATCGGCTTAATATTTAAGATATTGGCCACAGCACCAGCTACCGGCTTTAGCCGGCCTCCTTTTATTAAGTTATCCAGCGTTGCTACCATAACGAATGCCCGAGAATTTTCAATAGCAACATCTAGTGCTGCTAAAATCTCTTCTCTGGACTTCCCTGCTGCTGCCATCCGCGCAGCTAAGAGCACCAAAAGGCCCTGTCCCATACAGGCAGATTTACTATCTACAATATCGATAGAACCTCGCCCCACAATATCCTTTGCCAAGTGGGCAGCCTGGTTACAGCCGCTTAATACTTTTGCCAAGGTAATGACGATTACCTCATTGCCCGCGTCTACTTCCTGGGCAAATAACTCTGCATAAACCTGGGGAGTAGGCTGAGAAGTAGTCGGCAGTTTTTCAGATTGCGCCATTTTTGCAAAAAATGCTTCGTGGGTAAGATCAATACCATCTAAATAAATTTCATCACCAAAAATAACCTGCAGCGGCACTACCGTAATATGATACTGCTCACATAAATCCTTGGGCAAATCCGCAACACTATCCGTAAGAATTTTAATCATATGCTTTTTTACAGCTCCTATGTTTACAGTTATCCGGCGCTTACCTTACCTTCTCTTTATTTATCTTTTCTGATTTCTCTTTATTTTGTTCCTGAAGAGAGAGGTCCAGCGCAACAAAGAAATCATGGATTTTCTCCATGGCATGCAGCAACACTTTTTCTTCATTTTTATCTAATTCAGCGAGAACTGACTTTATCATTTTTCCATGAAAATCCTGGTGCAGCTTATAGGCGTCTTTTCCTTTTTCTGTTAAGAGCACCATCACCACCCGACGGTCATCTTCTGGGCGATACCGCCAAACAAAGCCTTTTTTCACTAAACGGTTTACAGAGATAGTCAATGTACCCACCGTCACCAAAAGACGAGCAGCCACTTCAGACATAGTTTGAGGACCTTCAATGCCGATGGCTTCTATGGTATGCAATTCATTTAAAGAAATTTCACTTAAAATGCCTTCATTCAAAGCCCGCTGTTCCACTTTAGAAATACGGTTAAAGGTATCCACAAACCAGCTGTTTAGCTTTTTTTCCTGCTTTAACATCGGCTACCTCCTTCAATTATTTTGATAATCAAAAAGGTTTCCTTAAAATAATACGCCGTATTTTCCATTTTGTCAATGGGGTATATGGATACCTGGGCTTTTTGTTCTCATGAAAATTCCTTTTTTCTCATAAACCCTTTTTATTTTACAGAAAAAATATTCTTCCAGCAAGACCATTTCAAAGACAGATTTCGTCAAAAACCAAATATTTTTGCACATAAATTATTTTTTATTTGCTAGTCTAGATGTTCTGCCTTCCGTATATATTTAGGATAACAACTTTTTTACACAGGGAGGCATATTATGTCATTTTTTATGACAATCATGATTTTCATCATTGGTCTTATTTTGATTATCAAAAGCGGTGATATATTTGTAAATGCTGCCATCATGCTAGCAGAAATTACTCATATCCCCAAAATTCTTATTGGCGCTACCGTCGTCAGCCTGGCCACAACGTTACCAGAATTATTAGTTTCTGTTATGTCCGTAGCCCAAGGTTCTATTGATCTAGGCATCAGCAACAACATCGGCTCTGTCATTTGTAATACTGGTTTTATTATGGGCCTTTCTATCCTTTGCATCCCACAGACCCTTTCTGGTAATTCTTTTCGGAATAAAGGGCTGCTGCTACTAGGCTTTACAGGGTTGCTGTTTTACCTTTGCCGTGATTTAAATATTTCCTATAGCGATAGTTTGTTACTGATGGGCTGCTTTCTTATTTTCACAGGACTAAGCGTCCTGGAAGCAAAAGCAGGTCAAAATGAAGAAACAACTATGCCCTCCCCAGAAGCCACAGACACAAACATTAGCAAAGAAAAATGCTTCCTAGGCTTCTTCCTAGGTGCAGCCGGTATCATCATCGGCGCAAGACTTTTAGTGAATAGCGGCATTACCATTGCAGCTTTTTTAGGTATCCCCGAGCGGATTATTGGCCTCACCATTGTAGCCCTCGGCACCTCCCTTCCTGAGCTAGTCACAGCAGTAACAGCCCTTTTAAAGCAGGAAGGTCAAATGTCTGTCGGCAATATCCTAGGCGCCAATATTATGAATATCACCCTTATTCCAGCTTGCTGCGGTATGATTGCCGCCGGACACATGACGCTAAACTTACAACAAACACCTTTCTTTACAGAACCTATTTCCAGCACCCTTTATATTGATATTCCCTTATCCATGGTGCTGATGTCTCTCATTATTTTACCCAGCCTGATAACCAAGAAAATAAAGCGCTACCAAGGCCTTGGCGTACTCCTGCTTTACCTAGCGTATATCTGTCTCATCGGTACACATTAAAAAATATCTCTTCTGCAAAAAGAACCTACCACCTCTTATCTGATATCATGGATAAGAAGTAGTAGGTTCTTATAATTCATCCTATTTTACATAACCGGCAATACACAAAAAATCACAGAACATAAATGCAGCGTGCTGCCGCCCAATACAAATAAATGCCAAAGGGAATGCATATAAGGCACTTTTTTCATCAAGTAGAAAATAATACCGATGGTGTAAACAATGCCGCCAGCTACTAAAAGGGATAGTCCCAGAGAAGAAAGACTGGCCACAAGGGGACGTACAGCAAAGACTACCGCCCAGCCCATAACAACATAACAGATAAGAGAGAGCAGGGAGAATTTCTCCATGTCAATGGCATTGAGCACAATGCCTAAAATCGCCATACCCCAAATAATACCAAAAATCGTCCAGCCGACCGCTCCCCGCAGCGTAATCAGCGTATAGGGCGTATAAGTACCTGCAATAAGCAGAAAGATAGCACAGTGGTCAAAAATACGGAATACACCTTTTAGCTTTTCCCCTTGTACCGCATGATAACAAGCAGACATCGCATAGAGCACCATCATAGCCGTACCATAAACAATGACGCTAAAAAGACAGAGAGGATCTCCGGATTTTACCGCTTCTACAATCATATAGACAAGCGCTACCGCAGAAAGCACAAACCCCACTGCATGAGACAAAGAATTACACAACTCCTCACCTTTTGTATAATAATGGGGCGTCTTCTTTTTCTTACCCATCAAAACTCCCTCCTTTTATTTTATGTATTCCATGATGCATTTCATAAAGACTATTTATTTAATATATCACATTTCTTAAAAAAGATGCTGAAAATTTATTTAATTTTTTAAATATCCGATCTGAAAAAGCCTTCTTTATTCTGAAATACACTCAATTTCTCCACCCAGCTTTACATATTGTTGCCAAAAGTCTGGATAAGATTTCACCACACATTCCGCACCATTTAAGAGGACAGGCTCTGGGCAAGCTATCGCAAGAGCAGCAAGAGCCATGGCTATCCGATGGTCACCGCCGCTATCTACAGCAGCCCCATGCAGCGTCGGCACACCACTGATTTTCACTCCATTGCCAGCTATTTGGATATCAGCTCCCAGCTTGACTACTTCCTTACTCATAGCCAGTAAGCGATCATAGGTTTCCTGCTGATCAGCAGCGCAATATAAATGAGTCGTCCCCATACGTAACGAGGCCAAAGCTACCAGCGTCGGCACCAAATAAGGAATACGAGAAACATCTACCTGCAGGTGGCCCTCTTTTTTGCATTGCTCCAATAACGGAATGATTTCTTTTTCCGGTTGCAGCATACCCTCCAAGGCAGGTAATCCCTGTACCTGAATATCACTGCCAAAAGCATTTGCAGCCAAATAAACAGCCGCCAGACCATAATCGCCCTCTACCCCAATGGTCCCGTTTGCTTCCGATGATAACTGATATTGCTGGTTACCAGCTATGGCTAAATAAGTACCATCTTTTCTATTTTCGCAGCTTACCACTACGCCAAATTGCTGCAGCACAGCAAGAGACATTTGTAAGTATTCTATTTCTGTCACCCCACCAGGAACCGTAATCGTCGACTGCCCTGGTGCAAAAGCAAGCGCATAGACCATGCCAATGAGAAAAGCCACATTTAACTGATTGCTGATGTGATAATGACCACTT
Source organism: Peptococcaceae bacterium (assembly GCA_022791255.1). Classification (GTDB taxonomy): domain Bacteria; phylum Bacillota; class Dehalobacteriia; order UBA4068; family JAAVYR01; genus JAAVYR01. The sequence continues at coordinate 18,801 of JAAVYR010000015.1, read as the reverse complement.
TGTAAAAAACCTTGACAAGTAATACCAGCCTCATCCCCCTGCCAACCAATAGCTTGCTCCTGCCAAAAAGCTTTATAAATAGACTGATTGCGTTCCAACAACTTATCTGTACCATAAAACCGACAGCCACCCCAGAGCAGAAAGACCGGCATACATAAACGCAGCGTATTGCCAGAGTCTTGACAATGTACCACCGTCTCCTGAAACAAAGCTCTTTGCTCCTGAAGAGCCATGGAAAGTTGTTCGCCTGCCCCTGTAATCGTTACGGACCGATCAGCAAAACACACCTGCACTTTTGCCCCCAACTTTTGTATCGCCGAAAGAGTCGCCAGTACATCCTGCGGAAAGGAAATATCCGTTAGCGTCACTACGCTTCGGGATAGCGCCGCTGCTAAAACATAATAGTGTAATAAATTTTTTCCACTGGGAACCTGTACCGCTCCCTTTAAGATCTTTGGTTTGATAGATATTTCCATGCCGCTCTCCTTTTCACTCTTATTCTTATCTTGATATCTTTTTTATATTCTGGTAAGAGCAGCCTATTCCCTTCTTTTATATGGTTTATTCTTTTATGATGGCAATCGTCACTTGGGAACCATCTCCAATCATCGTGTAGAGATAGGGGCCCTTGTGCCAAATGGCTTTATAGCCCAACCCTGGCACAGAAGCTGACACCTCATCAGGCGTGGACTTCCCCAGTGCCTGGCTAAGAGCTGCCGCCACCGCCTCCTTTTCCCCTGTCAAGCTATAAAGAACATATTCTATCATACCGCTGCTAGACAGCATGACTGTCAATTCACTATCATAGCCTAAAAATTTTTCCTGATAAACCCTGCTGAGAATAACTTCTTTTCCGTCAATCACAGCAATATTTTCAATACCTGTTCCTTTTGCCTGAACCAATGCCTGGTCCGAACCACCCAGATACTCAGTCTGGAAGGGCTGCGTCCCTGCATCAGGTAACTCACCCCGCTCTTTTCCGCAGGCAACCAATACCAAAAGCAACGAAAGCAATAGCAAAGACCAATAAGTATACGGTTTTACTTGCATCGGCATCACATCACGGTCCTCCTATAAAATATATTGCTACTGCTATTATGAGACAAAGCATTTCCAGTTATACCCATAGCGCAAGAAGTATAAAAAATAACAGCCTCTCTTTTCAGAAAAGCTGTTATATAAATCATCTATTAACCTATTTTTTAGGATTTATTTCGCAGAAACCACTATACCGTATTTTACAGTACCAGTTCCTTCCCATTCACAGGTAATGATATAATATAGTAAACTATCTTCACCATATTCCACGATAAAGCTGTTATCCTTTAGTTCCACCTCAGAGATGTTTTCTGCATTAGGCTCTTCCTTTGCAGAAAGGACTGCAAAGGTATTAGCGTCGCGCTGTACTGTAATTTTATCCGGTTGATAATCACCAAAATCAATATTTAGCTTCACCCCATCACCAACAATTGGAACTTCCATGGAACCCAGCCCATAGTTTTTACGGAAGTAATCGTAATAGCTATTATTATCATAGCTTGTCCCCTGCCAAGTATCTGGGAATGTACCAAAAACCAAATTACGCACATCTGTTTCACCATCTTCTAATTCTCTTGCAACGAAGATAGAAAATGGCACCTGGGTATAATCATCTAATGCGCCTACTTTATCTCCATCCGGGGTCTTACCGCCATCATTGCCGCAAGCCACCAAGGAAATTCCTAACAATGCCAGTAACATGACGGATAAAAATTTCTTTTTCATAGCCATCATCCTTTCTTTTTACCATGTTTATTTTCCTGGTTCTGCTTATTAGACAAAGCTTCTTTAGGAAAAGTTCCCCATATTTCTACTTTCTCCAGAAAAATCCATCTACATTTTACCATAAAGGCGGTAAGATGAAAACAGGCAGCTATTTCAAATTCCTTTAAGAAATCAATGCTATACTAATAATAAACAAATAAATAAAGATACCGATTGAACACATATTTAACATATTTAACTAAGCAAAGAAATTGAGGACAAGCCTATGCATAGTCAAGATAATTTTTTTAGTCAACTCAGCGGCAATCCGCCAGAAAATATTCCAGAGGAAATCAAAGAACAGCTGAAAGGATTTCAAGATATTTATATCACCTATCAATCCGCCATTAAAGAAATCGGCACCAAAATCGAAATCCTTAACGATGAATTTCAAGCCAAACAAAAAAGAAATCCTATCGAACACATTAAATCCCGGGTAAAATCTACAAAAAGCATTGTGAAGAAATTGCAACGGAAAGGACTGCCCGTCACCTTAGACTCCGCTCGAGAAAACCTTACTGATATTGCCGGCATCCGCATTATCTGTTCTTTCATTGACGATATCTATATTATTGCAGACCTGCTTTCCGGCCAAGACGATATTGTTCTCGTAGAAAAAATCGACTACATCCAGAAGCCAAAACCTAGCGGCTACCGCAGCCTACACCTGATTTTACAAGTGCCTGTGTTCTTCTCCGACCACACCGAACATGTAAAAGTAGAAGTGCAAATTCGCACCATCGCCATGGACTTCTGGGCAAGCTTAGAACACAAGCTCCACTATAAAGGCTCAGAAAATGTACCAGATAGCATTAGCGAAGAGTTACGAGAATGCGCCGATATCATTGCTGAGACCGATCGGAAAATGCAAAATATTCATAACCGCTTAGAAGAAATCAACTAAAAATACCCTATTGTCATTCTGAGCGAAGCCGAAGAATCTTATCAAAAAGGACAGTGCATAGCACTGTCCTTTTTGCCTATCTCACCAACCAAAACTACCGTAAAGCACCGTTTGCCAGCTGCCGTCTTTCTGCAGCTCCAGCACTCGTTTCTCAGGAATATCCCAGCAAATATTGCCCAGGCAGATTTCATATTTTCCGTCGCCATTAAAGTCGAAAATACCTTCTACATTCAATCCTAAACAAGTTTCAATGCCTAAGAAAATCTCATCGCCAATGTAAATGTTATAATCTGCATTTTCCTTACCTCGTTCGTAAGCAGCTTTAATGGGCTCCTGTTGGTAGAAAAGAGTGGTGGCCTCCCCATCCTTCACCAAAAGTGCCAAAATAAATACAGCAGCTTTTTCATTGGTCAAGTCCTCTTTTTGGATGATAGGATAACCGCTCTCCGTCTCCGGCGTCGCCGCGATAATCAATTTTTCCTCTTTGCCGTCGCCGTCTACATCCCCCGTCCATACCTCAGTAATGACGAAATCACTATCCCCCATTGCCACGCTATCTAAGTGAGCTTGAACAAAAGCCTTTTCCTCCTCTGTACCGTCGGCTCTTACCACTAAATCTTTAGGGAAACCATCTACTTCCTGAGAAAGAGCAATACCTACAGGCCGAATATCCTCATTGTTTTCATCTAAGAAACCCAGATAGAATAAGTCGTTAGGAAGCGGAAAAGACCTTAGCGGACTATCCTCCGGAAAAACAACCGGTAACGCAAAATAGTCTTGGGTATTGTTATATTCGTCCACTGCCGTTTGCTGCTGATAAGGAGCAAATAACGCCTTTATCTCGTCTGTATCATAAAAAGATTGCTGCCCAAAAGGATTTTCTGTCAAATCTAAACTGCTCAGTTCCAATTGCTCCGGTATATAAACTTTACCTACCGTTTCCACTGCACCCGTTCTGATATCATAGAGATAATATTGCTCTGCCGCCAGCATTTCATAGAGATAGGCCTGGACTGCATCTTTACCATCCCTTTCCTTTGGTGCGTCTGCCGCCGTATAAGGGTCGTAAAGGATACTATCTAGGCTATGCCATTCCCCCGCTCCCCAGTAACCCATAACGCTGCTGCCCAGGGTAATAAAGACAGGGCCCTCAACGGCCGTTTTTTCCTCCTGTTTAGGCGGATTTATCGGCTGTCCTTCTCCTTCATCCCCCTTGCCGCAAGCAGAACAAATAAAACAACTACATATGATTGACGCTGCTAGGACTCCAGCAGTCCACAGATTTCTTTTTTTCATTGGCATAACCCCCTTTTGTCTCTTAGACGAAAGCAAAAAACAATTTGTTTCCCTTTTTATTTTACCATACTCTCTCTTATTTTTCTCTTGACAGTCCAAAAAAATGGCGTTATATTTTATACATAGATTATCTATGCATAGTAAAACTACATAAAGGAGGTTACTTCATTATCATGGACAAAGAACTCTTAAAAGGCAGTACCGCTACGATGATATTATCGCTGCTTGCTACCGAGCCTATGTATGGCTACCAAATGACCAAAGCATTAGAAGAGCGGTCTAATCAGATTTTCACCCTAAAAGAAGGCACCCTCTACCCCCTGCTTCATAACCTAGAAAACAACGGTGTCATCCACTCTTACTGGGAAGAAAGTGAAACTGCTCGGAAACGGAAATATTATGAGATTACAGAAGCCGGGAAAAAACTCCTCAAAGAAAAACAACAAGAATGGCAGGTCTTCAGCGAAGCTGTCAACAAAGTAATAGGAGGCGTGCAATTTGAATACGCATATTGAGAATTATTTAAACACCGTCTGCGAACAAATCAAATGCAAAGCGGCCCACAATGCCATCCGAGAAGAGCTAGCCGAACATATCGGAGAATTACAGGAAGCCTATCTCGCCCAGGGCGAGGCAGAAGAAGCCGCCACCCTAAAAGCTCTCACCCAAATGGGAGACCCACGGGAGGTAGGCCGTCAACTGCACAAAACCCATAAACCGCAAACAGATTGGCTTACATTAGGCCTCCTTACTTTGTTGCTAGGCTTTGGGATTATTGTATTATCCGGTTATCAAACGTTTCTATCTTACAATATCGGCACCAGACAAGCCGTTTTTACTGGTATCGGACTTTGTATTGCTGCCGTGTTTTACTTCATAAATTATACAAAATTACTAAAATATTCTTTTCTTCTTTATGCAATAGGAATATTGCTCAATATCCATATTTTGCTGGTTTCCCAAGGCTCCACCTCTTGGTGGTTTTCTATTGGAAGCGTTACTATTGATGCAGGTGCCCTGGTGCTGTGCTGCTATCTTCTAGGCCTTGCCGGCCTTGCCATCCACTGGCAGACAGAACGTCGCAGCGACAGTTGGCTGCTGGTTGCTTTCATGGTGCTGGCGATTGGTCTTTTGTTTTCTCATAACTTAGCAAAAGCATTTATTCTTGCCATTGCCTGCCTGCCATTAATTCATTATTCTGTATCCCATGCGCCTTGGTGCACCACCCCGAAGAAACAATTGACTATCTTTTATGGAGTACTAGCAGCCTTATTTTTAGCAAGCTCTTTTATGATGATTGCCATAGAGCCCTATCGTGCCGCTCGCTTTAGTGCCTTTCTCCACCCAGAAAAAGACCCAATGGGAGATGGTTATGTGGCCACGCAACAGCGTCTCGTTATGGAGAAAGCGCAATGGTTCCAAGGTATTCCACCAGAAGAAGTTTTTTATGAAACAGACCGGGGCCCTCACTTCATCGTCCCCGAAGCCCACACAGACCTCGTCTTTGCTTATATTATCGGTCGCTTTGGCTGGGGCGTCGCCATTGCTCTATGTTTTGTCATGGCAGCCCTTATCTGCAGGATGTTCCAGCTCTCCCGAAAAATCCAAGACAGTTACGGCAAAACTCTTTGTTATAGCATCACCGCCTTTTTTGCCGCTCAAATCATTTGCAATATCTTAATGAACCTGACCCTCTTTCCTTACAGCAGCATTTCCCTGCCTTTCATCTCCTATGGCGGCAGTATGCTGGTATTAGATATGGTAATGATGGCGATTTTCCTCAATGTTTATCGACGCAAAAACCTAATCAACGAAACACCACAGATGACAGGAACCCATTTTTTGCCCCGCATTGACATCAAAGTAACCTGGAAATAATATAACAAAAGGGACTGCAATTCTATTTGCAGTCCTTTTTTATTTTATTTTCACTTCTAATAAAGCTGCCAAATCAAACACTTGGTTTGCCTCGATAACTGCCCCTTTTAAGTCTCCTAATCCCACACGAATACGAGCAATGTTGCAAGTAGACAAATCTATATTTTTTAGGATTGTACGGAAAAATATTGTCCCTTGCAACATACACTCTTGCAAACGGAACCGCTTCAAAGCACATTGCTCCAATACCGCCTCGGTCAGATCGCATTGAGAAAACAAAGTATCCTCAAACTTGCTATGGGTAAAATTGCTGTATCGCGCCATAGTATCAATAAAGCGCACATTGCGAAACACACCGTCCGACCAGTCCGCGCCTAGCATTTTACAACTCTGAAAGGTCACCCGCTGCAAACTACAAAACCCAGCAAGGCTATTAGAAAAATCACATTTCTCAAAAACCGTATCTACAAAAAAGCAATGTTCTAAACGAATATCTGTCAATTTACATTTATAAAAAGAACAGTGAGAAAATTCTGTTTTGGGCCGCACACTAACACAATCATGAAAGTCGAGCTCTTGGAACTGATAACCTTCGTATAAATCTTCTTCTGCAGCTAAAAGCGCTGCCAACTGCTCCTGGCTTGTGATGCATATACCATCCGCTTTCACCATCTCATCTCCCTTCATTATTTTATCTTATCTTAGATTAGCCGCCTTTTATTTCTATGACAAACCAAAAATCACAGCCGCCTGTTGCACGGTTTTCTACCCCATAAGCCATACCATGGAGGTCAAAGATATTTTTTACGATAGAAAGCCCCAAACCGGTACCAACAACAGCCCGTTGATGAGAATGTTCGGTGCGATAATACCGCTCCCAAATGTAAGGCATCTGCTCCTGGGCAATGCCCGGGCCACAATCTAGAATATCAATGCGCACCTGATTTGCCGCTGCTGTTTGGCAGATTTCTACTTTTTTATCTGCACCGGTATAATTAATGGAATTATTTACCAGGTTATAGATGACCTGCTCTATTTTCACCCTATCTGCATTGACCCATACTTCTTCCCCCGGCTCGAAGATTATCTGATATCCTTCCTGCTCTACCAGCTTCCCATAACGAGTCAATATTTCTCGGATACACTGGGTCAAATTAAATTCCTCTTTATGGAGTGTATGCACGCCTTCTTGTAACTTAGAAAGGTCTAACATATCATTGACTAAGTCTGTTAGCCTTCTAGCCTCATCAATGATAATCTGTACATTTTCCGGTGTATTTTCCCCAGGAATATCTCGCATTACTTCTCCATAACCGGTTATCATGGTTAGCGGCGTCCTGAGGTCATGAGAAACATTGGCAATGAGCTCTTTACGCAGCCCCTCCACCTTGGCTAACTCTTTGGCTGTGTGATTTAAGGTATCATTTAATTCTGCAATTTCTAAATATCCATCTCCGGAAAAGACAGTATCATAGTTTCCCTGGGCCAACTCTTTAGCAGACGCATTCATTTTCATAATGGGTGCCGAGACTTTCCGAGCCATGAAAAAGGCTAAAAGGATAGATAATCCCACTAAAATACCGGAAACCCACCATAGCTCAATACGCAGCGTCTCTACTACAGCCTGCACCGGCGTAATGGTCGCATTTAATAATATCATGCAACGGCCCTGCTCCTCACTATCAGCAATTTGGGCATAGACCATCTGCTCCATCATCGCCCGCCGCAAAAAGGGTGGAAAATTACCCCGAACATCGTCCTTTTCTTGTACAGTTTGCCCATCATCACGCCGCATACGGTCAATTTTTTCCCTCACGGTCTCCCCATTGTCAATAGAGAAAAAACGAAATACTGTACCATTTTCTACTAATGCTTGATGATAAAAATTTATCACTTCCCGTCGGTCCATTTTATGGATAAGACATTCCGGAATATCCCCTACCGAATAAAGATCTTCTCCACTATCATCCAAGACACGTACACAAATACCATGTTGTTTAGAAATGCTTTCTAATAAAGTAGGTAATTCTGGATGGTCAATATTTGTACTAATAGATTTGGCAGCTTCTAATATTTGCTTAGTTTTGATTTCTTTGTAAATGCTATCTAGAAATACTACTTGCAGCAGCCATAGCAGCACCAAAAGGAACCCTACAAACACCAGCAAATAGCCAAAAATTTTCCACTTAATAGGCGTTTTTGCGCCCCATTGCCCCTTATCTGTTTGCATCAAAACGATATCCTACCCCTCTTAGCGTAGTAATACAGCTGCTATAGGCCCCTAGGCTTTTTCTTAGCAGCTTGATATGGGTATCCAGCGTCCGATCATCACCATAAAAGTCATAGCCCCATACAGCATTCAAAAGCTTTTCTCTCGTCAGCGCAATCCCCCGATTACGAACGAGATAAAATAATAAATCATATTCCTTTGGAGATAAATTTATCTGCACTCCATCAATGTAAACCAGCCGCCCAGTAAAGTCGATGGTAAGACCATCCACCTGCAAAATTTCTTTTTCGTTTTGCACTGCAGCACTTTTGCTACGGTTGATGACAGCTTTTACTCGCAACATCAATTCCTTTGGAGAAAAGGGTTTGACCACATAATCATCAATACCCAGCTCAAAACCATGGATTTTATCATACTCTTCACCTCTGGCCGAAAGCATAATCACTGGCGTATTTTGGGTAGCGCGGATTTCTTTGCAGGCAGAAAAACCGTCCAGCTCCGGCATCATGATATCCATAATAATCAGGTCAAATTTCTCCTTTTTGGCTATCCGCACTGCTTCCATACCATCTGCTGCTTCTACCACTACATGGCCTTCAAAGATGGCATATTTTTTAATTAGTTCCCGGATATGCATTTCATCATCCACTACCAACAACTTATACATCTGTCCATCACCTGTCTTCTCTTTATGCATCGTTACTTCTGCTTTTGCAGATAATCGGCAAACATTGCCTTTCTATTTTATTATAACAACAGTATAGCAGATTTTTTGCCGGAGAATGTGACAAATGAATGAATTTTGCAAACAAATACAAAAAGGACTGAGACGAAAATGCTCAGTCCTTTTTGATAGCAATATATTTAATCTTATTAAAGGGAGGTATAAAGCAAAGGATTTTTTAGGTTTATTCCCCAAATGATAAACACTAAAACAATAGATACGCCAATCAATAACTTTTTTCTTTTTCGCAACATTGCTTTACACGGTTCTGTTTTTTTCCATATACAAATAAAACAACTTAATAAACAAATTAGGCAAATCGGAAAAATCATAAAATTATAGGCAAATGCCTTACCTACATCTCCCGCCATAAGCGCCTTCGCCGCTCTCGTCATACCGCACCCAGGGCAAGGCAGGCGAAATAAGGCATAAAATAAACAAATGCGTATACCGAGAAAATCAAAAAGAAATGCCAGTAATACAATGATGCAAAAAATAAGAACATTATTTTTCATGTTATTTTTTCATTACATTAATAAAAAATATTAAAGGATAGATTTTTGCACAAAACTGTCATCCTGAACGAATGTGAAGGATCTTTTAAATTCTTCGTCATTACACTCCTCAGAATGACAAGGAGTAATAAACTGTACTTTTATAAAACCATGGAAATATTTGCCAAGTTTTTTTGTTTTGCTTTCGATGAAATTACAAACCAATCATAAATGGTTAAAATACCGCAACAACCGCCAGTCAATAATTTTAAAATACCCATCCCTGCATCGCCTATCATAAACCGGTCAATGCCAAAGCAACCTAAAAAGATAGAAACCAATAATATAGTAGTAGGCTCTTTCATATCCACTGCCTGCAAACTGGCTAATGCGCTATCATCAGCATTTTCCAACTTTTGTCGTATCATAGGAATTGCAGAGGCCTCAAAATACTTTGCGCTACCGGTTAAATACATATCAACTTTATTTTTATCCATATCATATCCTCCTGACAAATTAAACTCAATTGAGTTAATTTTAATCCAAATGTCACATATTGTCAACTCAAAAGAGGTAATTTTTTTCATCGTAAAAGGATATGCTAAAATTATCTTTTTTAGGTTAGGATGATAACCATGACTGTTGGCACTGCCGTACAACAACGAATTATCGAACTATGTCACAAAAATAAAATCACCTTTAACAAATTAGCCGTTATCAGCGGCATTACCCAATCCACCTTAAATAATATTGTCAGCGGCAGAAATAATAGCGCTACCATTGCAACGATTAAAAAAATCTGCGACGGTCTGGAGATTTCTTTATTAGAGTTTTTTGATGACGATTTATTTAAAAATCTGGAGCAAGAGATACGATAATAGTCCCTTGCTCTTTTTCTTTTGATGCTCCACTCTACGGAGCGTTCATTGTTTTCCTGATAAACAGCCTCTATAATCAAGTCACAAGAAAGCATTGATGAGGAGGAGTTTATTTTGAAATTTGTTGCATTTAACGGCAGTCCTGCCGGGAAAAACAGCGCTACCGGCCGTATGATAACCGCCTTTCTGGCAGGAGCGGCAAGAGCCGGCGCCCAGACAGAACAGTATCAATTGGGGGATTATGTAATCAAGCAATGCCAAGGTTGCTTTGGCTGTTGGTTCCATACCCCAGGTAAATGCAGGATAAAAGATGAGATGGAGCCGCTGCTTACAGCCTATCTTTCAGCCGATATCGTTTGTTTTGGTTCTCCTGTTTACTCCTGGAATATGACCGCACTCCTAAAAAACTTTGTTGATAGATTAATACCACTGAAAAGTCCCTTGCTTACAGAAAGAGCCGGGCACTTTGACATGGCAGATGGAGAAAAACGCCAACAGCAATATGTCGCCATAGCCAATTGCGGCTTTCCAGGGGAAAACAATTTTTCCATTATCCAAGCTGCTTTTTCCTGCTGTAATCCCACTTTAGAGATTTATCGTAATTGCGGCAAACTCTTGACTTCCAAACAACCAGCTGTACAGGATATCGTAGCTAACTATCTTTCTCAGGTAGAGCAAGCAGGCTATGAGATGGCTGCAAAAGGATATGTAAGCGAAACAACAAAGAAGCAGCTTACTATGGAGTTAATGCCAATAGCAGAATATATCCAGTTTTTAGGAATGTAATCCATACAAAAAGAGAGCAAGTATATCGGACACTTGCTCTCTTTTATTTTTATTCTTCTATTTCCAGTCCTCGCATAGCCGGATTATCTAGGAGCTTGCCTCGATAATCAAAACGAGAACCATGACAGGGACAATCCCAAGACAACTCATCTGGGTTCCACTCTAGCTGGCAGCCTAAGTGCGGACACTTGGTAGTGACCATATGGACTTCCCCATTTTCCTCCTTATAGACGCCTATCTTTTTCCCTTCATATTCCACGATACCGCCATGACCGTTCGGAATATGGGCCAAATTGGTATCAGGTATCTCCACCTTCTCAGCAATCCATTGTTTTGCTGTTTCCATGGTGTTCTGCCATAAATTTTTCATAGAAGCCGATAGATGAAACCGCTGCGGGGAAAACACTTCCGCTAGTTCACTACTTTTCCCTTTGATAACATGATCCGTAAACAACTGAGCCGCCACCATAGAGCTAGTCATTCCCCACTTATTAAAACCTGTAGCAACTAAGAGATGAGGCATATTGAGAGCATATTCCCCGATGTAAGGTATACCATCCAACGACATACAGTCTTGAGCAGACCAATGATACCGCTCTATACTTTGGGGATAATATTCTTTTGCCGCCCGGCGCAGCTTCTCATAGCTACCGCCTAATGAATTTTCCCCTGTACGATATCCCGCCCCACCAAACAAAAGATAATCCCCATAATTACGAAAAGAAAAACCACTGTCACTATCTCCGTCAATATACATACCATCCAATTGGGCGGCTTGCTCCAAAGCGATGACAGCCGACCGCTGCTGATACATCCGGGCAAAATAATATCCTGGCGCATTTAAGAAGGGAAAATGAGTGGCCACGATGATATGGTCTGCCTGGATATTGCCTTTATCGGTGATAACCGTATTTCCCTCTATATCTCGCACCATAGTATGGTCGAAAATCGTTAACTCCCCGCATAAATGCCTGAGAAATTTCAACGGATGAAACTGTCCCTGGTCGGGGAAGCGTACCGCACCTTTCACCATAAATGGCAAAGTAGTCTCAGTGGTAAATTCAGCAGGAATGCCTAATTTTTCTGCCGCCTTTACCTCCGCCTCAATACGCACTTTATTATCCAAAGAATAGACATAAGCAGGGAGCCGCTGCCAGTCGCAGTCGATTTGCTTTTCTCTAATCAGTTGGTCATAGGCGTTAATTGCTTCTCTATTTGCCGTCGCATATTGTTGTGCTTTTTCTACTCCAACTTGGGTAATAAGTTTGTCATAAATAAGATTATGCTGAGCGGTTACTTTCGCTGTAGTATTTTGCGTTACCCCAGAAGCAATGGTATCCTGTTCTAAAATAACCACCGACGCCCCTTGCTGCTGCAAAAGATATCCTGTAAGAACGCCGCATAAACCTGCACCAACAATCACCACATCAGCCTTTTCCCCTGATATAAAATCTTTTCCCTTTGGCATATCACAAGTTGCCCGCCAGATAGACTCCATACTTTTCAGCTCCTGCCTTATTCATGTTTTTTCTTATTATTGCTTACAACAGAAGAAAACATACATCAGATAAAGAAAACTGGTATCTATGAACATTTTCTGCTATACTATATTTCAATCAGAATTTCAATCAGACGATAAGAAGAAACGGAGTATCTGTGATGTCCATCGAAAAAGTAAAAGCATATTTTCAACAATTTAATAGAGAACAAGAGGTACGGGAAATGCCAGACTCCTGCGCCACAGTAGAACTGGCCGCAAAAGCATTAAATGTCATCCCCGCCCGCATTGCCAAAACCATGGCCTTCCAAAAAGAGGAAGGCGCTATTCTTATTGTTACCGCTGGCGACAGCCGCATCGATAACAGCAAATTTAAGAAACTATTTGGCATAAAAGCAAAAATGCTTTCGGCAGAGGAAGTCATCGCTATCGTAGGACATGCCCCCGGCGGCGTCTGCCCCTTTGCAGTAAATGATGATAAAGTCACCGTTTATACAGATATTTCTCTACAACGGTTTGATACGGTTTTCCCCTCTGCAGGCAGTCTTAATTCTTTGATTGAATTAACTTGTGACGAGCTTTTCAACTTTTCCCACAGCAAAGAATGGATAGATGTTTGTAAAGACTGGCAGACATAAAGCATAAAACAGAAATAAAAAAAGACAACGAAAATTCCGTTGTCTTTTTAAATATACTTTTCTACATATACTTTTCTACTGTCACACTGATTTTATCTTTGCGAGTTTTACCGCCGATTTCTTTAATAATCGCTTTTCCCTTTCCTCGAATGACAATTTTATCCCCTGCTTGCAGACTTTTTTCCGTTTTTTCAATCAGCTGTCCGTTGAGGAAAACCTGCCCGTGATTAATAGCCTCTGCTGCAATCCCTCGAGAAAGATGAAAAACTGCTGCCGCTAACACATCTAAACGCAGAGAAGCTACTGTCAGGTTTACTTTTTCCCGCTGCTGGTGTGGAACAGCAATGGCAGAAAAAGGCACTTCTTCTAAGCAAAGCCCCGCCCGACCAGCCTTTTCATAGTTGGTTTTTAAATAAGGCAAAAGCTTTCGGAAAACAATCATATCACACCCGGCAGGAGAAACCAGCAAGTCACCAACGAACTCTCGTTTGATACCTAGCCCCATCAGCGCTCCTAGATAATCCCGATGAGAAAGAACAACCCCTCCTTTGGGAGTCGCCCGTAATAGAACAAAAGGAAAATCTTCTTCTTGTTGCGTCTGAAAATCCTCTGCTGCCAAATACCACGGCAAAAAGAAACATACCGTTCGCTCTGCTTCTTCATAACCACCCCAAAAAAGAAATTCACGGCTACAATGAGTTTTACAAAATTGTTCTGCCACAATACGCTGTCTGCTCGTTAAGAAATAGCTGTAAGAAACGGTCTCTTCTTTTTCACATTGACCTATTTTATCTGCAAGATATGCTAACAATAAATCATCTTCAGACATTGCCGTCCCCCCCTTTCCAAATCTGGATATGAAAAATCAAGATAGGAAAAGACCATGGTACCAGCCATGGTCTTTTTTGTTTTCCACAAAAGCTTTATCTAATTCATTTATCAGATTATTTTTGCTGCAACAAATCCCGAATATCTGTCAACAACTCTTCCACAGTAGGACTAGCTGGTGCCTCTGGTGCAGTCGCTTCTGCCTGGGCTTCTTTTTTCGCTGTCAGTTTATTGATAACCTTCACGAAGAAGAAAATGCAGATGGCAATCAAAAAGAAATCAATGACATTCTGTAAAAAGCTGCCATACAGTAATGCTGCTTCTTCCTTTACTACCACACCGTCTACGATTTCAGCCGGGCTTAATACTAATTTCAGCCCGCTCATATTAGAGCCACCTAACAGATTACCAATAACCGGCATGAAAATATCATTGACCAAAGAAGTAACAATCTTCCCAAAAGCTGTCCCGATAATCACCCCAACAGCCATATCCAACACATTACCCCGAAAGGCAAATTTTTTAAACTCTTCCCACATAAATAAAGCCGCCCCTTATTTCTAATCTTATGACATATTCTACCAAACTAAGAGCAGCTTGTCCATGTTTTCTAGAGAATTTTAAGTCGATTAAAATTTATCCGCTGCTTTTTATAAAAGATTAAGAAACCCCAAATCAGTCCTTAAGGTTTTATTTACATTCCCAGCGCTACCATAAGCTATACTAATATTCGACATAAACCAAATCAATAATAAATGGCTCTTTATCATTAGATACCCCAAAAGAAACAAGAAAACAAACCAATAACCCCTAAAAGGAGATATTCCATGAAAACAATACAAAATCCAGAAGTAGACCATCAGCCTAGCAATGAACCCCAAAAACACGAAGTTTTTGATTATAACCATGTTGATTACAATAAATTTTGGCAAGAGCATAATCGCACCTATGAAGACAGGGTAGAACGAATTGCCCTGCAGCGGCTCACCAAAGATATGCAAGGCACCTGCATAGAGATTGGTGGTGGTTTTGGGCGCCTTATTAACGAATATGCACCAAAATGCAGTTATGTGTATTTTACCGACTGCACCGAGAAACTAGTGGCCCAAGCCAAACAACATATAGACGCACTGGGCCTCACCAATGTAGAATGCCAAACTCTGAATTTATACGACTTAAGTAAGTGCGGACAAGTATTCGACAATGCTATCTGCGTCCGGGTCATGCACCATGTAGAGGATGTACCCTTCTTTTTTCAGCAAGTAAATGCCGTTTTACCAGAGGATGGCACCTTCATTTTTGAGTATGCTAATAAGAAAAATTTCTTGGAAATCTGCCGCTACCTATGCCAAAGACCCAATATTGCACCCTTTGCTTACGAACCTAGCAGAAGAGGTAATGGTATTTTCTATAACTTTCATCCCAAATATATTCGGGACATGCTTAGGCAAAACGGTTTTATGATCGAAGAAGAATTAGCCGTTTCCCTCTTCCGCAACGGGTGCTTAAAAAAATTATTTGGTTATCGATTTCTTTCTTGGTTAGAACGCTTTTTACAAAAGCCGCTAGCCTGCCTGCACCCTAGTCCCAGCATTTTTATAAAAGCAAAAAAAGTACAAGCCTGCAGTAAACCGGCCCCCCCAAGAAAATATTTCCACAAAAAACATTAAAAGTGAACACACCACTTATACAGCAGATTTTTCCAAACAGGATCTTGATCAACAGGCAATTTAATTCACGAACCCTAAAAAATACCTACACATCCTTGACATGCATCTTAAGTCAGGCACTGTAGGTATTTTTTTATAATTCCAAGATAGCAAGTATTTCTCTCGCACATCGTGGCACAATAAGATGCTTCGTCACTTTGCTCCTCATCATGACAAAGGATTGCCACTGTTACAAAAACATTTTATCTACTCCCGCCAATTACATACCACCTGTCAGAAGTAATCGGCATTTCTCATGTACAGCGTGGCACCATCCGGAACCTTTTGGATGGTAAAGGAACCATTAGAGCTTTCTAGATAACCTGCCCCGGAACCAACCCCGGCAAGCGCTGTGGCTTGAATAGAACTACTCTTGCCAGTAGCACCTAATTCTTCTACTAATTTACCAGGAGTCCTAGCCGATACTTTTGTTACCTTTGCTTTCCGTATTAAATTTAAGTCATAACCGCTTTGGGCATAGATAGGAGTAGGACTTTGCCCCCATTTCTGTTGGTTTGAGGTAACATAGCTGCCGTTAGCAACTGTTAGTGTCGCTTTGTCCGCCTTATATACTTTACCGCCAGCACCGCCTACCCCGCCGTTGCCAGAAGTCGCAGTACTGCTACCTGACCAGGAAACAGCACCTAGCCCACCGGTTAAGGCTACATTATCTTGTTTAGGATTGAGAGGACCATTAAAATAAGCACCGCCTGCATAACGAGTCCAAGAAGCCCCGCCGCCATCAATCGTTGCACTGGTTGGACCGGTACCATTGGTACCGCCAGTCTGGCCTTTGTACCCAGCAGAACTAAATCCCGCACCACCAGTCGCATGGTCACCACCGCCACCGCCGCCACCGCCACCGCCAATGCCTGCTGCAGGATAGCCGCCACCACCGGTAGAAAGCTGCTGTTCCGAGGTCGCGCCACCGGCACCACCATAGGCAAATACTTTCACTTGGTCGTAGATTTGGACTGTACCGCCAGCACTACCATTAGCACCACTTGCAGACTTATCCCAAGCACCCAGGCCACCGCCGCCACCATTACCACCAATCCCAGCCCCGGCACCGCCACCGCCGGGACCACCTGAAATACCGCCAGCACCATTATTACCAGAGGAAGCATCCCCGCCTCGGGCCGAGACAGTCCCAGTACCTCTCACAGTCAGCGTCGCTGTACTTGGTACAGAAATACCGGCATAGGCACCATTACCAACAGTACTAGTTGTACTGTCTATTCTTACTGTCGGGATAGCCGCTTGTGTACCGGCCCCCCCAGTCACAGTAAGCGTCCCATCTACTACCAAGATTAAATGCCCACTGCCCAGAAGAGAAATAGGGCTACAGCCGTCTTCGTAGTCGTTAATGGTAACAGCAACATTCTTCGGCACTACCACTGTCGCTGTTCTGCCGCTAGGCACTTCGATGACTGTATTCGTTACACTAGCATTACTTAACGTGTACGTCTTGCCGTTTTCCAGCTGGTACTTCACATTGCTGCCTAACGCTAAGCTCAACACCGGCGCACTATTGGTACTGCTTGGCGCCGCCCATGCCGCCTGTGGGATAGGGGGAACCATGGAGAGCAGCAGGGAATGATGCCACGTTCTACGAAAGCATTACTTTCTACTACCGACAATTACCTTCCCCTCTGTCAGGAGTACTTAGTATTTCTCTCGCACTTAGGAGCACTATCTGTCATCCTGAGCACAGCGAAGGATCTTTAAGATGCTTCGTCACTTTGCTCCTCAGCATGACAAAAATAAAACCACATATTACGGAAGCATTACTTCCTACTTCCGCCAATCACTATCCCACTGTCAGCAGTACTCAGTATTTCTCATGTACATCGTGGCGCCAAAGCCACCCGTTCCGGAACCTTTTGAATGGTATAGGAACCATTGGATGTTTCTTCCCCACCAGCCCCACTACCAATCCCGGGTACAGCTACAGGACTGCTAGTCTTACTGATGCCTTTGTTCGTTAGTTCTGTCACCATAGCGCTGTGCGTTCTAGCCGATACCGAAGTAACATTGCTAGAACGAATATTCGATGGCTTAAAACCTGCCTGTAAGTAGATAGGCGTTGGCGTTTTCCCCCATTGCTTTGCAGAGGTGGTAACATAGCTGCCATTTGCTACCGTTATATTGGCTTTATTCCCTACATATACAGCACCACCGCTACCACCATTACCACCCCAACCAGAAAAGCAGTTTGTATTATGACGGAAAGCAAGCCCGCCACCGATACCAGCATTTCTAATCGAACCAGTAGCATTATACCGGTCAACAGAAGAACTAAAATAACCAGCACCAGGACCATATATATTTACCAAGTCAGCACTACCATTCGTAGGAACAGGACTAGCACCGCTTTCAGCTTGCCCAGCAGAGAAACCAGAACCAGATGGTCCGCCATCACCACCACCGCCACCAGCACCGCCGCCACCAATGCCTGCTGCTGGATACCCGCCAGCACCGCCACCAGACGAATAAGCATAAGCACCACCAGAGGCACCACCACCACCATAAGCTTTTACTGTAATATTTTCATAGATATAAATATTACCAGCGGCCCCACCATTACCTGCTTTGCTATGAGCCTCAGTCCACTTTGCATTATCGCTAACAGTTCCGTGAGGGTGACCAATCCCCCCATCACCGCCATTCCCGCCGATGCCGGCGCCAGCACCACCACCACCGCCAGAACCAAAGTCCGTAACTACACCACCAACAGCACCAACAGCAGCGTCACCGCCCTGTGCTATCAATGTACCAGAGCCTTGCACTGTCAAATTAGCCCCATTCGGTACACTTATCCCAGCATATCCGCCCTTACCACCAGCCACTTCATTTCCGCTAGCCCCACTAGGCGTACTGGTATGAGTGCCATTTACTGACCTTGCCCCTGTAGTAGCAGCACCCCCGGTTACAGTGAGCGTCCCATCTACTACCAAGATTAAATGCCCACTGCCCAAAAGAGAGATAGGACTACAGCCGTTATTGTAGTCGTCAATGGTAACAGCTACATTCTTCGGTACTACCACTGTAGCCGTTCTGCCGCTAGCCACTTCAATAACTGTGTTGGAAACGCTAGCCGCACTTAATGTGTACGTCTTGCCGTTTTCCAGCTGG
>JAAVYR010000024.1 GCA_022791255.1 Peptococcaceae bacterium | reverse complement strand
TCTGATTTCTAACAACAGTATTTTTATCCAACGCGTTAATCTTACCATCATTATTAACATCACCTAAGATACTATTGGATGGTATTTTATTCTGATTTCTAACAACAGTATTTTTATCCAACGCGTTAATCTTACCATCACCGTTAACATCGCCAATGTATAATTTAGCTTTCCCTAAATCTACATTTTCTACAGCTACATCAAAGGTTACGCCTTCGATAGTGTAGCTGGTGCAGAATTTCTGTGTGATGACTACAGAGTAACCAAGTACCCCTTCGCCGTCAGCCAAGGCAGCTGCTGCGGAAGCACCGCTTACATCTACATCGGCTTCAAAGCTGTTATCTTCTGCTGCGGTAGCAGTAGCTACTTCTTTACCAAATTGGTCTACTACTTTTACCACTGCAGCTTCACCCGTATTACCAGACTCGATGGTACCGGTAATTCTTACGGTTTTCCCTACTGTGTCAGCTTTACCACTACCAGTGGTGTCAACATTTTCAGTAGGAGTGGTTGGGATGCCTGTTGGGTCATCCGGTTTCACATTGGTATCAATGTTTACCCCACGGTTGATGTTCCATACATTAGAAGCTTCCCCAGTCCAGGTAATTGTGGAGCCATCAGGTAATTCCTTATCTTTGACAGCAGTTACGATTACAGGGTGGCTATTGCTATCTGCAATGTCTGTGAACAATACGCCGCGTACATTGGCTGGTAAAGTATCAGTTTCTTCTGCGAGGTCGGTCCAGTTGCCGTCAACCAATACTTTTGTACCAGCAGCAAAGGTTTCTTTCTGACCGTCTCTGGATACGATGTAACCAGTAATACCTGTTGCATTTTCAGTTGGAGCATCCCACATTACAGCGATACGGCTCCAGCTATCGGAAGCACTGCCTGTGATGGTCGGTGCGCCGGCAATGTCAGGTTGTGGGTTAGTACCAGGGTTGGTAGAAATAGAAACGATGTCACTTCTGGACGCTTCACCTTTCGCATTCATAGCACCAACATAGAAGTTGTAATCAGTCTTGTTAGCGGTAATACCTTTGAAGTCATAGCTGGTTACGTCACGGCCTACTGCCGGCATTTCCACACCATTGACTACCACGATATAGCTTACAAGAGCGTCAACATTTTCAGTTGGAGCATCCCAGGTCAGGCGGATATAAGCGTCTTCCCCTTCGCCTACCAATACAGCTTTCAGATTTGTAGGTTTGCCAGGTCTTGCTACCTCTACTTTTGTCGTTACGGTAATAGCATTGGATTTCAAGCCTTCAGCGTCCCCACTGTCTCTGACAGCTACAGCAGATACTTGGAATACATAGTCAGTGTCTGCATCAAGGTCAGTAACCTTGTAAGAGAGCTCGGTACCTTCTGCAATGTCACTAACTGCATATGGTGCAGCGTCTACATCAGCATCAGGGTCACCGATTACGATACCATTGCCTGCAGGTGCAGTTACATCATCACTAGCAGGTTCATCTGCAACAACATCGTCGCCAACTACTTCTTCCGGTTCAACTGTTTCAATTGGGTCTTTTACTTCTTCCGGACTAGCTACTGTTTCATCTGTAGCAGCTTCTTCTACTTCATCTAAGAAGTCTACCACTGCAGCGCCTGTTGCTGGGTCATAAGTACCAACCAAATCACCGTTTGCATAGATGTTGTAAACAATCTTTACGTTTTTACCATCTTCAATGATTGGCGCTACTGCTTCCCAAACAACAGTTGCATCTAAGCCGTCTACTGTTACAGATACTAATTTAGGTGCTTTTTCCGGAGCGCCGGGATCTGTAGTCTTAGTGGATACGAAAGCAGCTTCAGACAACTCACTAACTACTTGAGATGTAGCAGCACCTTCGCTCCATTCAGCTACAGCTACCAGCTGATAGGTGTAATCCTGTTCAGGTTGCAATTGCAATTCGATGCTTTCTACAGTAGCCGCTATTCTACCATCTTGGCCAGAAACTTCTTGGCCGTTCAAATAGAGCCGATAGTAGCTAACATCAGTCATATTTTCAGGAGCATTCCAGCTCAGGGTTACCTTGTTGTTATTTGGTTCTGTGATAGCAAGATTAGTTGGAGCACTTGGTTTTTCTACTTTTGTAGATACCCGAACCCCTGTAGTCTGTAAGCTTTCTTTTTCGTCTACTACCGCAGATACACTAACAATGTAGATTTGGTTTTTATCTGTTACCCAAGTATAGGTAGTTTCAGTTACATTATTGCCTCTTAATTCACCATTAATGTAAACCTTATAATAGCTTACTGTCGTGTTTGTTGGAGCCGTCCAAGTAGCAACAGCATTTACATCGCTACCGGATTTTACCAGATGAGCTTCCAAGTCAGTAGGAGCTGCAACAGCGCTATTGTTGATAATGAAACCTTGGGTGATTTGTTCCCCTACGCGTTCGTTACCATCTAAGTCTACACTTACAGCAGCCACTGCAAAGGTGTAATTTTTCTTATCCTTGATTAAATCGAATGTGTAAGTTAATCCATCAGCTGCCTTGACAGTAGCAATCTGGTTACCTTCCAGATAAATATTG
This sequence comes from Peptococcaceae bacterium, assembly GCA_022791255.1. GTDB lineage: Bacteria > Bacillota > Dehalobacteriia > UBA4068 > JAAVYR01 > JAAVYR01. The sequence continues at coordinate 9,010 of JAAVYR010000024.1, read as the reverse complement.
TATTTTAGAATACTTACTTCATCTGGGTTACCACCAACATTTGCTGGTTTTTCCCAAGTCAAGATTAACTTGTTATCATCGCTTTTATCTGGTGTTGCAATCAGATTTCTTGGTCTGCTAGGTGGATTGATTTCCACTTCGCTAGGATCATCTAATACGCCATCATAGTCTTTATCCAAGTATTTATTTGCTACGCCATCATCATTAGTAGAAACATTCAGCAAGTTGCTGGCGTGGATGGTTTTGCTTCTAGTAGCGCCGCCATCGTTATAAGCTTCGATGTAGACATGATAGATTACATCAGATTTTGCATTGATTACATAGGACAATACGCCGTCATTTGGATTTGGTACTTGACCTTGTGCTACTAATTGTGGAGCTTCCACATCACTTTCGCTTAAGTATACATTGTACCGTAAATCTGGATCATCAGCATTTGCTTTTGGGGCATCCCAGTAAATGGTAATGATTTTCTGAGAGGCACCTGTTACATACCGTACATTTTCAGGAGCACCTGGTGCTGCCAAGAGGAACGGTGTTACAGGGTCACTAGCCCGAGATGGAGTACCTAAGCCAATAGAGTTTCTAGCTCTTACATAGAATTCATAAGAAGTACCATTTTCCAATCCTGTTACAACATAGGTCAATTGGGTCGTGTCGGTTACGATGGCCCGAGCACTGGTTTCTCCTACTACCCAGATTTCATAGGAAGTAATTGGAGCATAACCATCAAAGCTTGGAGCTCTCCAGCTAATTGTAGCAGATTGGTTAGAAGGAACAGCTGTTACACCGCTTGGAGCGCCAGGAACAGAAGCTTCTTGTTTACCGCTGGCAGTTACAGACATTGTACTGCTCAGGCTACCTTCCCCTACAATATTTACAGCGGAAAGTGCAATCTTATATCTTTGACCATTTACAATCAGCTTACCATTTTCATCTTCTCTGTTTTCAATGGTGTAGAAGATTGTATTTTCATCAGGATTGAAGTTTGCGTCAGTTACAATGATTGGTTCATCGTTGAGTTTTTCACCTTCGAAGTAGATGTTGTAACCGAGGATTTCGGTGCCGCCATCTTGTTCTGGTGCGTACCATTCAATGCTAATGTTTTCATTTGCAGAACTGGTACTTGCCCAACGAGGAGCACTTGGTTCTGTAAAGGTTTTTACTTCATTGGTAGCTACTGCTTCACTAGCACCTGCAACATTCAATGCTTTTACTGTGAAGGAGTAGGTTGCGCCTTTGCTTAGGCCGCTTACAACAGCGCTTGTGCCGTTGTATTCTACATTATCATTAGTAACGCCGGCTCCTTCTACTAAGTAACCACTGAGAGGGAAGCCACCATCAGCTTCAGGTGCAGTCCAAGTGATTTCTACTGTGTCGCCGCCTGTTGCTTTTGCCACAACATCTTGTGGTGCGTCAGGTACAGTACCAGGCGTAATCAGTACGCCGACAGATTTCAAACCTTCACCACTAGCATTTACTGCACTTACCTGCATGAGATAAGGAGTACCATTTTCCAGACCATCTACTTTTGCTTCTGGAACAGATGCTTCTTTTACAAAGTTGCCATCAGCATAGATTTTGTAAATAGTGATATTGCCAGCAGGAGATTTTGGAACATTCCATTTTAAGGTTGCAAAACCATCACCGCTGCCGCTATTTTCAGTATCAATTACAGGAGTTTCAGGAGCACCGATGGTAATTGTACCAGGGATACAAGCTGTTTCTTCACTCCAACCAATGTTATTTCCTGCAGTTACATAGAACCGGTAAGTTTTCCCATTGGTCAAACCGCTAATCAATGCACTGTTGGTTGTAGCTTCTTGAATACCTTGGCTACCAGTTACAAGATTACCGTCTCTATATTCATAGTAGTAAATCTTGTATCTGCTTACAGCTGTACCGCTTGTTACCGGTTTACTGTAGGTAATGGTTACTTGACCATCGCCAGGAACCAAACCAGTAATAGTAGGCGCTGCAGGAATACCAGTAATTACTTGTTTCCAATCAGCTTGGGCTGGTGTTGCACTTACCAAGTTCTTATCATTGGTTTCAGTCATGTATACACGGTATTTTACGCCGTTGCTAACACCTTTTACTAATACGCTGCCATCGCCCCATACTAGTTTTTCGGTGGCTACAGCCTCGAACTCGCTTTCTTCAGGAAGAACATCCCCTGGTTTTTCAGGAGCCATCCATACTGCGCGACGAGCTACAGCGGCGCCATTACCGTTGCCATCTTCATAGTAGATGGTAAAGGAGCTGTCACCAGGTACGATTTCAGTAATCTTTGGTGCGTCTGGGTTACCCCATGGTGTAGCAGTTTTTGCTTCACCAAAGATACCAACGCTTCTGGTGCTTTCATCATCTTGACCGATGAAGCTATAAGCTCTTACTTCTACTTTGTATTCCTTACCGCCTTCCAGACCAGTGATTTCATAGCTGAGAGCGTTCGGATCAGCAAGAACTTTATTCAGTTCACCGTTGACGAAGATTTCATAACCTTTTACATTGTAATCTGCTTGGTCTTCCGGATTTGGAGCAGTCGGAACATCCGGTTTCGTCCAAGTTACAGTTAATTTTTCTTTACCAGCAGTCAGTGCAGTAACATCTGTTGCGTCAGGTGCACCAGCTACCAATTCATACTTCTTACTAGGATCACTATCAGCTAAGCCGTTCCATGCCTTCAAGAAGATGATGTATTTTTTACCAGGGATCAAGTCAACGCTACCTTCACCAACAGTATCTGGAGAGAAGCTGACTTCCATGTTTTCAACGCCTTCTTCATTAATGGTGTAAATACGATAACCACTAACATTACCATTAACGATTGGAGTCCACGTTAAGTCTGCATAGCTAGGACCTGGTTTAATAGATGTAATTTCAGGAATTGGAGGCGTACCAACAATATGATATTTTATTTCAGAAGGTTCACTCTTTAATCCTGCTGCATTTACAGCAATTACTTGTAAACGTGCATTCTTTTGATATAGTTGACCTTCAAGAGTATAAGTTGTATCACTGGTTGGATTTTTCGCATTCATTTGCTGGCCATTTAATACTATGATATAACCAGTAATATCAGCGCCGCCATTTTCAGTCGGAGGATCCCATTTCAGCGTTACAGACCAGTTTCTACCAGTACCACTACCAGAAGAGGTAGCTTCTGTAATGGTTGGAGCACCTGGGTTTGTAAAGGTGAGGATTGGGTTAGACCGACCTTCTACACCATCGCCTGCTTTAGTCAAAGCCTGAACTACAAAGCTATATCTTTGGCCGCCTTGGAGACCTTTGACAGTTGCATTAGTGCTACCTGCAGGCACAGTGACAGTAATATTTCTACTATCAGGATAGAGTTCATCTTTTTCTTCTTCTGTAGAGGTATTATCCATCAAAGGTTTACCATCTACGTCTAATACAGTAACTTTGTATCCAGCGATATCAGAACCACCACTATAGATTGGTGCGAGCCAAGTTACTTTTGCTGCGTCACCAGCTGTAGCAGCAGCTACGATATCACGAGGAGCTGCAGCTTGTGTAGCAGGAGTTTGTGGAATGTCATTAGACAAGGAACCAACCCCGTGCATGTTATATGCAGCAATCTGTACTTTATAAGATACACCGTTTGCTAAGTTTGGAATTTCTGCGAAGTAAACCCCGTCTACATCTTCCAAGCTAGCCAAAGGTAAATCCATACCACTGTCTACACCATTTAAGAATACGCGGTAACCTTGAACAGGTGCAATATCATCGCCCATTACTGGAGCAGTCCAGTGAGCTACCAGAGCGCCAGCCTTAAATTCTAATGGATCTACTAAGGTAGGAGCATAAGGCACACCGAAGGTAAATGCACGAGATGCAGATTTCGGGCTTTCCCCTGCCAAGTTTACACCGGTTACATATACTTCATAGTGTTTACCAGCTTCAAGATAACCATTTGTACCATCTTTTTTAGCAATAGTGAGTTTTCTTTCGCTAGAGCTTGCTACTTGGAATGTCATAACTTCTTCTTTTGTATCTGTATTAATCAGATATACGTTATAACGAAGCATTTTATTGCCGTTCCCAACAGACTCGCTCCAAGTTAAGTTTGCACCATTAGCATCAAAGATGAATGTTTCGATTTCTGGAGTGGTAGGAGAACCTATTACTACAGATTTTCCTTCCGTTCTTGGGCTTTCATCAGCTGCATTTTCTGCAGATACGCTGATTACAGCATTTTCACCATTATCAATATTCAAAGGTACAACATTATCTGTGCCTTTTACTTCTGCGACTTTTTCACCATCTACATAAATGTTGTAATGGTCGATTGGGCAGCCGTTATCATCTGCAGCGTCATATTGTACGCGAACACTCATGTTCGGAGCCAAAACTACCTGCAAGTTTGTAGGAGCAAATGGTTTACCTGGCCGTACAGTAAGAACATTAGATTTTGGACCGCCATCTGCAGATGCAGCGTTTACTGCAGCTACAGCGATTTCATAGTCTTTCGCAGGTGCTAATCCTGGTACAGTAATATTTTTGATTGTCTTACCATCTAGTTCTGCACCAGTAGGATCACTATAGGTCCCTTGTAAAATCCAGATTTGACTGCCTGCTTCTCTTGCATAGAGGTTGTAAGCAGTAATTGGCAAGCTGCCGTTATCGCTAGGAGCAGCTACACTTGGGATAATACCTGCATGGTTACCGCTGACAGCCGGACCTGTAATAATAGGAGCAGCTGGCGGCATATCAGGAGCTGCAAATGCTCCCGTAGACCAGGTACCTTCCCCAGCACCATTAAGAGCAGTTACAACAAATTCATATTCTTGCCCGTTGGTCAAGCTGCCGATTGGGTAAGAGTAAGTATTTTGCATACCTTCTACGATTGTCACACCATTGCTGCCAGGTACTAAACCGCTGACCATATTCCATGCGTCATCGCCAGCACCTTTCACCCGATAGCGAATAGTGTAGCTCTTAATGTCAGTGTTATTTTCTGCTAAGTTTGTATCTTCTACTACATTACCATTTTGTGCTGGTCTTACCCAAGTAACGCGAACTTGGCCGTCAGCGTGAGTAGGTTCAGCAATAACAAACTGTGGTTCTGTAGGCAGGTTCCACATGGTTACATTTTTAGAAAAAGCTTCTCTACTAGGCACTCGACCACTTCCATCAGGACCATGGTCACCGTTGTCAGCTATCATTCCAAAATGATATGTTTTCCCGGCTTCTAGTCCGCTGATAGTCGCTTTTCTGCCTTCATTAAAGGTAACAGTAGCGGAAACAAGATCATCGTGAGAGTCATAAACATAGATTTCGTATTTTTCGACTGGTTTCCCACCATTATAGGCCGGTTCATCCCAAGTCAGTTCTACAGTATCTCTACCAGTGATTTTTGGAATGATGTTTCTAGGTTCTGTTGGAGCACTAAATGGCGCATCTTTTTGCCCATATCGTGTCCAGATGTCATCGGCCTTTGAGCTTTCGCCGATTTTATTTACAGCTGTTACCAATACCTCTACTTCAACACCATCAGTACCATCAATGTAAGTCTGACGGTCTGTCAGCAATTCGTCATTAAGAGGTTTGTTGCTGTGATTAATGTAAATATTGTAACCCAAGATTGGGGTACCAATCAAAGGAGATCCTTCCGGTGCAACGGACTCATCCCAAGTAATCTTCAATTCGCCGCTTACACCAGTAGGAGTTACCTTAAGTCCCGGTACAGGATAAGGTTCCCGCATGGTGTTAAAGTTTTTGCTGATCGCATAAGCCCCTGGGGTTTCCGTTGGGTTTTGATATTCATCTCGACCGGATTTATTTACCGCCCGTACCTTAACAGCATATTGGGTATATGGAGTCAAGTTCCCGATTTTTGCAATGAATGTTTCATGTCTATCATCTTCATTGCTTGCTGTTGTATCAGGAGGGATAATCGTACAAGTAGCGACACCGCTAATAACCCTGCTGTTGCTTGGGTTCTTTACATCATAGTCATAACGCACAGCATTTGCACTGGTGCTACTATATATTTCGAATTCATAGCGGATAATGTCATCGCCATTACGAAGAGCAGGAAGCCAGGTTACTTGAACTTCGGTATCATTGATTACATCTACATTCAAGCTGCCAGGCGCGCCTGGAGGGCACATCCCTAATGCAGTACGAGGACCGATAGCTTCCCCTTCCCCTACTTTGTTTACAGCAGTTACATAGAAATAGAAGATTGTATTATCTGCAGTTAATTTACTGTCAGTAATAATCAATTCTGTTGGTACATTACCAGTAGAGACATCTCTGTTTACTACCCGGTGGATAAGCGGAGTTTCGTTGCCATACTTATCAGCAGCGTCGTAAACATAAACATTGTAGCTGGTAATCGGTGTACCTACAGAGCTTGCAGCACCCCAGCTTACTTTCATGGAGCCGCCGCTTTCACCGTAGTTTGCTACTTCGATTTCAGAAGGTCTGCTTGGTACATTCCAAGTTGATGCAGAAGTAGTAGAACTATTCTTAAGCATAGGACCATAGCCTTCAGCATCGTTTCTTGCCGCTACACCAAAGGTGTACATAGTACCATTATCCAAACCAGTCACTTTATAAGTAGCTTTATTACCATCACTGCTTACAGTTGTATCTGCAGTAGTGATTTCTACTTGATTTTCCACACCAGTAACTGTATTCAACCAAGTAATCTTATAGCCTTTAACTGCATTCCCATTGCCAAAAGGGATATCCCAAGTCATGGTGATTTCCCCTACCTCAGTTGCAACCAATACAAGCCCGCTTGGCATTTCTGGTTGTGTCCGAGGAGTTACTTTAGCCATTGCTGGCGCAGACCAATCAGCCACATTCTTTGCTTTCAAATAGAAAGTGTATTCTTTACCGTTTTCATAGCCATCATAGACTCTGGACCAGTTACTAACAACATCGCCTGTACTAGCATCAAAGATTTCTTTAGGAATATCATTATCGAAGTTTTCTTTGCTATCGTACAGTCTATATTCTGTAATTCTAGCACCACCATTATTTGGACGAGGCCATTCAACTTTTACTTCACCAGATCTATCAGTTGGAGTTACAGTTAAAGTTAAGTTTTGGGGTGCTCTAGCTGTCAAGATATCAACTGTTCTCGTTGCAGCACCTACTAAGTCACCAGTATTTCTAGCTGCAACAGTGAAGTAGTATTCGGTACCAGCACTAAGACCTGTTACAGAGTAAGTAACGGTATTGCCGTTTACTGTACCAGTTACGCTTTCTTCTTTTACTTTTGTACCATTTTTATAATAAGTAGTAACTACATAGTTTTTAATTGCAGAGAGATTGTTACTAATACCGTCATCGGCCGGCTTATTCCATTGCAAATCAACCCGTGCATTAGAATACATGTTGCCGGTTAAGCTTTGTACAGCACCAGGAGCCACCCGAGGATATTTAGCAACCTCTGCAGATTTTTCACCTTCACCTACAACGCTATAAGCAGCTACTTGCACTTTATAGCTCTTTGCAGGGTCTAATCCAGTAATAGTTGCTTCCCTAGCAGAACCATTTACTGTGGTTTTCAAAGTACCATCTAAGTAGATACGATATTCCGTGATGGCACTGCTGTTTGCAGCAGGTGCCGTCCAAGTAACTTTCAAACTACCTTTTGCTGGCACGGACACATTACTATCGGCCAAAGCCACCCGTTCCGGAACCTTTTGGATAGTAAAGGAACCATTGGATGTTTCATTATACCCCGCACCGGAACCAGTCCCCAGCAAAACAGAGGGTGTAATCTTTTTGGTTAACTCTAACTCAAAATCTTCAATTTCGCTATCTAATTTACTAGGGGTTCTGGATTTAATCACAAAAACATTTTTATCACGAAGGTCAGATAACTTCCAACCGCTTTGGGCATAAATGGGTGTTGGGTCAGAGCCCCAAGTCCCCTGAGGTTCCGTCATATAGCTGCCGTTTGCTACAGTCAAAGAAGCATCGACAGCCTTCCGGATAGTGCCACCTGCACCACCATTCCCGCCAGTACCCGGAACTGTTCTATCATACTCATAATCAACAGGCATAGTACCGCCGCCCAAAAAGAGCTTCCGGCTTTCTATCGGTGCACCGGTTGTGGTACTAAAATAGCCACCCCCATCTCGATACAAGTTTGCCTCTGCCGTAAGACCATTCTTCCCATAGGACCCTTCTTGGTCTGTCCCAGCCCCAGAGAAACCACCGGCCGCCGGTGCGTGTGTTCCCCCACCGCCACCAGCGCCGCCACCACCAATGCCTGCAGCAGGATAACCACCACCGCCACCAGAACCAGCACCAGATTTACCAGATTTCCCACCGGAACCACCAGCCCCACCATAAGCAAATACTTTTACGGTGTCATAAATATTAATGGTCCCAGCATTGATACCGTTTCCACCAGGAGTACCGCTTGTAAGATTAGCCGCTAAGCTGTGAGTAGACGTTCCGCCTGGAGCCCCATTGCCCCCAATACCAGCGCCAGCGCCACCACCGCCACTGCCACCTTTATCGGCATTATTATCATCGCCACCAGCACCGGCATGACCACCATAAGCATAGACGCTGCCCGACCCGCGAACCGTTAAAGTAGTACCCACAGGTGCAGATATCCCTGCATAACCACCAGTACCAGGAGTCGCTCTCTGACCATAAGTACCATTACCAGCCTTCCCCCCGGTCACTTCCAGCCGCCCATCTACCACCAAGGTTAACTGTGCACTGCCACCTAAGCTAATAGGACTGCAGCCGTTTTCGTAGTCGTTAATCTTCACTGTCTGTCCTGCCGGCACCCGCAAGGTGGCAGAGCCACTTGACAGCACAAAGGTAGTATTGCTGATGTCCGCTGACTGCAGGCTATAGTCGCCGCCGTTAGCTAGGTTGTAGATTTTGTTGCTTTGCGGTGCAAAGCTTTCAGCAAGTTCGCCGGTACTGCTTGGCGCCGCCCATGCCGCCTGTGGGATAGGGGGAACCATGGAGAGCAGCAGGGAGAGGCTGAGTGTAACAGCTACAG
>JAAVYR010000014.1 GCA_022791255.1 Peptococcaceae bacterium | reverse complement strand
GGTAAACTTGTGTGGAAACGAATAAAGGGATAAGGCGAACACACTGTGAAAAATCCTTTGTTTTCAAGGCTTTTGGAGGATTTTATTGAAAACCCACGGTGAGCAATAGACGCTCATAAAATCGTGGTATTCAAATACCGAATTGGTAAAGCAATTGATTTTCCAGCTTGCTGGTAGGATTATCAATTTTAATGAGTGAACTGGGAGTGTCATCAAAGATTTATGAATATAGCGTTGATAAAAGCAAAGGAGCAGCTCCAGGCAGAGGATAACACCTGCGTGCTGTATAAAGAAGGACGGCTTTATACGAGTAAGGCACGAGGCGTAAAGCCTCTTTTAGGGGTGCTGGCAGCAGAAGAGGATTGGCAAGGGGCCAGCGCTGCCGATAAAGTTGTGGGAAAGGCCGCGGCCTTCCTCTATGTGTTATTAGGGGTAGCAGAGGTTTATGCTGGGGTAGTTAGCGAAGTAGCCTTAGAGGTTTTTCAAACATATCATATTGCAGTTACTTATGATGTTTTAGTGCCGGCTATCCGTAATCGTACAGATACGGGGTTTTGTCCTATGGAAGAAGCTGTATGGCATTGCCAGGAGCCAAAAGAAGCGGTAGGGCTTATTCAGGCAAAATTAGTGGCATTACAAAAAGAAGAAAAACAGAAATAAGAAAATAAGAAAATAAGAAAAAGCAGAGAACCTAATTGGTTCTCTGCTTTTTTGCTGTACTGATCTTATTCTATATCTGGTGCAGGTTGATTTTGATGTTTACCGACAGGAGCGCTTTTTCGCCAGCCGCCGAATTTATAGTAGCCGTAGCAGAGGATAAAGCCCAGTATCCAGCTAACGGGGAAGGACCACCAGATACCATTGGCAGAGTCCAGCATTCTAATGAGGTAATAAGCGCTAGGTAAGCGAATGATAATTTGGGTGAAAACGGAGATAAGCATCGGGATAAGGGCGGCGCCATATCCGCGCATAATACCGGAATAAATAAATGTCAGTCCTAAAAGGAAGTAGAAGGGCACTACACGGTAGATATAGTCGGCCCCTGCCGCTATGACTCCTGGGTCTTTGTTAAATAGCTTCAGAAGTGGTTCGCAGAAAAGCCAAAGCCCTGCGCTGATAATAATCGATAGCACTACACAGGTGAGAATGGCTGCATTGCTGCCTTCTTTGACCCGTTCTGTTTTCCGGGCTCCTACATTCTGGGCGACAAAAGTAGAGATGGCCATGCCAAAATTCATAATGGGCATAATCGCAAAAGAGTCTAGCTTTGAGGCGGCATTAAAGCCGGAAATAACATCTTCTCCGAAGGAATTAATCATGCTTTGCAGCACGATAAAGCCAACGGAAACTACCATTTGTTGAATGCCGGCAGGAAGACCAATCATAAAGATGGATTTTAAAATCTGACCGTCAAACTCCATGCCTTTTAAGCCGAAATGGATGGTTTTGTAGTATTTATTGACATAAATAACGCTGATGATAAAAGAGAAGAGCTGAGCGATGATCGTAGCCCAAGCAGCACCTGCCACGCCCATGTCAAATAGAAGAATGAAAACGAGGTCTAAGATGATATTAATCACGGTAGCGATAATCAGGAAGTAGAGAGGGGTTTTGGTGTCTCCTAACCCCCTTAAAATGGCGCTGACGGTGTTGTAACCAGCAGAAGCGATCATCCCGATGAAAATAATATCTAAATATGTTTTTGCTTGGGGTAGAAGGGTATCTGGCGTTTGCATCATTTCCAGCATAAAGCGGCTGGTACATAGGCCCACTACCGTCATGATTAAAGCGGTAACAAAAAGGGTAACGCAAGTAGTGTCGATGGTTTTCTTTAAGTTTCGCTGGTCCCCGGCACCGAAAAATTGGGAGATGAGGACGCTGGCACCCATGGTCAGCCCCATAAAGAAAGCCACGGTAAGAAAAATAATGGGAAAGCCAATCCCTACTGCACCTAGGGCGTCTTTCCCAACATAGTTACCAACGATAATACTGTCTGCCATATTATAAAGCTGCTGGAAGACATTACCGATGAGCATGGGAAGGGTGAACCAAATCAATTGTTTCCAAGGTGTTCCCTCTGTGAGATTAACTGCTGCCGGCGCAGACAGTTTCCGTTCTTTGCGATTTTCTGTTTGTGTCGAATTTTCCATAAATAAGCACCACCTTTTCTAAAGAAATTCTTGATTTTTGTCAAAAAATCTGGTATATTAATGATAAAAATTCCTAATAAATGTTTCTGATTTATTAGGAATAAATAACATTATATACCAAAAAGGAGATTTTGCAATGAAAAAATTTGTTTGCCAGATTTGCGGTTATGTACATTATGGAGATGAAGCTCCAGAAAAATGCCCAGTATGTCAAGCAGGTGCTGACAAATTCGTAGAAAGTAATGATGAAGAAATGGTATATGCTGATGAACACAAAATCGGTGTTGCCCAAGGCTTAGACCAGAGAGTGGTAGAAGGTTTGCAAGCAAACTTCATGGGCGAATGCACAGAAGTAGGTATGTACTTGGCTATGAGCCGTCAAGCAGATAGAGAAGGTTATCCAGAAATCGCTGAAGCTTATCGTCGTTATGCTTTTGAAGAAGCAGAACATGCTGCAAAATTTGCAGAATTGTTAGGTGAAGTGGTAACCCCTTGCACCAAGAAAAACTTGGAAATGCGCGTAGCTGCTGAACATGGCGCATGCCAAGGTAAAAAAGACTTGGCTACTCTTGCCAAAGAATTAAACTATGACGCTATCCATGACACCGTCCATGAAATGTGCAAAGACGAAGCAAGACACGGCAAAGGCTTTGCTGGTCTTCTCGCTCGTTACTTCGGGAAATAATCACCCCAGCTACATAGTATATAGCGAAATAAGAGGAGAGTAGATAGGAATATCTGCTCTCTTTTTTTTTGGGGTGAAAGTGGGAGCAAAAGTGGAATGTTTACCAGGTGTTCTTATTTATAATGATCAAAAGTGGAAATTCCGAAAGTGGAAGTTTTTTATAACTTTCTTTCTTTTACCCTTCTGTAAAATTTCATTATTGTTCTTTTGTTTGTTGTTCTTTGGTTAGCCTAACCAGCTTATAAAAACTGGTGCGTTTGGGAAATAGCATGAGTTATAAGTTTGTTACATCTTAGGTGCAAATGAGTAGAACAAGAGTGAGAAGAGGTAGAAAGAGAGTAGGAGCGAGTAGGAGAGCGGCAAGGAAAAGCAAGAGAAAAAACATATAAAAGAACGACAAAACCTACCAACATTCGGAAAAATCCAGAAAAATATGGTGGGGTTTGTCGTTCTTTTTCATAATATGTAACTTATACCATTTCTACTTGAGGAGGATAATACATCTTGCCACTGTTATTATTTTTATTAAAATCACAAACCCAGGCATTTCCATCAACATCTTTGCATACTATCTGCACATACTTCGGATAGCCGTCCGCATCCAAAATATCCTCATCCATTGTAAAATTATATCGTGCTTCTGGCTCCGCTTCTTCCACTTTTTTCATAAAAGTAACCGGAATTTTGTAAGATTCTCTTAAATTCGTGGCAAAAAATTCATCATATAAATAAACATAATGCAATCTCAAATCTTTTTTCCTGGTGATTTTAATGTAAAATAGCTTTTTGCCGTTAGTTGGCGGCACGACCTCTACCTCAAGTCCCTGCATAATTTCACTTTTCCGTTTTTCTCTTTGTCGCTCTTTCTGTTCTTCTTTTTGCTTTTGTTCTTTTTCCTGCTCCTTTGCTCTGTTTTTCTCTTTTTCTTCAACTTCTCGTAAATAGATATAAAAAGCACCTAAAACAGAAAATGCAGCTCCGTAAAAATCAAGCAAATTAGTTAAAGTAATGGATAGTACGGGACATGGAATGGTATCATATAAGAAACTTATTATCAGTGGAAAAATAAGAATAAAAATAAAAGTTTTAAGAAACCTGCATGATGATTTCATCTTTTTCTTCTCCTTTTATCACAAATTTTTATTTTCCCGGCACCGTAATATCTTTTCAACTGGAAACATTACATTGATCGTCATAATTACTTCCTGTAGCAATAACCGTACCATCAGATTTTAAGCCTACTGTGCAACAACTATCGGCGGAAACAGCAATAATATCTTTCCAATTATAAATAAAGTTATTTTTATTTTCTAGCCAGCATGGTTTTAATGAGGCCACCGTCAACGAGAATATCGGTGCCGGTGATGAAGGCGGCAGCGTCGCTGCAGAGGAATTTTACCACATTGGCGATGTCTTCTGGTTTGCCGTTCCGCTTCAGTGGGGTGGCTTTGCTCATCATTTCCATTTGTTCCGGGTGGTCGGCTGCTGCCTGAAGCGCCATTTTGGTTTCGATGATGCCAGGCGATAGAGAGTTGATACGAGCGCCTTTTTCTCCATAAGCGCCTGCCCATTTTTCAGCTAAGAGGCGCACGCCCCGTTTGGCGAAGTTATAAGCGTGGTCTGCATTGCCTTCTGTAAAGGGTGCAATTTTTGCTAGGAAGCCGTCTTCTTGGCAATTTAACATTAAATTATCGTAAGTGGGATTTGGCGGCACAACGCTGGCCATCATGGAGGCGATGAGCACCATGGAGCTGTTCTCTCCCATATGCGGCAGGAAGGACTCTACAATGTATTCGCTGCCAATGAGGTCGATTTTCATCACCAAGTCTGGGTTGGAAACAGAGCCGCTGACCCCCGCGGTGTGGACGACGCTGGTAATGGTGCCTAATGCTGCTGCTTTTTGCGCCAAGGCGTCAGTCTGTTCTTTATTGCTCACATCGCAAATGGCGGTGACTGTATTGATGCCTAATGCGGTAAGTTCTGCTTTCCCTGCAGCAAGAGCTTGCTCGTTAATATCTGCAATGACAACGGTGTGGTCGGGAAACATTTTTGCAGCTTCTAAGCCTATGCCGCCGCTGCCGCCGGTGATAACGCATACTGGTTTCATAAATAAAATCCCTCCTAATATTAATCTAGTTTTACATAGATTTATGCTATCATGGAATGTCTGGTGTGTCAAATAAGAAGGAATAGTGCCACAGATGGTGCCACGCTGTACAAAAGAAATGCTTATTACTTCTGGAGGCAGGAGTAACTATTTAACAATATGGGTTCTACTTTTTACAGAAGGACAAGTGCTGTAAGCTTCTTTGGGTAAATCTTTAACTTCTTTTTGAAAAAAAAGCAAAACTGCCGCCTGGTTGACCTGGTAACAGCCTCGCCAGAAGTTAGCGTTCCCCGCGTCAAACAGGCGGCGGGTCCCCGAGAAAGTATCTAAAGATCCTTCGCATTCGCTAACGCTCTGCTCAGGATGACAATCAGAAGTACAGACTACCTCTCTATGTCATCCTGAAGGGCTTTGCCCTGAAGGATCCTTTAGTAAATGGGGAAGGCAATCTGTTTGCCGCGGGGAGCACTAGGTAGTGACGAGGCTGCCAGGCAAAGGCAACCAGATTGCGATTTTGGTTCTTTTCTTAAAAGAACAAGCAAAGCGAGCCCAAGGTAAATAATTCGTACTTGCCCAACTGTCAGAGGTCATATTTGTTTGGCTCTTTTCTTCTATCCTCTGTTTTCAGAAGGGTTTCATCTGTGAACTGGCTGGGAGTTATCCCAAAGGCTCTGCTAAACTTAATAACCACATCAATACCTACATTACAATGCTTGCCTTGGGCTACCCTTCTAATAGTAGATAATGATACTTCCGATTTTCGAGATAAGTCTTTTAATGTTAAGTCCTGTTCCTTACATAGTTGATTGAGTCTGCCGGTTAATGTTCTTTGCCATTCTGCTTCTATGGGGGCGTATGGTTGTTTTTTCATGTTCCCACATCCTTTGTATGATATTTTTTCTGAAGTTTAAAACAAAGTGTTGGGATAGTCGGTTTCAAAAGTGATTTAAATAAAAATTTTTTTCACAAAAAAAGAACCTTAGTTTATCTACTAAGATTATTTTTCTCTCTTGGCAGGAAGACGAAAAAATATGTAGAAATATAGTATAGTTTATAGGTTTGTCCTCTGATGTATAGGAAATCAATCCGAAAAAGCCCAGCTTTTGGGTGTTTTTGGGTTTGTGAAATAAAAAGAAAAGGTGGAGGGTTTTATGATTACACAAGAAGAAGTTTTACAAATGTTGAAGGACAAAAACGCATATCTCGAGGGGCACTTCCGTCTGTCTTCTGGTCGCCATGCCGGCAAATACATGCAATGTGCGAAGATTATGCAATACCCAGAAGATTTTGGCAAACTTTGCGCAGAGCTGGCTTCTTATTTCAAAGATGAAAAGATTACTTTGGTAGCTGGGCCTGCTGTGGGCGCTGTTATTTTCTCCTATGAAATGGGCCGCGCCTTGGGCGTAAAAACCATCTTTGCTGAACGGGAAGACGGCGTCATGACCTTCCGCCGCGGCTTTGAAGTATCTCCGGAAGACCGGGTATTGGTGGTAGAAGATGTGATTACCACTGGCGGCTCTTGTAAAGAAGTTATCAAAGCGGTGCAGGCAAAAGGCGCTACAGTGGTTTCTGCAGCATCTATCGTAGACCGTTCCGCAGGCAAGGTAGATATGGGCGTACCATTCAAGGCCCTCCTCAGTATGGAAATCGAGTCTTATGAAGAAGATGAATGCCCACTTTGCAAACAAGGATTACCTATTGTAAAACCAGGCAGCAGAAAATTTGATAAGTAAGATACCGATTTTGCTATGAAAAAAGAGATTTTTCAAGATTTCCCGGCTTTTTTGGGCAAAGACCCCTTCATGCCTATGCGGGATATGATTTATCAATATTTGCGGGAGCTTATCATTACTCGTCAGCTGGAACCAGGCAGCCGCCTGGTAGAGGAGGACTTGGGGGAAAAGCTTCACGCCTCCCGCACACCTATTCGGGAAGCCCTCCGCAAGCTGGAGCTGGAAGGGCTCATCAAGCAGCATAAGGGGCGGGGCTTAGAAGTGGGCGAAATCAGCCTGGAAGACGCTATGGATTTGTATGCCCTCTGTACCATGCTAGAGGGGTATGCAGCGCGGCTGGTAGCAGCAACGGCTACCGAAGAAGAGCTGGCAGAGCTACATGCTCTCCTGGATGAAATGGAGTTTTGCATTGACCGTAATGAGAATGATCGAGAGCGCATCTTGCACCGTTCTTTCCATATGGCCATTTATCGGGCCAGCAAGAATAAACGGCTGTCAAAGCTCTTAAGCGACTATAACGACTATCTGCAGTTGTTTCGTTCCTACTATATTTCTACTCCCCACACGCTCCATCAGACATTAGAGGAGCACCAGCAGATGGTAGAAGCGTTCCAAAAACATGACGCAGATTTAGCGGAAAAAATCGCGCAAAACCATATCCATATGGCCCAAAAGGCCTTTCAGGCGCAGTGGGATGTTTATAACAAATAAGCAACAATCAAAATAGCGGCAAGTATTGCCGCTATTTTTTGACTTTTTTGTAAAACTTTTCTCAAGGATTTAATCATTGTTTCAGTGGAGGTTCTATGATAAAATATTTCTATCAAATTATAAAATAAATAGACTATCAAACAGATTATCAAATGGGTGATATCTCTATATCTGTCATGCTGAGATAGTGTATCATTGTTATTTGATAGCTATGTTTTATGTTGCAGGTGATGATTAATGTTGTTGCGGAAAGCTACCATGGCAGATGTGGAGTCTATCCGGGCGCTGATTAATAATTATGCAGACCAGGGCTTGATGCTGCCCAAGGCCAGAAGTGCTATTTATGAAAACATTCGTGAATATGTTTTAGCGGAAGAGGCTGGACAAGTTGTCGGTGTGGGTGGTCTTCACATTCTTTGGCATGACCTGGCTGAGGTGCGGTCTCTGGCTGTGGCAGAGGGGGTCCGGGGTAAAGGTATCGGTCGCAAAATCGTCTCAGCTCTTGAGGAGGAAGCAAGGACTCTTGGGGTGACGCGGTGCTTTGCCCTGACTTACCAAAAGGATTTCTTTAGCAGCTGCGGTTATCAGCTAGTGGAAAATAAGGAACTGCCGCAGAAAGTATGGACAGAATGTATCAATTGCCCAAAATTCCCGGACTGTGACGAATATGCCATGGTAAAAGAAGTATAACGCTACAAAAAATAAAAATGATTAAGGTGATAAAATGAGAAGCGACGCAATTAAAACTGGTGCGGACAAAGCGCCACACCGTTCTTTATTATATGCACTGGGATTGACTAAAGAAGAAATGGAACGGCCGATGATTGGCATTGTCAATTCTTTTAATGAAATCATTCCCGGTCATGTCCATTTGCGGCAAATCTGTGAGGCGGTAAAGGCTGGCGTTCGAGTAGCAGGGGGCACGCCTATTGAGTTTCCGGCTATTGGCGTTTGTGACGGCATAGCCATGGGACACACTGGCATGAAATATTCTCTGGCCAGCCGGGAGCTGATTGCTGACTCTATCGAGGTTATGGCTCTTGCCCATGCTTTTGACGGGTTAGTCTTTATCCCCAATTGTGATAAAATCGTTCCCGGTATGCTCATGGCAGCGGCGAGACTGGATATCCCTTCTGTTTTCGTTAGCGGCGGGCCTATGCTTACTGGTTATTCTAATGGGAAAACTTTGGATTTGAATTCTCTCTTTGAAGCAGTGGGAGAATTGGCTGCTGGGAAAATTACGCCATGTGAATTGGAAGAAATTGAAGAGTGCGCTTGTCCTGGCTGTGGGTCCTGCTCAGGGATGTTTACAGCAAACTCTATGAATTGCCTTACCGAAGTGTTAGGGCTGGGGCTGCCTGGTAATGGCACTATCCCTGCCGTATCTGGGGCGCGGACCAGACTAGCGAAAAAAGCCGGCATGGCTGTGATTGATTTAGTGGCAAAAGATATTCGGCCTAGTCAGATTTTAACAGAACAGGCTTTTCATAATGGTTTAGTGGTGGACATGGCTCTGGGCTGTTCTACCAACACGGTGCTCCACTTGCCGGCCATTGCTCATGAGGCAGGCATTACGCTGGATTTGGAAATGATTAACGACATTAGTAAGACCACACCGCACCTCTGTAAGCTGGCTCCTGCCGGGGAACATCATGTGCAGGATTTAGACCGGGCCGGCGGCATTCCTGCTTTGCTTGGGGTATTAGATGGTTTAGGCCTTATCGAAACAAATGTACCTAGCGTCACTGGAAAAACCATGGCGGAAAATATTGCCGGGGCTAAAGTAAGGGACGCAGATGTTATCCGCAGTAAGGAAACTGCTTATAGCCAGACTGGGGGGCTTGCTATCCTCAAAGGAAATTTAGCTCCTGATGGCGCTGTGGTAAAAAAAGGTGCCGTAGCACCAGAAATGTTAGTCCACCAAGGAAAGGCTCGCGTATTTGATGGGGAAGACGAGGCGGTGAAAGCGATCTTTGCTGGAGAAATCCACGCTGGAGAAGTGGTGGTCATTCGCTATGAAGGACCAAAAGGCGGCCCTGGTATGCGGGAAATGCTGACGGCTACTTCTGCTGTGCAGGGGATGGGCCTTGGTTCTTCGGTCGCGCTGATTACGGACGGTCGTTTCTCGGGGGCTACTAGAGGCGCGGCTATCGGCCATGTCTCTCCGGAAGCTATGGAAGGGGGGCTTATCTCCTTAGTAGCAGAAGGTGATGAAATCGCCATCGACATTCCCAATGGGAAATTAGAACTTCTGGTAGATGAGGAGACTTTAGCAAAGCGGAAAGCGGCCTGGGAAAAACCGGCGCCAAAAATCACCAAAGGCTATCTGGCAAAATATGCTGGGCGAGTAAGTTCTGCAGCCCAGGGGGCTATCTCGCTAAAATAAAAAGATTTTTTAATCGTGTTTAAAATGATAAATTGAATGATAAATTGGTTGATAAATAAAAGGAGGGAAGACGATGCAGCATACATTATCTGTTTTGGTGCAAAATCATGCCGGGGTCTTATCTCGGGTTTCGGGGCTTTTTAGCCGGCGGGGATATAATATCGAAAGTCTGGCAGTGGGAACCACGGAAAACGAAGCTATCTCCCGTATGACCATCGTAGTAGAGGGCGATAACTATGTGGTAGAGCAGGTTTCCAAGCAGCTTTATAAATTAGTAGAGGTGCTCAAAGTCAGCGATATTACAGAAGAAAAATATGTGGGGCGGGAAATGGTTTTGGTGACGGTATCTGTAGAGCCTTCCCATCGTGGTGAGGTTGTTGCCCTTACGGAGATTTTCAAAGGCCGCATTGTGGACTTGAGCCGCAAAACCATGATGTTAGAATTGACTGGTAATGAAGAAAAGATTAATGCGTTTATTGACGCGCTGACGCCATATGGTATAAAAGAAATGGTGCGTACCGGGAAAATCGCCTTGGTACGCGGTGATATCGGAGAATAGGAGGGAGCGCGATGACCACAATGACAGGGGCAAAAGCCCTGGTAAAAGTATTGGAAGAAGAAGGTGTGAAAGTCGTCTTCGGTTATCCGGGCGGCGCTATCCTTCCGGTATATAGTGAATTACAAAAGTCGAAAATCAAACATGTGCTGACGCGGACAGAACAGGGGGCTACCCACGCGGCTAATGGTTATGCACGGGCAGCTGGTACAGTCGGGGTCTGCATCTCTACTTCCGGTCCTGGGGCTACCAACTTGGTAACGGGGATTGCTACAGCTTATATGGACTCTATTCCTTTGGTGGCTATTAGCGGGCAGGTCGCTACCAGCATGGTAGGGACAGACGCGTTCCAAGAAGTGGATATTACCGGGATTACACAGCCCATTACCAAACATAATTTTCTGGTAACAAACCCTGATGATATTCCGCGCATTGTCAAAGAGGCTTTTCATATTGCTCGTACAGGTCGTCCGGGACCGGTTCTTATCGACTTACCAAAGAATGTGGCGGAAGCGCCTTGCCATGGGAAATTTATCTCTGAAGTAAATCTACCAGGCTATAAGCCGACTTATAAAGGCAACACAAAACAAATTAAAGAAGCGATAAAACTCTTAAAAGACAGCAAACGCCCCTTATTTTACATTGGTGGCGGTGTCGCTGCTTCTGGTGCAAAACAACTGGGGGACTTGGCGCACAAACTGCAAATCCCAGTGGTAAATACTTTGATGGGTAAGGGGGCTTTTCCAGCGGAAGACCCATTGGCTTTGGGGATGTTGGGGCTTCATGGGGTGCCAGCGGCAAACTATGCTGTCAGCAAATGTGATGTATTATTTGGCATTGGCGTTCGTTTTGACGACCGTGTAACCATTACTTTAGAAAAGTTTGCGCCTCATGCAAAAATCGTTCACTTGGACATCGACCCGGCGGAAATCGGTAAAAATGTGCGCCGTGTCAATGTGCCTATTGTCGGGGATGTAGCTACTGTCTTGGATGTTATCTTAGAGAATGTATCTCCTATGGAGCATAAGGCTTGGCTTGCCGAAGTAGAGGAATTTAAAGGGGCCAATGGGAAAGCATATCCAGCGGAAGCAGGCTTTGACCTAGTAAGTCGTCAGGTGGTAGAAAAACTGTCTCAGCTCACTGGCGGGAAGATTATCTTAACCACTGATGTGGGACAGCACCAAATGACTGCAGCCCAATTTTACCAGGCAAATCGCTTAGGCGGCTTCATTAGCTCCGGTGGTCTTGGCACTATGGGTTATGGCCTGCCGGCAGCGTTGGGTGCCCAGATGGCCTGTCCGAAGGATACTGTTGTCTGCATTACGGGAGATGGCAGCCTGCAGATGAGCGTCAATGAGCTTGCTACCATTAAAGGGCAAAATCTTCCCGTAAAAGTGGTGTTATTCAATAATAACTGTTTGGCATTGGTACGGCAGCTGCAGCATCACTTCTGCAATAACGAGTTTTTCGGGGTAGACTTTGATGGTAACCCAGATTTTTGCATGTTAGCTAAAGCTTATGGCTTTGAGGCTTATCGTATTACCAAAGAAGACGAAATCGAAGGCACCTTAAAAGAAGCGCTTGCTAACGGCAAGCCTACCCTCATTGAGTGTGTGACCAATAAAGAGGATATGGTTTATCCAATCGTCCTGGGCGGCAAAGGCCTAGATGAAATGTTTATCAAAGATGATGATAAATAAAATAAAATAAAAAGGGAACAGTAAAAATTGCTGTTCCCTTTTTATTTTCTAAAAGATTCTTCGCGATGCTCAGAATGACAAATTGGCCTTGCTCAAAATAGATGATGCCACTGGGTACGAAGGCTTACTTACTACTGCTGACAGTTGGTCTTTGCCTTTTGTTTTGGTAGCAAGCGGCTATTTTACATATTGATTAACTTTGATATTTGTAGCCATTGGAATGAAGATAGAGTCGCTTTTTTTGATTTGGGGATATACTTGGTAAAGGGTGTTTAAGTTATCAACAATGCCGCCGGGAAAGGTTAGCCCTTTTTCCAGGGCGGCGCTATCTCCGATAGCTGTGATGATAATAGGAGAAAGCAACACTTGTCCGTCAACAGTCAGGACTACATTATTATTTTTGTCTTCTGTTTGTTCGATAGTAGTGGTGTCTAGGATGCGGATATCATTGATGGCCACGGCTTCTGCACCACTAACCCATAACTCATTAACTAGGTCGATTAGGTCATAATTCATAATGTTGGAGTCTGCAGTAATGGTGATGCTAACACCAGGACCACCAATATCTATGTTGCCATTGGCAATCTGATATTGACGGATTTGCTTTTGCAGGCTGTTATTTAAGCTAACGCCTGCTTCTGCCTTGGCTTCTAAAGATTTTTTTGTGTTTTGTAAGGACTCTAGTTCTGCTTCTAAGTTTGCTTTGTTGGTATCTAAGTTTTTTAGGATAGCTACTAAGTCTTCTTGTTTTTGATTGGCAAGAGAGTTTTCTGCGGCGATTTTGGTACGATATTGGACCGTGAGCAAAAGACCAAAGATGAGAAAGGTGATAAACATGGAGACAGTCCATGTCTTTTGCGAAAAAGGTTTTAGTTGCCTTTTATGTCGAGGATGGTAAATTTTCGTAATGGAATAAAAACTACTGTTGTGTTTCATTGCTGGCATCACCTGCTTTTGCTTGTTTCAAAGCTTTTCTTGTATGGTGCATTTCCATCAAATCACGGCGGATAGCGCCTAGATTGCTAAATAAGCGAATACCTAAAGCAATAACTGCTGCCATATACAAGTCTAGTCCTAGGCGGTCTCCCATGAAGGCAAGGCCTGCTGCCAGCAGCATATTGGCAAAAAAGCCAGAAATGAGGATGGCGCTGTCAAAGGAGTCTTCTAACAATGCCTTTACGCTGCCTAGCAGTGAGTCTAGGGCAGCCAGCACACTGACAGAAAGATATTTTGCATAAATAATGGGGATGGTAAAGGTAAACATAGAACCAATGAGCACCCCAGTGATTAAACCTAAAATCGGCAGCCACATAACGATATTTACTCCTTTTGTATTGATGAATAGGATGATATTCTCGAATAGTTATTTATTTTGCGATAGCGTCTTGGGTGTGGTCGAAGGATAAACTCCCAGTGTAGGCGGGCAGCGTGATTTCCTCTTCTTTGGTGATTTTCACCGGCATTTCCCGCGCTTTTAAGCCTTTATACTCGCCGCTGGAGGTAACGCAGGCTTCTAAAATCTCTGGTGTGCCGATGGCTTTGATTTCATAGGGTGGTGCCATACGAGAGGAATTTACCATGATAACTGTTCCCACACAGCGGATATGTGAGGTGGTAACAATGCGTTGGTTGTTGATGGAAATAGCCTCTGCATGGAGGCCTAATGCATTGACCAGATAGAGCAGGTTTTTATCATGGATGATGAAGTTTTCTGGGACGAAATAATTTGGATTTTGGGCCTTCGCCTGGGCAGCACCTGTCTCATTATCTTCTAGGGTGATGATGATGCCTGGGCCTGTCACTTCGGTGAGGCCGGCTCGTACTCTGAGCCCAGAGAGCATTTTTTGCATCGCTTCAGAGTTTTCTTCAGCGGTGACCTGCTGGGACTCAATGGTCTCTATCTCTGCTCGGGTGGTACTGATAGCTTGTTCTAAGTCGTCTAGTTCTGTTTCTAAGGACTCAATCATGTCAATGATAGCTTTGTTTTTGTTTTCCCCTTGGCTTTTTAACACAGCAGACTGGGTGTGTATGGCCATCATTAGTAAGAGTCCTGTCATAAAAGAAAGCAGGGTAAAGGTAAGATATTTATTTTTTGGTAGTTGGTTCATAATCATCCCCGTCTTTTCTTTTCTATCTGGTTGATATTATGTTC
This sequence comes from Peptococcaceae bacterium, assembly GCA_022791255.1. Classification (GTDB taxonomy): domain Bacteria; phylum Bacillota; class Dehalobacteriia; order UBA4068; family JAAVYR01; genus JAAVYR01. Next base: position 115,216 of record JAAVYR010000014.1, on the reverse strand, counting down.
ATTCTACTATAATTTCGGGAAGAATACCACTAAAAAAAGAGAATTATAAAGAAAATTTTTATAGCAAATGGAAAAAATAGAGTAGGAATTTTTCTTGTTTTCTATTATAATATAGATTATGGGATTTTTATCTTTGCTAAGGGAGTGATAACGATGACAATGCCAGCATGGTTTCAACTAGATGCTATCTCCATTATAACGATGTTAGTGGATATTTTCATCGTTACTTATGCTATTTATAAGCTGATTTTGCTCATTCGGGGGACCAGAGCAGTGCAGCTGTTAAAGGGCTTGGTCATCTTGGTTATTGCTTCTAGCATTAGTGAACTTTTAAACTTGCATACGGTAAATTGGATATTAGAGAATATCTGGTCTGTTATCTTTGTAGCTTTTGCTGTTATCTTTCAGCCGGAGTTGCGTCGCGCTCTAGAACAGTTGGGGCGAGGGCAATTCTTTGCCAGGAGTTCGGCTGTACTGGGTACGGGGGACGCTGTTAATTTAATCGAGGAACTTAGCAAGGCGGCAGTTGCTTGTGCCAAGACCAAAACTGGGGTGCTCATTGTCTTGGAGCGGGAAACAGGCCTCAATGACTATATTGAAACAGGCATTAAAATCGACGCTGTGGTGACCTCGGAGCTTTTGGTAAATGTGTTTGTGCCGTCTACGCCTCTTCATGACGGTGCTGTGATTATCCGAGGAAATAGAGTAGCAGCGGCAGCTTGTTTTTTACCGTTGACTGACAATCCTTATATCAGTATGTCATTAGGGACAAGGCACCGGGCGGCTATTGGCATTACAGAGGTGGCAGATGCCATTGCCATCATCGTATCAGAAGAAACGGGCATTATCTCGGTTGCACGAGATGGCAAACTGGTGCGTTATATCGACGAAAAACAGTTAGCAGATATTTTAGGCGAAGTCTTCATGGTGAAATCTCAGACGACCCACCTGTTCTGGCAAAGGAGAAACAGCAATGAAAGCAATGAAAAAAATTGATGTTCCCATCAATAATTTTTGGTATAAATTAGCGGCTCTTGCTTTGGCGCTGTTATTATGGTTTTATGTCATGCAGACCCAAAATAATGTTTCTGACTTGTCGCTGACAGTGCCGTTAGAATATCGTAATCTGCCGGCATCCTTGGTAGTGACGAATGACCCAGTGCAGGTGCGGGTACGGGTACAGGGCAGTGGGAATGGTACTGCTATTTCTGCTAAAGATGTGCAGGCATATGTTGATTTAGGTGCGACCAGTGCTGGGAAAACAGAAGTTACAGTTCAGGTCGTTGTGCCAAATAGTTTTGATATTGTTTCAGTCAGCCCTGGTCAGGTCTCTTTAGAGATAGAGCCAGAAGAGAGTAAACAGTTGCCGGTAGAAGTCAATATGGAGTTTGCGACGCCTCTTCCCCAAGGGAAACGAGTACTAGACCCTGTGCTGACTCCTGCAGAAGTGCTGATATTTGGCGCGGAAAGCCGGCTCAATAATATTAGCCGTGTGGTGGTAACCGCCAATATTACCAACCCTACAGAAAACTATCTGGGGGCAGTGCCCGTGCAGATTTTTGATAAAAATGATAAAGTGATTAATGATTATTTCCGCTTAAATCCTTCTGTAGTGGATGTTTCTATTCCTATTGTGGATGAAGTGCCTACCAAGCGGGTAACGATAACGGTACCAACTACTGGCACTGTAGCAGAGGGCTATCATATTGACCGCATTGTGACTAATCCGGAAATAATTACGGTTTCTGGTGAATATGCTGATTTAGAAAAGATTTCGACTATTTACACAGAGCCAGTTGACGTAGCTGGGGCTATGGGCAATATTGCTTTACGGCAAAAGCTAACGCTGCCGGAAGGCATCACGGTAAATGGGGTGTCAGAAGTCAGTGTAACAGTGGAAATCTCTCGCCGGGAGCAAATGGAGCGGCAGAGTTTCTCTGGTCTTACCATTAAACCGCTGTATGTGGGAGAAGGCCTAGTGGCAAAGGTTGTTCCTGATAAAATCGATGTGACTGTACAGGGAACAAGGGAACGGATCAGCAGCCTGAAACCAGAAGACATTATGGTGCAGGCAGATTTGACAGGGCTTGCTGCTGGCAATTTGCAGGTGGATATTAAAGTGGTGCTGCCTGAAGGTGTGCAGCTGGTGGAACAGTCTGAAACAACTGCTGCAGTCGAGCTAGTGGCAGTAGAAGAGTAGGCGCTGAAATAGATAAGAGGGGGCTATCAATTGGCTAGATTATTTGGAACAGATGGGGTGCGCGGTAAGGTAAATACTGTGCTTACTGGTTCTCTTGCATATAAAATAGGCTTGGCATATGGGAAAATCTATCGTGACCGTGGCGAGACTGGGGCTGTGCTCATCGGCAGAGATACGCGTATTTCTGGTGATATGCTGGAAAAGGCGCTGGCTGCAGGGCTCATGGCACAAGGGGTACCAGTGGTTTCCTTGGGGGTTATTCCTACACCAGGGGTGGCCTTTTTGGTGCGGCAGCGGGGCGCGGCGGCAGGTGCAGTAATTTCTGCTTCTCATAACCCTGCTTATGATAACGGCATTAAGTTTTTCTCAGGGGAGGGATATAAAATCCCTGATGAAATCGAGCTTGCTATGGAAGCATTGATTTTAGATGGGGAAGACCTAGAAGCTGATTTAGCAGAGGGGACAGCTGTAGGAGAAATGACGATAGACGAGGAAGGTGTTGGCTGTTATGCAGATTATTTAGCCGCTATCTTCCAGGATGATTATCGTGGGCTTTCTGGGGTGATAGACTGTGCCAATGGGGCGGCAAGCGTGATAGCGCCAGGTCTTTTTCAGAGATTAGGATTATCGGCAGATATTATCAGTGCTGAACCAGATGGCGTTAATATTAACGATGGCTGCGGCAGTACCCACTTAGACCAGCTGCAGCAACAAGTTTTAGCCAAAAAAGCTCAGTTTGGTCTGGCTTTTGATGGGGACGCTGACCGGCTCTTGGCTGTGGACGAACTGGGTGAAGTGGTAGATGGTGATGAGATTATTGCTATCTGTGCTAAATACTTATGGGAACAAAACCAACTGGCAGAAAACAAGCTGGTGGTAACGATGATGAGTAATCTAGGCCTTGCTTTGGCGGCAAAAGAGCGGGGTATTACCCTTTACCAGACCAATGTAGGCGACCGTTATGTCATAGAAAAAATGCGGGCAGAAGGTGCTATCCTTGGCGGGGAGCAGTCTGGGCATATTATTTTTTCTCGCTATAATACCACCGGTGATGGTCTCGTTACTGCGCTAAATCTCTTACATATTTTAGCGGTAACAGGAAAATCATTGTCTGTGCTGAAACGGGAAGCTATGACCAAGCTGCCCCAGGTATTAAAAAATATTTATGTGCAGGATAAAAAGGCTTGGTCTGAAAATGAAAAAATCCTGGCTGTTGTGGCAGAAGGAGAACATTTATTGGGTGAAAGCGGGCGGATCGTCATTCGTCCTTCCGGTACAGAAGAGCTTATTCGCATTATGGCAGAGGGCCCGGATTTTGCCCAATTGGAACAAATCGTAGAGGCAATCGGTCTAACAGTCAAGGAACAATTAGGGTAGGCAGCTTTTACCGCAAAAGCTGTGAGAATGCTAAGGGAAGGCGGACGAAAACAATGTGTGGGATTGTAGGATATATTGGGGAAAAACAAGTAGTTCCCATTTTATTAGATGGTTTAAAAAGCTTAGAATACCGAGGATATGACTCGGCTGGTATTGCTGTGCAGGAGACTTCTGGCATTGGTCTTTACCGGAGCAAGGGGAAAATCGCTGATTTGAAAGAGAAAATCGGTGAGAGAAGCATCTCTGCAACCGTAGGGATTGGCCATACCAGATGGGCGACCCACGGCCGTCCCTCTGACCATAATTCTCATCCTCATTGCGATTGCAAGGGGCGCATTGCGGTAGTACATAACGGTATTATTGAAAATTACTTGACATTGCGGGAAGAGTTGGAAGGGAAAGGTCATGTCTTTCTTTCAGAGACGGATACAGAAGTTATCCCCCATCTTTTAGAAGAAGTCTATGCTGGAAACTTGTATGAAGCGATGTATGCAGTAAGTAAGCGGCTCCAGGGTTCTTATGCCATCGTTGCTATGTGCCAGGAAAACCCTGATGTCTTAGTGGCTATTCGCAAGGATAACCCACTGATTATCGGTGTGGGTGAGGGGGAAAATTTCTTTGCGTCGGATATCCCGGCCATCCTTGCTCACACGAGAAAGATTATGTCCATCAAGGATAACGATATTGCAGTTATCCATAAGGATAAAGTAGAAGTGTTTGCAGATAATCAACCGGTAGCCAGGGAAATTACGGAGATTACTTGGAATGCAGAAGCAGCCCAAAAGGGAGGCTTTGCTCACTTTATGTTGAAGGAAATCTTCGAACAGCCTATGGCAGTGCAACAAACCTTAAAGGGGCGTGTGACTGGTAATGGTGGTAAAGTGGATTTGCAGGAAGTGGGCATGACTGCTGACTTTATGCAGACCGTGAACAAGGTAATGGTGGTAGCTTGCGGGACGGCTTATCATGCTGGTTTAATCGGTAAATATGCCATGGAAAAGGCGCTTCGGTTACCGGTAGAAGTGGATATCGCGTCAGAATTTCGCTATCGAGACCCTATCATTGATGAACACACGTTGCTCATTGTTGTTTCCCAGTCTGGGGAAACAGCGGATACTTTGGCAGCCCTTAGAGAAGGGAAAAAACGAGGCGCTAGATGTATCGCTATTACCAATGTATTAGGCAGCTCTATTTCGCGGGAAGCAGATGATGTTATCTATACCTGGGCCGGTCCGGAAATCGCCGTGGCTTCTACCAAAGCTTATATGACCCAATTAGTAGCCATTTATCTTTTAACCATTTATTTGGGCCAGCTTTTAGGTAGGATTTCTCCAGAGCAAGGAAAAGCCTGGCTTACAGAGTTATCTGCTTTACCACAGAAAATCCAACAAATCCTGGATAGTGCTATTCCCGAAATAGAAGAATTGGCCCAAGATATAGCAAGCAAGCGAGATGTGTTTTTCATCGGCAGAGGCATGGACTATGCAGTAGCGCTAGAAGGCTCCTTGAAATTAAAGGAAATTTCTTATCTCCGGGCGGAAGCTTATGCGGCTGGAGAGTTAAAGCATGGTACCTTAGCGTTAATCGAAGATGGTGTGCCGGTGGTCGCTCTTTGTACGCAAATGGATGTCTATGATAAAACCGTTAGCAATATGAAGGAAATCAAAGCTCGTGACGCCCATTTAATCGGTGTAGGGTTTGCTGGGGAAGCCTCTTTGGCAAAGGTAGTAGACCATGCTATCTATATCCCAAAAACAGATGATTTCTTATCACCAATTCTCACGGTAGTGCCGCTGCAGCTTTTGGCTTATTATACGGCGGTGGCTCGTGGCTGTGATGTAGACCAGCCGCGAAACCTAGCAAAAAGCGTAACGGTAGAATAAATAAAATATAAATAAGAAATACTTACTACTTCTTACCAGCAATATAATGGTAAAAAGGAGTAAGTATTTTTTATATCCTGCTACCTTATACTAAGGCGTTGCAAGCGGCTTCTGGCAAAAAGGTAATTGTCGGAAGTATTATGCAGTTTTATATACTTAAGTGGCAGCTTATAGGATGTTTTGCCAGGTGATTTTTTCGGTACGGGGGATAGACTCTAGCAGATAGATGACTTCTGCAATATCTTGGTCAGGAGATTGGTTTTGGGCAATGTCGATTTTGATTTTGACTAGCAGTCGGTTAATATCATCTAGCTTGTCGTGGTCTACTAGCACGGCCCATTTTTTATATTCTGTTTCCCATTTCTGAGCTATTTTTTCATAAATGATGGCGGCCTTTGCTTGGTCGCCTTTTTCTATGGCTGCCTCTATCTGTTGTAGTTGTTGGGTTAGGTCTTGGGCGTCATTTTCTAAGAGATTGATGGCGAAGTTTGCAGAAAAGATAAAAAGCAGAATGGCAATGGGCAGAGATAGATAAATTTTCATAATAGGGTGCTCCTTTATAGTTTTACGGTTGCAGTTTTCTTTTGTCCTTGCTGTTCTTTGCCATGTTTGCATTGAACGAAAAGATTTCTTTGGTAATCTAGGCTAGCAAGAAAAACATCTTTTTCATGGGGAAAGCCGGCCTTTTTGATTGCCTGCATTAGTTGATTAACATCTACATTGGCCCACTGCAGATGGTTGTAGTTGATTTTTCCATCAGCAATCAAAGTGATAGCCGGCCGTTCTTTGGGGACATCTAGCTGCATATCGCTGGGCTGCACTGGACGGACAGCGCTTCTGGGTAAGAAGCTGATTTGCCCGTTGGTTTCTAAGATGGCATAGGCGATATCTTCTATATCAAAAAAACCTTTGGCGCGCATTTGTTCTAAAATATCATTAATATCTAACCGTTGACTGACCATTGTCTTTTCTTGCAGCACACCATCGCTAATGAGGATAGCCGGTGAGCCGCAAATAAGGTTGCGGAATTTATCGCTTTTTAAGTCCATCTGCGCAATGAAAACCTGGCACACTACAAGAACAATAATGGGAATAACGGTATTGATTAGAGGAATATTAGTGCTTTGCAGTGCTACCGATACCATCTCGGAAATAATCAAAATGACAACAAACTCAAAGGGCTGCAGCTGGGCGATTTGCCGCTTGCCCATGAGACGGATGGCGATGAGCACACCGATATACAAAATAAGTGAGCGAATGGCTAAGATATACATAAAGTCTTGCTCCTTTTTTTCATGTTTTTAGCTAAAATCATTCTTATGGATTAAGATGGCAGAAATCAGGAAAAATATGCATAAAGCAAGAAAAATCTGTTCATGCTATACCAAAAGGCGAAAATAAACGAATAGCGAGGGATAGTCTATGACAGAACAAAATGAAAAAGCGGCAAGGGAAGAAAAACAGCCAGTAAAAATGGTGACTTCTGAGGAGATAAAAAATCAACCGCAAACCATAGAACAAGAAATGCAGCAGAAGCAGAAACAACAAGAGCAGCAGCAATATGCAGCGCTGGCAAAAGAGAAAAATCCGCCTCGCCCGGTATTCTTAAACTGTGTAAAAGCTTTTGTGATAGGTGGGCTGATTTGTGTGTTTGGGGAGTTTTTGCGGCAGATGTTTATTAACTACTTTGGTTTTCCTGTGAAAGAGGCGGCGAACCCTACCGTAGCGGTGCTGATTATCATTTCTATTACTTTGACGGGGCTGGGGCTCTATGATAAAATTGCCCAGTTTGCTGGGGCCGGGACGGCAGTGCCCATTACCGGCTTTGCAAACTCTATGTCCTCAGCAGCTATCGAGCATCGTACAGAAGGACTGGTACTGGGGGTAGGCTGCAATATGTTTAAGTTGGCTGGTTCCGTTATTGTTTTTGGTGTGGTATCTGCTTTCTTTGTGGCGTTAATCAAATACTTTATCATGGGAGGGAATTTGTAAAATGCAAAAACATGGCAAACAAACATGGGTGTTTTCTACACCGCCAAAGCTTATCGACGGTGCGGCAGTAGCCGGCCCTGATGAAGGCAAAGGGCCTCTTGCTCATGACTTTGATTTACTCTATGCAGACTTATGGGCAGGGGAAAAAAGCTTCGAACTGGCAGAAAAGAAAATGATGCAGGACGCCTGTGATACGGTGTTAAAGCGAAACCAGGATAAGCCTATTGATTTCTTTATTGCGGGGGATTTGTTAGACCAGATTATTTCCTCTAGCTTTACTGCCCGGGAGCTGCAAGTACCTTATCTGGGTATCTTTGGTGCTTGTTCTACCTCTATGTTAGGATTAGCCTTAGCTGCATTTTTGGTAGATAGCGGTGCGGCAAAATATGCTCTTGCTGCTACTTCTAGCCATAATAATACGGCGGAAAAACAATTCCGTTATCCAAATGAATATGGTGCCCAAAAGCCGCCGGAGTCTCAATATACGGTAAGTGCGGCAGGGGCGGGCCTGGTAGCAGCCAGCGGCAGCGGTCCGCGTATTACCGGGGCCACCATGGGGAAAATCGTTGATATGGGTATCAGCGACCCAAATAACATGGGAGCGGCTATGGCTCCAGCTGCAGCAGATACCATTTATCAGCATTTTCAGGATTTGCAGCTGACACCAGACGCTTATGATTTGATTATTACCGGGGACCTGGGGCAGGTAGGGCATGAGATAACCAAAGAACTTTTGCAGCAAAAAGGAATTGTCTTAAATGACCAGCAATTTGTAGATTGTGGTCTGCTTATCTATGATAGAGAAACGCAACCTGTCTTTTCCGGAGGCAGCGGCTGCGGTTGTTGTGCCAGTGTGCTTTATGGACATTTCTTAAAACGGTTGCAACGGAGAGAACTAAAGAAAATCTTGGTGGTGGCAACAGGTGCTCTTATGTCTCCTCTTTCTTATCAGCAGAAGGAAACGATCCCAGCCATCGCCCATGGTGTGGTCTTAGAAGGATAATAGAAGGATAATAGGAGGTGTATGCAATGGATATGACAACATTTATTTGGGCATTTCTGGTTGGTGGGGCTATTTGCGTCATTGGTCAGTTACTATTGGATGTGCTGAAGCTGACGCCGGCTCATGCTATGTGCGTCTTGGTAGTAGCAGGGGCTATCCTAGGGGGCTTTGGCATTTATGACCAATTAGTGGAGTTAGCAGGAGCGGGAGCTTCGGTGCCCATTTCCAGCTTTGGCAATTCTCTCTTAAAAGGTGCTTTAGAAGAAATCGAAGTTCATGGGCTCATCGGTGTGATTACCGGGATTTTCAGCATGACCAGTGCGGGGATTTCTGCAGCGATTATTTTTAGCTTTATTGGCGCGCTGATTTTTAAACCTCGAAACTAACGATTATTTTTAATACTCCTAACACAGTCGTTCTGAGCATAATGGCAGGTTCCTGTCATCCTGAGGAACACAGTGACGAAGGATCTTAAAGCTTCTTCGCATTGGTTCAGAATGACAAAAAGGTACGAGATTTACCCCCTTTTCTTATTTTTATGGTATAATAAAACAATAAATCTGATTGGGCTGTAAGAAAAAAGGGAGGGCTAAAGATGGGTGAAAGGTTATATCCAGAGTATGCAGCTATCATTGTCAATCGGGCAGTGAAGGCCGTGGATAAGATATTTCATTATGCTATTCCTGCTCATTTGCAGCCGATCATCTCTATTGGTATGATTGTGAAAATCCCCTTTGGCCGGGAAACGCTGGAAGGCATTGTGGTGGATTTTGTAGACCAGCCGGAAGTACCTCTGGAAAAGGTGAAGGAAATTTTAGCCTGCGTCTCTGACCAGCCGCTTTTTAATCAAGAGCTAATCACCCTTTCTCATTGGATGAGTGCGCGCTATCTTTGCCCTTGGGTTACTGCTATGCAGGCGATGCTGCCGGCGGGTTTGCAACTTACTGGGAAGTTGCCTCAGTCCTCGCTGCGGTATCGTCTCTATGGGACGGATCTGCTCAAGGAGGTAAAGGGTAGTAAGCGCGGCTTAGTCCGGGATTATCTGGCGGTACACGATGGAGCGCTACTTGCAGATGTCCTTGGGGCAACGGGCGTAAAAGAAAATATCATCCAGACCCTCATCAAGCTGGGTGCCGTGAAGAAAGTAGGAGAGACTGTATGGCATCATACGGTGTCTCCTGACCAATTTCAAAATCAGCGGGAGCTGACCCCTTTGCAGCAAAAAGCAATGGACGCTATATTAAGTAGCTGGGAAGCAGATGGCAAACCGGTGTTGCTTCATGGGGTAACAGGTAGTGGGAAAACAGAAATCTATTTACGGTTGTTGCAGCACTTTGTATCTCAGGGGAAGCAAGGTATTTTCCTGGTGCCGGAAATCGCCTTGACGCCGCAAATGGTGGACTATGTGAAAAGCCGTATCGGCGTGCCTATTGCCGTCTTACATAGTGGTCTTACTGGCAGTGAGCGCAGGGAGGCTTGGCAGGGTATCGCGCAGGGTATTTATCAGGTGGTGATTGGAGCGCGATCTGCTGTCTTTGCTCCTGTGCCAAATTTAGGCATTATTATCGTAGATGAAGAACATGAAGCCAGCTACAAGCAAGAGCAAACGCCTCGTTTCCATGGCAGAGAGGTAGCCAGGGAACGGTGCCGCTTGCAGCAGGGACTTCTGGTGCTGGGTAGTGCTACCCCTTCCCTGGATAGCTATGACCAGGCGCAAAAGGGAGATTATCATCTGGTGGAGCTTACACAGCGGGTCTATGCCCAGCCTTTGCCTCAGGTAGAGGTGGTAGATATGCGGGAGGAGCTGCGCCAGGGAAATCGCTCTATCTTTAGCGACCGATTGATAGATGGTATTACTGCGGCACTAGAACGGGGGCAACAGGCATTGTTGTTCTTAAACAGGCGGGGGTATCATACTTTTGTTTCTTGCCGTACTTGCGGGCAGGCCTTAGAGTGTCCTCATTGTTCGGTATCTCTTTCTTATCATGCTTATGATGGTAAGGTAAAATGCCATTATTGTGGTTTTCAGGGAGAGGTACCTAAGATTTGTCCCCATTGTGGTAGCTCCGCTATTCGCCAGTTTGGCGCCGGCACCCAAAGAGTAGCAGAAGAAGTGATGCGGCGTTGGCCAGAGGCGCGGGTGGCTCGGCTAGACCGAGATGTGACCGCAGTGCGGGGTAATCATGAAAAAATCTATCGGCAAATGCTGGACCAAGAAATTGATATTTTAGTCGGCACGCAGATGATTGTAAAGGGGCTGGATTTTCCTAGCGTCTCTTTTGTAGGGGTTATTGCAGCGGATACTTCTCTCAATGTACCGGATATCTGGGCAGGGGAGCGCACTTTTCAACTGCTGACCCAAGTGGCAGGTCGCGCCGGCCGGAAAGATGGCCAAGGCCATGTGGTGGTACAGACTTACCGGCCTGACCATTGGATTATTCGCTGTGCAGCTAGGCAGGATTATCATGCTTTCTATGCAGAAGAAATGGAACGGCGAGAGATTGCAGGGTACCCGCCCTTTGTCGCTCTTATCCGCATCGTGATGAGCGGTACGGACCGGGGTGTGCTGCAAACAGCAGCAGAAAAACTAAAGGGGTATTTGCGGCAGTATGAGCCAATGGCATTAGGCTTAAGTGGTAGTTTGCTGGGGCCAACAGCGGCGCCTTTAGAAAAAATCAAAGACCGTTACCGTATGCAGATGATTTTAAAAGGAGCTGATGGCGCTTTATTGCGTAGCTGGGCCCAACAAGCGACGGAACAATTCCAAAAGGAACAACCCATGGCAAAAAAAATCTTGCTGACGGTAGATGTAGACCCGCTGTCTATGGTATAATGACTTCAGCAAAGCTTGCGGGGCAAGCTTTCGGGCGTTGCCCTCTCGCGCTATAGTGCGGCTTCGCCATTGACGGCTTCATAAAAATGCCTTTGCAAGCAAGCATTTTTATTTCATGGTAAAATTAAAATTAATAATAAGAATTTGAAAAGAAATAGGAAAACAGGTAAAAATATATGTGTGGTTTATTTGCAAGGAGGAAAAAACAGGTGTATCAAATCGTGTGTATCGGCGACCCTATCTTAAGGGAAAAAGCAGTGGAGGTAAAACGGTTTAATGAAAACCTGCATCAACTATTAGACGATATGGCAGAAACGCTCTATGCTGCAGATGGCGTCGGCCTTGCGGCACCCCAAGTAGGCATTTCTAAACAAGTAGTAGTGGTGGATATCGGTGACGAACATGGACTTATCGAACTCATCAACCCGAAAATCATTGCTTCTGAAGGCGTAGAAGAAGATGTAGAGGGTTGTCTTAGCGTACCCGGAAAAAGCGGTATCGTAAAACGGGCCAAAAAGGTAACAGTAGCGGCCCAAGACCGGAATGGTAAGTCTTTTACCATCAAAGGGGAAGATTTACTAGCCCGCGCTTTTCAGCATGAGATTGACCATTTAAAGGGCGTTTTGTATGTAGATATTATGGAACGGGAAGTTGAGGGATAGGCTAATGCGTGTTGTTTATATGGGAAGTCCAGATTTTGCCGTAAAACCGCTGGAAGCACTTATTGCTGCTGGTCATGAAATCGCAGCTGTTATCACCCAGCCGGACCGTCCCCGGGGCCGAGGCGGTAAAGTTCTCTTTACCCCGGTGAAAGAAGCAGCTCTTGCTCATAATTTACCTATCCTGCAGCCAGCTCGTATCAATGAACCGGAAGCAGTGGCAGAAATTGCAGCGCTAGCACCAGATATCTTGGTGGTGGTTGCTTTTGGCCAATTGTTGAAAAAGCCGCTCCTAGCGTTAGCGCCTTTTGGCGCGGTGAATATCCATGGGTCCCTTCTGCCTTATTATCGCGGTGCTGCGCCTATTCACTGGGCTATCATCAATGGCGAAAAAGAAACCGGTGTGACCATCATGTACATGGATGAGGGAATGGACACGGGGGATATGATTGCCAGTATGCAAATGCCTCTTTTTGATAACTATAATGTAGGCGATGTTTATGAGAAGTTATCGGAAATGGGCGCGGAGCTCCTCCTGCAGTCTCTCCGAGATATGGAAGCCGGTGTGGTGAAACGAACACCGCAAAACCATGCCATTGCTACCTATGCACCGCTCTTAAAAAAAGAACATGAAGAAATTCATTGGGAAAAGACCGCGGAAGAAGTGCATAATCACATCCGTGGCATGTATCCTTTTCCTACCGTACACACCATGTATCAGGGCAAACGATTGAAAATCGGCGCTTCGGTAGTAGCAGAAGAAGTTACAATGGTAGGTATGCCAGGGCAGGTCCTTGCTGTGGAGAAGGAAAAAGGTGTGCTGGTGGCTTGCGGCAAAGGGAGTATTTGGCTGAAACTGGTACAGCCTGAAGGGAAAAAAATGATGGCCGTTCAGGATTTTATCTGTGGATATGGTATCAAAGCTGGAGACTATTTGGGCAGAGCCTAAAAACTGGGAAAATTTAAGCATCTGTTCAGCTTTTTTGTATAGAATTTTTAAATAGAAAGAAAGTTATATGTGCAAAGCTTCTTTGGCTATGGGCAGGATAATAAAATGACAAAAAGAAAGGACTTGAAGAGAGGGAAATGTTCTATTTTGACCCAACCTATTTATTGTTAATTCCTGGTATTTTGCTGGCCCTGTGGGCCCAGAGCAAGGTGCAAATTACTTTTAATAAATACAGCAAGATTGCCTCCGGTTCTGGGGCGTCAGCCGCTGCTGTTGCCAGGAGTATCTTAGACTATAATGGTCTTAGCGATGTGCCGGTAGAAATGGTAGCGGGGCATTTGACTGACCATTATGACCCATCTGCAAAAGTATTGCGACTTTCAGAAAGCGTCTATAACAGCACTTCCATTGCAGCCATCGGGGTAGCTGCTCACGAAGCAGGTCATGCTATCCAACATCAGACAGAATACACACCGCTCAAAGTTCGCTCGATGTTGGTGCCTATTGCTCAAATCGGCAGCAATGCCTCTTGGTTTTTAATTCTTTTGGGTATTTTAATGTCTAATCCTATGATGGCTCGTTTTGGGGTAATCCTGTTTTCTGCTGCAGTTCTCTTTCAGTTGGTAACATTGCCAGTGGAATACGACGCTTCTTCCCGGGCATTGGTAGTCTTAGAAGGCGGCGGTTATCTGGATAGAGAAGAAGTAGGCGGTGCAAAAAAAGTATTAAATGCAGCGGCTCTTACTTATCTTGCAGCAGCCCTTATCAGCATTTTGCAATTGATTAGATTAATAATATTAACCAGATTTTATGGCGGTAATGATGATTAAAAAAAATAACAGCAATCCGAAAGTAAAACAAAAGCAAAAACAGCAAAAGCCATTGCCGTCTACGGCAAGAAATGTGGCCCTCTCTGTACTTCTGGCTACAGAACAACAGGAGGCCTATGCAAATTTAGCATTAAATCGGTTCTTATCCCAGGTGGAGTTTGCCCCTTGTGATAAAAATCTGACCACTCAGTTAGTCTATGGTACCCTGCGTTATCTGGGTACCATAGACTTTTTATTGTCTGGGTTTATTAAAAAAGATTTCTCAGCAGTAGAGGATTATTTGCGTTGGATATTGCGGATGGCTGTTTATCAGATGTTCTATCTGGACAAGGTGCCTGTTCATGCCATTATTAACGAGGCTTGTGAGCAGGCGAAGGTACTGGGACACCAGGGACAGGTAAATTTTGTTAATGGGGTCTTACGGAACTTAGACCGTAATAAAGATAAGATTACTTATCCTACCTGGTCAGAACAGGCTGCCATAGGCAAGAAGTATTTGCAGATTATGACTTCTCATCCTGGTTGGCTGGTGGATTATGCCTGGGATCTATTTGGCGGGGAACAATGCAAGGCATTTCTGGAGTCTAATAACCAGACGCCTCGTTTTACTTGTCGGGTGAATACTTTAAAAACATCAAAAGCAGATTTAATGAAACAGCTGCAGTCATTAGGAATAAGCGTGGAGCCTTGCGACTATGCATCAGATGGGATTGTATTGGTAACGGGTGGCCATGGGTTAGAAGATATCCCGGCTATCCCAGAGGGTGCTTTGCAGCCCCAAGGGGAAAGCTCTATGCTGGCAGCTCAAGCATTATCTCCTGCACCTGGTAGCATGGTATTGGATTTATGTGCGGCGCCTGGCGGCAAGACGACGCATCTGGCTCAATTGATGAAAAATGAAGGTACCATCATTGCCCAGGATGTCCATGAGCACAAGGTGAAAATCTTAGAGAGAAACTGCAAACGTCTGGGAGCAGAAATCGTCCGTCCAGTGTTAGGAGATAGTTGCCATTTAAGGGAAACATACTATGAGCAGTTCGACTATTGTTTAGCTGATGTACCTTGTACAGGGCTGGGCATTTTATCTCACCGCCCAGATATTCGCTGGCGGAAGGACATCGGGAACATCCAAGAATTAGCAGCTCTTGCAGAGAAAATCCTAGACCAGGGGGCGAGAGCGCTCGCGCCTGGTGGCGTCATGGTGTTTTCCACTTGTACCATTACACGGGAAGAAAATATAGACCAGTTGGAGAAATTCTTAGCCCGTCATGGAGATTTCCAACTAGAGTCTATGGTAGATTTCTTCTCCCAGGTGACAGATGATAAGCTAAAAAATCAGTTGGCAAAGGGTTGGTGGCAGATATTGCCCCATGTAGAGGGGCTGGATGGTTTTTTCATTGCCAGATTACGGAAAAAGGGGTAACTGTCTATGGTAGCGTTACAGGATTTGCGGAACCTGAATAAAGCAGAAATCGCCGCGGTGTGCGCAGAGCTTGGCTGGCCTCGTTTCCGGGGCAAACAGGTCTTTTCCTGGGTCCATGAAAAGGGTGCGTCAAGTATCGATGAAATGACCAATCTCAGTAAAGAGCAGCGGCAGATATTAGCTGCTCACTATGAGATAGCGCCTTTGGTACTATTGGATACTTGGTGTGGCGATGCTGGAGATACTATCAAGTTTCTCTGGCAATTACCCGACGGCAATACAGTAGAACAGGTACTGATGTTTTATAAAGACCGGGTCAGTACTTGCGTTAGCACCCAGACGGGTTGTGCTATGGGGTGTAAATTTTGTGCGACGGCTCTGTGTGGGAAAGGGCGAAATCTTACTGCTGGGGAAATCGTCGGACAGATTTTACTTGCCAATGGCTGGTGCCAAAAGCAGGGCAAGCCGATAATTACCAATGTCGTCTATATGGGCATGGGTGAGCCCCTTGCTAACTGGCCCCATGTGAAAAAAAGTCTGCAAATCCTTAACGATGAAGAGGGCTTAAATATTGGCTGGCGGAGAATGACTATCTCTACCTGTGGCCTTGCTGATAAAATCAAACAGTTGGCAGAGGAAGATTTTCAGTTGGAGCTCTCTGTCTCTCTGCATAGTGCGGATGATAAGATAAGAAGCGCGCTGATGCCGATTAATGAGCGGTATCCTTTGTCAGACCTAATGGCAGCTTGCGATATCTTTACAGAGAAGACAGGTCGGCGCATTACCTATGAATATGCCATGTTTCATGAGGTAAACGACAGTAAGAAGGCAGCAGAGGACTTAGCGCGGCTCTTAAAGGGACGGCTTGCATTTGTTAATCTTATTCCAGCTAATCCTGTGGCTGAAGCAGGATTTTTTCCAGCGAAAAGCGAAAGAATAAAGGAATTTGTAGAAATCCTAGAAGGTCATCATATAGCGGTGGCGGTGCGGAAATCCCGTGGGCAGGATATCGAAGCGGCCTGCGGACAGCTAAAGCGGCGCAACCATAAGAAAACACAAAATCAAGAGATAAACCAAACCGGTAAAAAAGAAAGCTGAGGTGTGATATGAAAAGCGTGGCATTTACCCATTTAGGAGCGGTAAGAGAGAAAAACGAAGACGCCATCTATGCAGACGATGGTAAGCAGCTCTACATCGTAGCAGATGGTATGGGCGGCTATGAAGGCGGTGAGATTGCCAGCCATATGGCCCTGGATATTGTCGTAAAGGATTTGCAAGAGGCTATGGGGGAAATGGATGGTAATCAGTTGGATACGGATACCTTACGAGAAAATCTGCGGCAGGCTGTCTATCACGCCAATGACAGCATTTATCAATGTTATCAAGCCCAGGAAGCTTCTTCTCCCATGGGGACGACATTAACAGCCGTCTATATCTATGGGCAAATAGCTTATGTAGCCCATGTTGGGGATAGCAGAGCATATCTTATTCGTGCAGGAGAAGGTATGCGGCAGATTACCCAGGACCACTCTGTCACTGGGGAAATGCTTCGTGATGGAGAAATTACACTGGAAGAGGCAAAAAACCATCCTAAACGGCATATGTTAACCAGAGCCATTGGTTATTATCCTCTGGTAGATGTGGATATTACAGTCTTGCCTCTTGTCCAGGGAGATATGTTATTCCTTTGTACGGATGGATTATATAATCTGGTTTCTGAAGAAATGATATACCAATCTATGATGTCTGACGGTGCGCGGGCAATCCCGAAACTAATTCTTGCAGCATTAGATAATGGCGGCTATGATAATATCTCTGCCATTTCTGTGGTAGATTGCTAACTGGGGATGAGGTGATAATATGCTAGGAAAAGTATTTAATAACCGTTATGAAATCGTCAGTCAGCTGGGTTCTGGTGGGACGGCCTTGGTTTATATGGGTGTAGATTTGCTTTTAGACAGAAAAGTGACCATTAAGATTTTGCGTCCCGAATTTGCCAGTGAAGAACAGTTTGTGCTGCGTTTCCGGAAGGAAGCTCAGGCTGTTGCCAGTCTTTCTCATCCTAATATTGTATCTATTTATGATGTGGGATTTCAGGATGATTTTCATTATATCGTCATGGAATATGCAGATGGACCTAACCTAAAAGCCTACATCCGAGAACATGGCAGTTTATCGATAGCGGACAGTGTTAGCATTGCTAGTCAAATATTAGATGGCTTACAACATGCTCATGAGCATGGCATTATCCACCGTGATATTAAGCCCCACAATATTTTGTTTTGCAAAGATGGAAAAATCAAAGTAACAGACTTTGGTATTGCGGTAACCATGAATGAAATGGCGGAATTAAACCATAACCCCAGCAATAGCGTGGTAGGGTCCGTACATTACATTGCGCCGGAAATCGTCCAAGGCATGAAGGCAACAGAGGCGTCGGATATTTATGCAACGGGCATTGTCCTCTATGAAATGCTTACTGGGCGCGTACCTTATCAGGGCAGCACGCCATCAGAAGTAGCGCAAAAACATATTCAAGGCGGGGCTATTCCACCGCATAAAATCAATGAAAATATTTCTATGGAGCTGTCTTTTGTGGTGCAGCGAGCCATGCGGAAAAACCCAGAGCTTCGTTATACCAGCGCCAAAGAAATGCGAGACGCACTTATAAAACTAGGCTTGACGGGAGCCGCTATGACTACTACAAGACCTAGCCGCAGCAGTCATGGAAAGAATGCCAGCGGAAAACCACGGAAAGAAGTCAATGTGAAAAATGTAGTAATTCTTACTATTGTATTTTTGACCATTGTCGTTTCTGGGCTAGGCTTTATGGCCATGCATGCTATTACCAAGGTAGAAGAAGTGTCTGTACCAGAAGTAGTGGGCCTTCCTTATGAAGAGGCAGAGAAAATGATAGAAGCTGCTGGGCTATACAGTAATAAGGATTTTAAGATTAGTGAAACCATAGAAAAGGATAAAGTAATCAGCCAGGACCCCACGGGAAAGCAAAAGGTGAAGGTAGGCCGGGTGGTAAACCTGGTGGTAAGTTCCGGTACGAAGCAAGCAACCGTGCCCAGCTTGGAAAATATGACCAGGCGTGAAGCTGAGATTGCCCTTAGTAATCAACAACTGACGGGGGTCTTCAGTGAGACTTATCATGAAGAAATAGAGAGCGGTAAAGTCATCTCTCAAAGCCCTACGGAAGGGGCAAATGTGCCATTAAATAGCACCGTAAATGTGGTTATCAGCCAAGGTCCGGAACGGAAAGAAGTGCTCATGCCTAACCTGTTGGGACTGGAATTAACCAAAGCACAAGGTGTTTTGGAAGATTATAAGCTGGAAATCGGTAAAACCGAAAAAATGGAAAGCCATGAATATGCGGCAGATGTGGTAATACACCAAAGTGTGGAAAAGGGTACCAGCATCTTAGAGGGCAGCAGTGTAGATTTGACGGTAAGTACGGGGCCTGGCCCGGCAGAGAAAACTGGTTCTGTCGCTTATATCGTACCGGATGATAACCAACCCCACCAGCTAAAAGTAGAACTAAAGGACGATGATGGCACGACAGAACTGTTTAACAATGCAGTAGACGGCGGCTATGGTTATTATAAGGAAGTGCCTTATCACGGTAAGGCTACGCTGGATATTTATATTGATGGGGAGTTAGTCTATACCTATCAATGGGCATAAATAATGAGTTGAGGGAGATTTATGGAGCAAGGCATTTTATTGAAAAGCTATGGTGGGTTTTATTTTGTTTGGGTTCATGGGGAAGAGTATACCTGTGCTATCCGGGGCAAGTTGAGAAAAGACCCAGGGGGGATCATCGTCGGCGATATGGTACAAATTTCAGTCACTGGTGACCATGCTGGCGTCATTGAAGAAATTTTGCCTAGACGAAACCGCCTGCTGCGTCCGAAAGTAGCTAATATTGACCAGGCGTTTTTAGTTCTTGCCTGTGGGCATCCTGCACCTGACTGGCTTCTTTTAGATAAAATGCTGGTAATGGCCATCAAAAATCATATTCAGCCCATTATCTGCTTGAATAAAAGAGATTTACCAGCGTCAGAAGAATACTTAGCTTATTTAAATATTTATCAGAAGGCGGGTTTTCCTATCTTTGCTGTCAGCACCCAGACGGGGCAGGGCATTGATGAAATTCGCAAGCAGCTGGCAGATAAGATAACAGTCTTTGCTGGGCCTTCTGGTGTGGGGAAGTCTAGTCTCATTAATAGTCTTTTAACCAATGGTTCCCAGGAGACGGGAGAAATTAGCCGTAAGCTAGGCCGTGGGAAGCATACTACTCGTTATGCGCAGCTTATTCCTTGGCCGGATGGTGGATTTTTAGCAGATACGCCAGGCTTTTCTCTTCTCAATGTGGCAGATGTGAAAAAGGAAGCGTTAGGCCAGTATTATCCGGAAATGGTAGCCGTGGCGGATAAGTGCCGTTTTCAAGGGTGTATCCATGAAAATGAGCCTGATTGTCAGGTGAAGGCACTGGTGGCAGAGGGGATTATTTCTCAGGAGCGGTATGACCGTTATTTATTTCTTTTAAGAGAAATCAAAAACAAGGAGGACGGCTTGTATGATTAAAATAGCACCATCACTCCTGGCAGCAGATTTTACTTGTCTAGGAGAGCAAGTAGCTTTAGCAGAAGCAGGCGGGGCCGATTATCTTCATCTAGATATTATGGATGGGGCTTT
This sequence comes from Peptococcaceae bacterium, assembly GCA_022791255.1. GTDB lineage: Bacteria > Bacillota > Dehalobacteriia > UBA4068 > JAAVYR01 > JAAVYR01. The sequence goes on along the minus strand of JAAVYR010000014.1, from coordinate 95,363 downwards.
TGTGCCAAATATTTCTTATGGGGCAGATATTGTAGGTGCCTTACGCAGTAGTTCTCAAATGGTGTTTGATGTGCATCTGATGATAGAAAACCCCGACCGTTACTTAGAAGATTTCGTTGTAGCGGGGGCAGATATTTTATGTGTTCATGCAGAAGCTTGCCGCCATCTTCATCGCACTGTACAAAAAATCAAAGATTTAGGGGTAAAGGCAGCGGTAGCTTTGAACCCAGCTACACCTCTTGTTACATTAGAAGAAATATTGCCAGACCTGGATATGGTGCTGTTGATGAGTGTAAATCCTGGCTTTGGTGGGCAGAAATTCATCCCTGGAACGCTGGATAAAATCAGTCGTCTAAAAACAATGGCAGAGATGAAGAACTCTGATATGGATATCCAGGTAGATGGTGGTATTACTTTAGAAAATACGGAAGCAGTGGTGCTTGCTGGAGCAAATGTATTGGTCTCTGGGTCTGGCATCTTCAAGGCAGAGAACATTGCTAGCCGTGTAGAGGAAATGCGAGAAATCGCCCAAAAAGCCAATGTTGCCCGTTGGGAAAGGATGAAAAAGTAATTAGGCGCTGAGGGGAAAGGGGAGGCCGATGTGATGATAAAACATGCTTGCTGCGTACTATTGGGGATAGTTACGGGGCTGATTTTATGGGCGGCACCGGTATTTGCTATTGCAGAAGCTCAATTAGCGGAGCCATGGACAGAGGAAGGGCAGTCTGTTCGCTACCAGGCGGCAGCGGATGGTCCATGGATTTATACATCGGCGTTGCATATTGCTTATGGAAATGTGTATGATGGCGGTACGGTACAGGTGTCTAGAGACATTTTGGCTGCGGGGCTTTCTACCATTCGTAAAGATGTTACGATTACCAGCTTCGACCCTGCTCATCCTTGTGTATACAGTGTTACCGTATCTCCGCATCCCTGTTTATTAAATATTGGCCCTGGCGGCAGCCTTACATTGCAGGATATTATTATAGATGGTGGCGGCAGGGATGGCGTCACTGCCGGCATGCCATTGATACGAGTGGCAGGCGGCAGTTTAGTGCTGGAACAAGGGGCCGTGCTTTGTAACAATAACAATGTGAACCCTGCTGGCATTGATGATGTTGCTAATCCTGGTGGAGGCGGTATCAGTGTCTTTAATGGCGGTAGTGTAACCATGAAGGAAGGCGCGATTATCAGAGATTGCAGCGCTTATTATGGCGGTGGTGTATCTGTGTTGGGTGATGCTGCCAATCAATTTACATTAGATGGCGGTGTGATTGAGCATTGCTCTGCGGCGCGGGGCGGTGGTCTCTATATCAATAACGGCTCATTTATCTTAAAAAATGGGGAAATCCGTGCCAACAAGGTGCAGAAACGCACTGGATTAGATGATGTTTTTGATTTTAATGGACAGGGCGGCGGCATGATTATCGCCGGAGACAGTGCGGTAGTAACTATATCCGGTGGGACCATTACTGAAAATGATGCCGAGTCTGCCGGCGGGGGTATCCGTTGCGAACGAGGCCAGCTAATCCTTTCCGGTGGTAATATTACTAAAAATCATACTGGTACTCATGGCGGCGGTATCCTTACAAATCCCCTATTTAAAGGTGTACAAATTTCTGGAAATGTGTATATAAATGAAAATACAGCTGTAGAGGGCTCCCCGAATTTTGAGTTGGATGGTAACGAAAATGATGGCGATATTACGCCGTTATTTCAAGTGCCGGCTCCCTTTACTGCCAATGTGTTGAATGGTATTTCTCGTTGGGTGATGCCGACAGCCGAAAACCCTGTTCGTCTAATTGCGTATGGGGTAAATGGTTATGAGATAACGAAGGCTGATTTGCAGCAATGCCTGAGCGACAATGAAGATTATGCGTTAATTCTCCTTCCTGGTGGAGCAGCATATGATGATAAGTTGGTGATGGCGGTAACGGCACTAGAGGTAGAAATTGCGGAAGCGTCTATAACGCTTAATTTATCAGGAGAAGGAACTTCTGCTAATCTGACTGCAGAGGTGCTTCATTTGCCCGAGGAGGCCATTCATAAAGGGTTGCTTTGGCGCTCCGGTGATGAGTCCATCGCCACTGTCGATGCAAATGGGGTGGTTACTGCAGTAGGAGAAGGGTCGACTACCATTACTGCTACTCTTTTGGGCAATGAAAACATAGCTGCTTATACAGATATTTGCAATGTAACCGTGAAAAAAGCGGGGACAAGCCGTCCTGGTGGGGGTGCTATTGGTTCTTCTCATGATGGGGCTATTCGTTATGAACTTGCATATGTGACCAATTGTGATATCGCCTATTCGAGCGAACATTATGCAGAAAATAAAGTGGTAACGATAGATAAAGAGCCTAGCCGAGAAGGGTATGTCTTTACTGGGTGGTATGAGGATGCCTCTCTGCTAAAACCGATTGGTAATGTAAAAATGACAGAAAATAAATTAGTCTATGCTGGTTGGCGTGTAGCTGTGGTACCAGAACTGCTTAACGGAAAAGACCATTTTGCCTATATAATTGGTTATGAGGATAACACTGTAAGACCACTGGAAAATATTAGTCGGGCTGAAACGGCGGCCATTTTCTTCCGTTTACTTACCGATGATGTGCGCCAGGTCAACTTAACGAAAGTAAATACCTTTGCAGATGTGTCTGCTGACTTATGGTCTAACCAGGCTGTTTCTACTATGCAGAAGTTAGGTATTATTCAAGGGCGGAGCGTTGGGTATTTTGCGCCTGATGCAGCCATTACACGCGCTGAATTTGCTGCTATTTGTGCACGGTTTGACCATAGTGATGCAGCAGAGGGTAAGGGTTTTTCAGATATTTCTGATCATTGGGCAGAGGGGGAAATCAAGCGTGCTGCGGCTCTTGGTTGGGTAAAAGGTTACCCTGACGGTACTTTTCGTCCGGCACAGCCTATTACTCGGGCAGAGGTGATGACAACTGTTAATCGTATGCTCTGCCGTTTGCTTGAAAAGCAAAGTGATTTATGGGAAGGATATGTTCAGTGGTCCGATGTGCCTTTTGATGCTTGGTATTACTTAGCGATAGCAGAGGCGACTAACAGTCACAACTATGAAAATCTGAATAATGGCTATGAGCGATGGACTGGGCTAACGGCTGCTCCAAACTGGAAGGATTATCAGAAATAATATGATATAAGAAAAAAGACTGTCTTTTTTATGGACAGTCCTTTTTTATGAGTAATTAGTGAATAACACCCATTAGTTTATCTAAAATATCGCCTTCTGGTAAATCCATTTCTAACACCCATAGCAATGTTTCTAATTTATCTACCAGGGAAAAGATGATTAAATCTACATCTGGGCACACCTCACTGCTGTATAATTCTTTTTCCTCAATGGCTGTAGCTAGCTTATCTTTGTATAGATTGATTTTGCGGACAATTTCTTTCTGACTTCTCAACTCTTTATCACCTCCGGAACACTATATAAAATAGTATTATGACCGATGGTGTAAGGTTCATAGAAAGCAAGATATTTTTTAATAATGCCACAGGTTATGCCACGCTGTACGGATAGTGCCACAGAGTGCGAGAGACTGACTGATTGCTTCTGGCAGAGGGATGGGTAATTGTCGGTAGTAGAGAGTATTTTTTTGTAGAGCGTGGCAATATCCCTGCTGCTCTCCATGGTTCCCCCTATCCCACAGGCGGCATGGGCGGCGCCAAGCAGTACCGGGACGCTCGCTGGGAGCTTTGCACCGCAAAGCAACAAAATCTATCCATTGGCAAATGGCGGCGATTATAGCCTGCAGTCAGCGGACATCAGCAGCACTGCCTTTGTGCTGTCAAGCGGCTCTGCTACTTTGCGAGTGCCGGCAGGACAGACAGTGAAGATTAACGATGCTGGCAGTGGTTGTAGTCCTATTAGTCTGAGTGGTAGCGGGAAACTAACCCTGATAGTGGATGGTACTTTAGTTGTTACTGGCGGTGCAGGGGAAAAAGGTTCTACTTCCGTTACTGATGCAGCAAAAGGGTATGCTGGTATTTCCGTGCCTTCTGGCACAAACTTGGTCATCAAAGGAACAGGTTCTTTAACTGCTAATGGTGGTCATGCTGGTGATGGTGGCGATGCTAATATTGCAACCAATGGTGGTGCAGGTGGTGGTGGTGGAGCTGGCGCTGGTATTGGTGGCGACGGTGGTGTTGGTGGTCGGCGTGCAGCAGGTAATGGTGGTGTAGGGGTAAGTGCTGGTAGTATCAGTATATATGAAACGGTAAAAGTATTTGCCTACGGTGGTGCAGGTGGTGCAGGGGGGACTTCTGACCATTCGAATATTAGTAGTGGTCAACCTGGTAGTGGTGGCGGTGGCGGTTATCCTGCTGCTGGTATCGGTGGTGGCGGCGCCGGTGGCGGTGCAGGGGATGCTGGTAGTGGTGCTGGTGGCTTTTCTGGTGGTATGGCTGAAATTACAAGTGGTGCTTCTAAACCTGTCCGTCGCGCTAGTGATGGTCTTGCTCATCCGGAAGCACCTTTTCGCCAAGGTACTTGGTGGATGAACCCAGGTAATGGTTATTTTCAGGCTGGTGCCGCCAATGAAGTTGAATACCGATTAATTGGTGGTGGCGGTGCGCATTGCTATATTCCGGATAGTCCTGCTGGTGCCAATACATTAGTTAGTGGTCATGGTGGGCAATCTGGTGCTGGTGGAATTGTATACAGGGCTAATACAGCAACCCTGACGGTGGTAAATGGCAGCTACAAAACAGCTTCAAAAGCCTGGGGTTCTAATCCAACGCCTATCTATGCCCAAAGCGGTTATGACTTAGCACTGTTGCGGACAGCAGGGGTCACCAATGTAAACGCCAGAACGAAAAGTGCACTAGAAAGCGAGCTGGGCACAAAAGGTAAGAGTAGTTCCATCAAAGCTACAGCACTTGCTGGGGTTGGTTCCGGAGCAGGTTATACAGAAAGTTCTAATGGTTCCTTTACCATCCAAAAGGTTCCGGAATAGTGCCACGTTGTACATGGGCATTACCGAGTGCTTCCGGCAGAGAGGTAAGTAATTGGTGGAAGTAGGATAAAATGCTTTCGTGATAGTGGCATCATTTTGTCATGCTGAGGAGCATAGCGACGAAGCATCTTATTGTGCCACGCTGGGCCTGATAAATACTTACTACTTCAGACAGAATGATGGGTAGATGGCGGTAGTAGGATAAAGTGCTTCCGTAAAAAGTGGCAGTATCCGCTATGCTCAGGATGACAAGTAGTGCCACGCTGTACATGAGAAATAGTGAGTACCTCTGACAGATGATAGACATTTGTCGGTAGTAGAAAGTAGTGCTTTCGTAGAGCGTGGCATCATTCCCTGCTGCTCTCCATGGTTCCCCCTATCCCACAGGCGGCATGGGCGGCGCCAAGCAGTACCGGGACGCTCGCTGGGAGCTTTGCACCGCAAAGCAACAAAATCTACAACCTAGCTAACGGTGGCGATTATAGCCTGCAGTCAGCAGACATCAGCAACACTACTTTTGTGCTGTCAAGTGGTTCTGCTACTTTGCGGGTGCCGGCAAATCAAACGGTGAAGATTAACGACTACGAAAATGGTTGTAGCCCAATTAGCTTGGGCGGTAATGCGCACCTGACTTTGGTGGTAGATGGTACTTTGCAGGTAACTGGGGGGAAGGCTGGTAATGGGGCTAATCCAACAGGCTCTCAGGCTGCTGCTGGTTATGCCGGAATATTTGTTCCTAGCGGTACGACGTTGACTGTCATGGGGCACGGTTATTTAACAGCTAATGGTGGACCGGCAGGTGATGGTGGTATCCAACAGCTTGGTGTGGCCGGTCAGGTAGATATTGGCGGCGGCGGCGGTGGTGGTGCAGGTGCCGGCATCGGTGGGAATGGCGGTATTGGTGGCACTCCTAGTCGTGGTAATGGTGGTAACGGGGTTAGTGCTGGGACTATTAATCTTCTTGACAATGTAAAAGTAACTGCAAACGGTGGTGCAGGCGGAGCTGGTGGCGGTACTGGTACCGTGTCAGGCGTTACGGCGACTTCTGGCGGTGGTGGCGGCGGATACCCGGCTGCGGGTATCGGTGGCGGTGGTGCTGGTGCTGGCGGCGGTGATACGGCTGGTGGTGCCGGTGGGTTCTCTGGCGGTTCTGGGGAAACAGGTGGTGCCAAACGGGAAAACGGTACAGGCGGCGCCAAGGGGGTAACCTCGAACTGGCACAGTGGCGGCGGTGGTTATTTTGCCCAGGGGGATACTGGTGGTGGTAGATATGCGTATTATAAAGGCGGCTTAATCGGTGGTTTTGGCGGCACTGATGGTAATAGTGCTTCTTCTATTTCTTGGGGCGGCGGTAAAGGTGGTACAGCCGGTTCTGGCGGTACCATTCGGAAGTCTAACGCGTGCAGCTTGACGGTGAATAATGGTACTTACTATACGGCCAATAAACAAAAATGGGGTGCTGACGCTACCCCTATTTATGCGCAAAGTGGTTATGACTTAAATAATATTCGCTCTGCAAATCTAACTGCAGTAACGGCTAGAACCAAAGCTGCACTAGAAACAGAATTAAGCAGCAAAGTATCTAAAACAATTGCTGTTACCAATGTTGCGGGTATTGGTTCTGGTGCTGGGGCTTATGAAGTATCCAATGGTTCCTTTACTATCCAAAAGGTTCCGGAATATTGCCACGCTGTACCTGGGCACTACCGAGTACCTCTGATAGCTGGTAGGCATTTGGCGGAAGTAGGAGGTAATGCTTCCTTAAAAAGTGGCAGTATCCGCTGTGCTCAGAATGACATGTAGTGCTACTGGGTATGAGAACGCCTTACTGCTTCTGACAGAAGGCAAAAGCGCTCTTTTGATGAAAAGCTTCCGTTTTAAAAACTTTCATTTATGGTGTTTTTCTTTTTTGGAAATAACTTTTCTAAGGCGTGAATTTGATTTTCGATACCAGTTAGTTGTCCTTGTTCAACTAACTCTAGGGCAGAAGCTTGTCCCATAATTAAAGCGGTTAGGTCTTTTATGCTAAGGCTGCAATAAGCGTTAGGGGTGTATGCCATTTTTCTGATGGCAGCGGTTCCTTGATGGATGCTTAAAGAAAAGGTACCGTTATTAGCTGGGATAATGTCATCTGTGATGGTGAGCCACAAGATGCCGGTAAAGTCTCTGGGGTAGGTAACATGGGATAACAGCGACTCTACGGAAAGAATGCGCGTCATTACATCTGGGTGCAGATTGCATTTCCCTTGCCAGTGGGGGATTGTTTCTAATAGTTTATCTTCCATGGGGGCACTCCAGCAGATTTGTTCTGCCTGGGTGCGATGGCCATAGATGTAGTGCCAGATGGCCTGATAATCTGCTGGTCTTTGGTAAGCCATCTCTAAGATTTCTAGCTTTGAGCCTTCCAGTCGATACACTAGATAAGCAGTGGCTTGGTTTTGGTAAGAGAATAGTGCTATATGCCCTTGGTCTAACTGCCAATCCGTCAAGTGCTCACGCCAGTTATCTTCTGTGCGGCAGGCATAGCCATGGTGGTTGCTATGATATGTCCGGTAGATTTCTTGATAGAGGTACCAATATTTTTCTGGTTCCGTTATCAGGGTGATGGTGTATTCTTGTGCATTGGCGGCGCCTTTTTTAGCTAAGCTTGCTATATCTGTCATGGTAAGGCAATAATCCTGCCGGTAGTGAGTGAAAGCAAAATCATAGGGTTGATAAAGGAGATTATCTATTGGTTGTAAAAAAGCTATTGCCATACCCTTCTGGGCTAACTGCTGTAAGACAGCAGGGAATAGCTGACGGAAGTAACCGTCTCCGCGGTAAGCAGGATGGGTGCAGACGCCTGCCAAATAAGCAGCGGGAAACTCTGTACCTCTGATGTGCAGTGTATAAGGACGGCTCTGTAGAGCGGCAGCTACCAGTTCCTGGTCTTTTGCTTGCAGCAAATAGGTTTGTTCTGGGGTGTAACAATCTGTAAAATACCATTGGATGAAGGCTTCACTATCCTGGAAGCAGTAACGCCATAAGTTGATGATTTCTGCTGTTTGTTCCGTCGTAGGATGTTGAGGAAGGGTAGTTGTTGTTTGATAATCTATTGTGTTTGTCATCTTGTATTGCTCCTATATGATTTTGCTGATTGGGTAGCGTTGCAGTTTATTGGATACGGGTTGCGGTGTATTTCATTTCCAGCCAAGCTGGTTTATAGTCTTTTTTGGCTTTTTTTAGTCCGGGCAGCCCCAGGTCTTCTGCTCGGTTTACCAAGAGATAGTCTTGCCAGCTTTGCGCTAAGAAATATTTATTTAATGCAGTATAAATGCCGTTAATATTTAAATTGCCTTTTTCAAAGTGGATGACTGCCATATCTGGATTGAGTGGTTCTCCGATAGCAAAGCCTTCTACTTTCCCATCTATGATGATACAGCCGCCAGTAAGCTCTAACTCGGTAAAGTAGTCCAGCGCTTTGAGGATGGCTTCTTTTTCTTCTATCAAGGTAGACTGGTCTTTTTCCGGGTGGTGCTCATACCAGCCCTCGGCATGAAGGCGGCAGGCAGGCAATAGAGCCTCTGTGATGGGCTGAAATTGGTAACCGGGATTTTCTGCCTCAAAATGGCGGATATGGTTGCGCTTGCCGTTAAAAGAACGACCTTTTAAGTGGGTCAGGGTAGATACATAATAAATATAGTTGGCTAAATCCCGATTGGCTTGAAAGTGAAAGTCTTGTTTGAGGTAGTGCAGCATGTTGTCCCGGTCTTGTTCGGTGATTTCTTCAAAGATTGGTTCTATGCTGTTTTCCTTGCAATAGACAAGGATTTTTTCAATGGCGGCAGCATATGCCAGCGGTTGTTTTTCTAGAGGGATAGCACTGGTCTTGAGGATGGGTGGAAAAAATTTTGTCTGATTGTGATAACAGCTGCGGATGTAGAGAACATCTTCTTCCTCTGCCCAGGCAAAGCCATAAGACTCCTGCCAGATAAAGAGGGTGGTAAATAAATATTCGATGGTGTTGTAGTGATGGTCTTGCAGGTAGCTGTTAATCAGCGGTCGGTGGGAAATCTCCACCGGGCGAAAGTTTAGGTAAGAAAAAGTTTGGGGTTCGTCAGAATGTTTCAGCTTTTTCTCATCTTTCTGTGATAAGATATGTATGGTAGATGAGGCAGTTTTATTGAACTGTTCCATGGTAATGAATAAGCTCCTTTTATTTCTCTTAAAGTAAAATTGAAAAGTGAATTTTTGAAGGGCATTTTCCTTACAAAAAGATTGATTTTTCCTGTTCACTATTATAATCTAAATTCTAAGAATAACAACTAGGTTTTCAGGATAAACCGGAAAAGAGGCTGTATGAACCAGAATGGTATTGCTTTTGTCCTAGGGCCTTTTACTGTAAGATGGTATGGTATTCTCATCGCTTCTGCTATGGCAGTGGGACTTTTTTTAGCAGCAAAAGAGGGGAAGAAAAAAGGTATCGTCTTGGATGATATTTTAGATGTGGGCTTGTGGGTATTGCCGGCAGCTGTTATCGGCGCGAGAGTCTACTATGTGCTTTTTTCTTGGGATTATTATAGTGCGCACCCAGGAGAAATCATTAAAATCTGGCATGGCGGCATGGCTATCCATGGGGGGCTTATCGGGGCGATTTTGGTAGGTATCCTCTATGGTCGGCTGAAGAAAAAGCCTTTTTGGCTCTTTGCAGATGTGGCTATGCCTTCGGTGGCCTTAGGGCAGGCTATCGGCCGCTGGGGTAATTTCTTTAATCAAGAAGCATATGGCTACGAAACCAATTTGCCTTGGGCTATGTATATCGACGGGGCTTATCGTCATCCTACTTTTTTATACGAGTCTATTTGGGATTTGGGGCTGTGTGTTTTATTGCTTTGGTATTTAAATCGTCCGCCTCAACGGCAAGGTTATGTGCTGGCCCTTTATGCTTTTGGCTATTCTTTAGGTCGGTTTTTTATCGAGCAGCTGCGGACAGATAGCCTAATGTTGGGGCCGTTCCGGATGGCTATGGTTATTAGTGTTGCTGGGATGCTGATTGGTGTTATGATTTTCTTGTGGCAAAGAAGCCATGGCAAAGACTATACCTATCTCATGGATGGCGTGAAGAGTGAAAAGCAGCTTTCTCGTTTTTAAGTGGTTTATCTATGTCATCCTGAGCGTAGCGAAGGATCTTAAAATGATGGTTTTATTTATAGTTCTGTGGGAATAATATGATGAGGAAAGAGGTGTTGGTGTGACAGAAACGAGAACACAAAATCAAAGTGTGTCTAAACAATCAAAGGTAAGCGAGGTTTTTTCGGAATTAAAGTTTTCTACTTTTATAATCCTTTTGATTGCTGGTGCTATTAACGCCGTGGGGGTTACTATGTTTTTAGCGCCGGGAGGGCTATATGATAGCGGGATTTCTGGTACAGCCATGCTCTTGTGGCAGTTGACGCCAGAGGCCTTGACTTTGTCCTTTTTCCTGATTGTGTTGAATATTCCCCTTTTTGCTTTCGGTTATAAAAAGCAAGGTGTCGCGTTTACAGTGTATTCTATCTGGGCTGTATTTATCTATTCTCTTGTGTCCTATCTGATTACAGATGTGCTGCCCATTGATGTAACCCATGGTTCGCCTATTGCAGAATACGACTTAATTCTTTGTGCGATTTTCGGTGGATTAATCTCTGGTATGGGTAGTGGCATTACCATTCGTTATGGTGGTGCTATCGACGGCATGGAGGTGCTGGCTGTCATCTTTGCCAAGAAATTAGGCATGACGGTAGGTACTTTTGTGATGATGTATAATGTAGTGCTCTATGTGGTTATCGGTTTTATTTTTCAAAGCTGGATAGCGCCCTTATATTCCATTATCACTTATGGCGTTGCCATTAAAGCGGTGGACTTTATTGTAGACGGTCTGGATAAGGCAAAATCGGCCATGATTGTGACCACCAAGGAGCAGGAAATGAGTGAGGCGCTTTCGGAAGCTTTTGGCAGCGGTATTACCCATATTGCTTCCAAAGGATTTTATTCTAATGAAGAGAAGACCATTATTTACTTTGTAGTCAACCGTTTCCAGGTAGGGAGGATGAAGCGGCTCATTTCTGCCATTGATAATAAAGCCTTTGTGACTATTTCCGAAGTATCCGATGTATTAGGTAGCAGCTTGAAATCATAAGAAAAAAGCCCTGTTATGAACTTTTCATAACAGGGCTTTTTTTAGTTTTTCTTTTGGATTTTTGCCCAGGTGTCCTTGAGGGATACTACTCGATTAAAGACTAACTTATCATCTGTGCTGTCTGGGTCTAGGGCAAAATAGCCTTGCCGTAAGAATTGATAGCTTTGTTTTGGTTCTTTTGCTACCCATTGTTCTGTAACGGCGTCAGAAAGGATTGTCAGAGAGTCTGGATTTACGAAATCAGTGAAATCTTGTCCTTCTTCAGTGTCGTCTGGATTTTCTTTTGTGAAAAGATGGTCATAGAGCCGCACTTCTACAGGCTTACAGGTAGCGCAGTCTACCCAGTGAAGGGTGGACTTTACTTTGCGATTAGCTGTCTCTCCACCAGATTTAGAAGTAGGGTCATAGGTGCAATGGACTTCTGTGATGTTGCCGGCATCGTCGGTGATGACTTCTTCACATTTGATAATATAAGCATATTTTAACCGTGCTTCATTGCCGGGATAGAGACGGAAGAATTTTGGTACTGGCTCTGCCATGACATCTTCTCTCTCAATGTAAATTTCTCGGGAGAAGGGGATTTCTTTTTGTCCGTCTTCCGGCCGTTCTGGGTTAATATCCCCTGTGAGCATTTCTGTCTTGCCTTCGGGGTAATTGGTAATCACTAATTTTACAGGGCGTAGCACTGTCATGGCTCTTGGTGCGTTATAGTTGAGATCTTCTCGGATGCAGTGCTCCAGCAGGGCGATATCAACCATGCTATTAGCCTTGGCCACGCCGATTTTCTGACAAAAATCCCTGATAGAAGCAGGGGTGTAACCCCGTCTCCTAAGACCAGATATGGTTGGCATACGAGGGTCGTCCCAACCGGAAACGAAGCCAGCTTCTACTAGACGGCGCAATTTCCGTTTACTCATGACCGTGTAGGTAAGGCCTAAGCGGGCAAACTCGATTTGCCGTGGTCTGGCCTCTAAAATGCTGTGTTCAATAATCCAATTATAAAGAGGGCGATTATTTTCAAATTCTAATGTACAGATAGAGTGGGTGATATTTTCGATAGCGTCAGAGAGGGGATGGGCGTAGTCATACATAGGATAAATGCACCATTCATCTCCGGTGCGGTGATGATTTTCATGTTGGATACGGTAGATAACCGGGTCACGCATGACGATATTTGGAGACGCCATATCGATTTTTGCCCGCAGGACCATAGCGCCGTCCGGGTATTTGCCGGCTTTCATCTCTTCAAAGAGACGGAGATTTTCCTCGATAGGGCGGTCTCGGTAGGGGCTGGGTGTGCCTGGTTGGGTCAGGGTGCCGCGGTATTTACGCATTTCTTCTTGATTTAGTTCGCAGACGAAGGCCAGGCCTTCTTTTATCAGGTGAACGGCATTTTCATATAAAATATGAAAATAATCAGAAGTGTAATGCAAGCGGTCTTCCCAGTCGAAGCCCAGCCATTTTACATCTTCCATGATGGAGTCGATGTATTCGGTGTCTTCTTTTACCGGGTTGGTGTCGTCGAAACGCAGATTGCATAAGCCGGCATATTTTAGGGCGGTCCCAAAGTTTAAGCAAATAGACTTTGCATGGCCGATATGGAGATAGCCGTTTGGCTCTGGTGGGAAGCGGGTATGGATTTGTCTTGCGTGGCCTTGCTCCAGCTCCGCGTCAATCTGACTGTGAATGAAGTTGGTGCCTTCAGCGGCATCTTTTTTGTTTTGTTCTTCTATTGCCGTTGTTACATTTGCAGTTGTTGCATTCGTATTTTTATTTTCCAATGAATTCATTCCTTTATTTTTATTTGGCTTTCTTTTAGTAGCATTGGCTGATTTTTACAGAATATTCCTATTCTTTTATTTTACCGTTATCAGGTTTTTTCGTCAAGATAAGTCCAGGCCAATTCTTGTCTTTTCCTCCTAGGTAGATGTATAATAGAAAATAAAATAGCTGTTTTATGAATGCATTTACGATTGAGATAAAAAGCGAGGTAAAGAATATGCAACAAAAAGAAATCGGGATTATCGGTTATGGTTCTATGGGGAAAATGCTTACCCAGGGCTTTTTGCGCCATGGGATAGCAGCAGAAACCATGGTAGTGTCTAACCGCCATGTGGAGAAAATGGCGGATTTGGTAGCAGTTTATCCGGAGGTAACTGCAACTGCGGATAACCGGGAGGCAGCGGCGTGCGCCCATGTTTTCTTATGTGTAGAGCCTATGCAGATGGCTGGGGTCTTAGGTGAGATCAAAGATGTGCTTTCTGCTCATACCCACCTGATTACCATTGGCGGTGCTGGGGATATGGCAGCATATCGTCAGGTGTTTCATGGTGCTATCAGCCGGGTTATTCCCACGCTCCTAGCAGAAATAGACCGGGGCTATGCGCTCATCTCTCACAATGAAGTGGTTAGCAGTAACGATAAGGCTTGGCTGGAAAAAAATCTTGGTCTTATGGGAAAAATCGTTGCGCTGCCGGAAGAACATCTGAAAACCTTTATGCAGTTTACCAGCTGTGGACCGGCTTTTATTGCGGCATTATTTGAGCAGTGGCTGGCAGCAGGGGAACAAGTGCTGTCGGAGGAACTAAAAGAAATTCTTTTCTTCACCCTTCTGGAAACGGTAGGCGGTACGGTAGCGCTGATGGAAAAGACAGAGATGTCTTTTGCGGAGATGATTGCCCGTGTGGCAACGAAAGGCGGCATTACTGAGCGGGGCGTGCAGATATTAAGGGCTGGGCTTGGGCCTGTCTTTACGGAGCTAACAACAGCTTGTAACGACCGAAACGATATGGCGGCAGGGAAAGTTGCAGCCGCTATCGCTGACGTAAAATAAAGAAACCGGTAGTACTTTTACCAGAAAGGAGGGCCGATTATGAGATTATTACATACGGCAGATTGGCATTTAGGGAAGCCCTTGGAGGGAAACTCCCGTATTGCTGAACAGCAGCAGTTTTTAAGCGAGCTGACAGACCTTATCCGGGAACAACAGATTGATGTGTTGCTGATTGCCGGGGATGTCTTTGACAGTGTCAACCCTCCCGCCGAGGCAGAGAAGCTGTTTTATCGCTACTTACAGCGGTTTATCAGTGCCGGCTGCAAAGCAGTGGTCGCTATTGCTGGTAACCATGACCAACCGGAGCGGATGTCTGCTGCTTGGGGATTAGCCCAGGAACTGGGTGTATTTTTAATCGGCCTGCCTAACCAATGTAAGAAATTCCAGCAAGGCATGGAAGAGACCGCTAGCGTAAGCCTTCTCGCTTGCGGGGAAAACTGGCTAAAGCTGCAGCTTGGCGATAGCGGGGAAAAGATTGTTTTCACGGCGCTGCCATATCTTTCGGAAGCTCGCTTAGGTGAAGTATTGGCAGACCATCTAAGTGAAGAACAGGAAATGCAGGCCGGTTATTCTGCTCGTATCGGGGAGATGTGGCAGCAGGCTGTGGCAGAAAGTGCGGATGGGGAGGCTATCCAAATCGGTTTGGGTCATCTCTATACCTTGGGCGGGGTGGAAAGCGGCAGCGAACGGCAGATACAGCTAGGCGGCGCTCTTTCCGTAAACAAAGAGGATTTACCGAAGTTAGACTATATTGCCCTTGGACATTTGCATGGCATGCAAAAGGTGCGAGGTGGAGCCCACCCGTGTTATTACAGCGGTTCGCCTCTTAGCTATAGCTTCCGGGAGACCAGACAGGAAAAGGGCGTCCTGCTCATAGATGTGGCACCTGGAGAAGAAGTGCAAGTAACCTTTTTACCGCTAAGCAGCGGCTACCCCTTAACAACGCAGGATTTTTCTGATTATGAGGCGGCTCTTGCCTGGTGTGAAGATGGTGCTCATCATCAGCAGTGGGTGAATATTACCATCGTGATGGAGTCTCCTTTAACGGGACTAGAAATCAAAGCCTTGCGCCAGGCCCATCCTCGGCTTTTAGAAATCCGTCCTGTCTATACCAAGCAATCCTCGAAAGCAGAGGAAAAGCCGACTTTGGCTAGTTTAACACTAGCGGAAAAATTCTCTGGCTTTTTCCAGGCGCAAGAAGGGTGTTTACCGGAGCAGGCGCTTGTAGATTTATTTTTATCTCTGGTGGCAGAGGAAGAGACGGTGCCTATGGTTGCAGCAGAGGAAAAGGAGGCGGCGGAATAGATGCGTCCTATTCGGTTAGAATTTTCTGGGCTTCATAGCTATATGGAAGAACAAACCATTGATTTCTCGTCTTTAGGCGCCTATGGTTTATTTGGTATTTTTGGCCCTACGGGGGCGGGGAAGTCTACCATTTTAGACGCCATTACTTTGGCTCTCTATGGGAAAATTGTTCGTGCAGCAGGGAATTTGAATGGCATTATCCACCTGCAATGCGAAAAGGCTCATGTGGCTTTAGAATTTTCTCTAGGCGACCATATTTATCTGGTGGAGCGGCTCTTGGAGCGGGATAAGAAGGATAAAGAAAAGACCAATACCAAGCAGTGCCGTCTTTATGATAAAACCCAGGATACGGTTCTTGCTGATAAGGCAAAGCAGGTAGATGGGTTGATTTTTAGCTTATTAGGCATTGGCATGGAGGATTTTTGCCGGGCGGTGGTGTTGCCTCAGGGCAAGTTTCAGGAGTTCCTGACCTTGACGGGGAAGGACCGAGGTGAAATGCTGGAAAATATTTTTAGCTTAGAAAAGTATGGTGATAAGCTGACAGCCAAAATTCTGCATAATAAAAGTGAGTTGGATTTATCTCTTGCTGCCTTAAAAGGGGAATGGGCAGCAGTGGCAGGTTTTACCGAAGCCGATAAGTCTGAAATCGCAGCCCAGCTTAGCCAGGCAAAGGAAAGGGTAACCCAGCTGGAAGCCGAGAAGCAAAAGGCAGAGACGGCTTATCATCTCTATCAGCAGCTAGAGAAAAACGCTCAGGAGCTAAAGGAAACAGAAGCACTTTTATCCCAGCTGGAGCAGGCGAGACCGCAGATAGAAGCAATGCAGACGGTACTTTCTCGCCTAAAGGTGCTGCAGTCTCTTTCTCATAGTGTGGTGCAAGCAGAGGATTTGACGCAACAATTAGAAAAGGAAACGGTGGCTGTTGATCACCAAAAGACAGCTTTAAGTCAGGCTCAATCAGTGTTAGAAAGTTTTAGGCTGCAAGAGAAGGAATTTCCGCAGTGGCAAGAGGAGGGTAGCCGTTTAGAAAGAGCCATTGGCGATGTAGAACGGCTGTTGCCAGTTTCTCAGGAAATCGCAGCCTTAAAGCGAAAAGAAGTAGAGCGGCAGGAAAAAATCACTCTTTATCAAAATCAATTGCAGCAGCTGACTCAGTCTGCTGAAACAGAAAAAGGGGAGCTGAACGTCCTTAAAAATCAGCTGGCGAAAATAGAAGAGGAAAAAAACCGTTTGCAGCAATGTATCAGGCAGCGAGATTTATTAGAACAAGGTAGTGAACTGCAAAAGCAATATGACTTGCAGCAGAAAAATGTAGAACGCATCCAGGCCGACTGTGGGCGGAATAGTGAAAAACTTTGTAAATTTTATGAAGAATTATTGACATGGGTGAAATCTATCTGTGCAGATGGCGTCGCAGAAATAGCTGAGGAAAGCTATTTATCTGACCTTATCCGGGAGGAAAACTTTGTTTTAACCAAGGAACTGCTTACGGGCTATCAGGAAAAAATTCATTGCCTAGCCGGACAAGTCCAGGAAAAACTGAGAGTCGCTGAGATAGAGAAGGAACAGACGGAGCAGCAATGGCAGCATGTAAATGGGATGTATTTGCGGCAACAGCTTTCTGGCGAGTTAAAGCCAGGATGTCCTTGCCCGGTTTGCGGCAGCTTGGACCATCCTAGGGAACAGCAGCCAGAAACTGAACCTTCAGAAAATGTGTTGCTTCTGTGGGAGCAGGTAAAAGAACAGCGCATTTCTACCCAAGGGGTGTATGAGCAGTGTTTACAAGACTATTCTAAGGTTCTCCAGCAAGAGGAGCAATTTTCTCTTTTAATAAAAGAGCAGGAGGCTGTTTATCTGGCGGCTCTAACTGTGGCTAAGGAAGCTTTTGCTACTGCCAAAGCGCAGTGGCAGGCATGGGAAAAGGACTTTATCCAGAATGGGCAGCTATCTTTTGCAGAAGCCTATCGACAGCTGCAGTCTGCAGATAAGCAATGGTGGGCTTTGGCAGAGCGGCAGGAAGAGATAAGCAGTAAAATAAAAGGCAGTGAAGCCAGCCTAGAGGAAAAACGGGAGCAATATCGGCAACTACAGATAGAGCTGGAAAAGTTGGCCGTGCAGGCAGCAGAACAACAGCAGCAACGGGTCCAATATGAAGAGCAAAAGCTGGCTGTTTGTCAGAGGTGGCAGCTGCCCGTTATCGGTGATTGGCAGTCATTAGAGGGGCTTATCATGCAGCTGCAGCAGCAACATCAGGATAAGTTGGCGCAGATTGCCCGTTTCCAACAAGGGCAAAAGGAAGCTGTGGAGCAATATCAGACATCTCATAGTGCTTATCATACCATGTTAGCGGTGTTGGAGGAAAAGCAAAGAAACCGGGACCGTCTGCAGGAGAATGTGCTGCAAGAGGCAGCGGCAAAGGGTATCTTAACATCAGAGGGAGAACCTTGGCAGCAAATAAAAAAGGGCATGACAGACCTGGAAAAACTGGCTGAAATAGAAGAGAAAATTGCCCAATATGAGGAGCAAAAAACAGCTGCAGCCGAAAGGCAGGTAGTTTTGCAGCAGGTGCTTCGTGCTGGCCATTATCTGCCGGATGTTTATGCAGAGATAACTGCTCAGTATGAGGAAATATCTGCTGCCTATGCCCAAGCGTTAGCATTGGCAGCTACGTTAAATGAGCGCTATGACCAGTGTGTTGCAACACTTACGAAAATGCAGCAGCTAGCGGTGGAAGTAAAAGAAAAAGAAACGCAATTAGAGCGATTAGTAAGACTGCAAAAACTGTGCGCTGGGAAAAAGCTCATCAAATATCTTGCCCAGGAATATTTAGTAGATATGGCCTATGAGGCCTCTCAACTGCTGGATGTGCTGACTAACCATCGTTATAGTCTAGAGGTGGTGGGAAAAGACGGCTTTAAAGAAAACTTTATCATGATAGATGCCTACAATGGCGGGCAGATGCGCCCGGTAAAAAGTCTTTCTGGGGGCGAGACTTTTTTGGTGTCATTAGCCTTGGCCTTGGCTCTTTCTAATAAGATACAGCTCAAAGGAAAATACAGCTTAGACTTTTTCTTTTTAGATGAAGGATTTGGTACCTTAGATGAAGAAAAATTAGAAGTTGTGTTATCTGTATTAGAAAAGCTGCCCATAGGCAATAAAATGGTGGGTATCATTACTCATGTACCGGAAATCAAAAGCAGATTGCCCCGGTTCTTGGTGGTGTCTCCTGCTGCCCAAGGGAAAAGCAGCTATATCCAAATGGGCATGAACTAGGCATTAAGATGGACCATGCACCAAATAGTTATAGGGCACATAGGATGGTATCACATGAAGGAGGTGTGACAACATGCGAAAAGAAAAAAAAGTGATGATTGTCACCCCTGATAAGAAATTGCTAAAACAGGTAGGGGGAGCGCTCCTACCGCTGGGCTATCGCATTGCCGGAGAGTGTAAGGATGGGGCTGGGGCTTTGCGTTTGGCTCGCATGCTCCTGCCTCAGCTGCTGGTGATTGATGACGATTTACCGGACCAGAAGGGACTGGCCATCGGGAAAATCTTAGCCAAAGAACAAGTTTGTCCCATTATCGTCTTTAGCAGCAAGTGGAACTATGGGGTAGAGGCTTATCAGGAGGAGGGCCTTTTGGTGGTGCTGCCTAAGCCGATGCAGCAAGAAGTGTTCTTGCAATTTGCCCTTTGCTTAGAGGCAGCCGATGCTAGGGTGTCCCAGCTAGAAATGGAGCTGGTGAAGCTGCGGAAAGATTTAGAAAACAGCAAATGGATTGCCTGTGCCAAAGGTATCCTCATGGCCCAAAAGGGCTGGACCGAGAAGGAAGCCTATCAATGGTTGCGTCATACCAGCATGGAGCGGATGATATCTCTAGCGGCGCTTTCTCAAGAAATCATTCAACAAAAAGAAACAGCGAAAGATTAGGAACGGGAACATTCTTAATCGGTTTTTCGTTTAAATAATTGCAGTAAAGAGGAAAAGAGGACGAAATTTATGAAGTTTATGAAAATGCATGGCCTGGGGAATGACTTTGTAATGGTAAATGGATTTCAGGAACAGTTACCAGAGGATATCTCTCAGCTGGCTGTGAAGATGTGTCATCGTCGTTTTGGCGTCGGGGCGGACGGGCTGATTTTACTGTTGCCATCTGAGACGGATACCTTGCGTATGCGCATTATCAATTCTGACGGTACTGAGGCAGAGATGTGTGGCAATGGCATTCGCTGCTTTGCGCTCTTTGCTAAAGAACAAGGGTTGGTAAGAGAAAATGCTTTTACCGTGGAAACGCTGGCTGGTCCTATCGGCATCGAGATAAAAGGAGATAACCTGGTATCTGTCGACATGGGGCGCCCGGTGCTGGAAGCTGCAGATATTCCAGTGGTGGGCGAGGGGCGGATGATTGCTCAGCCTATCCAGCTGTTAGATAAAGAGTTTCGCTTTACGGGTGTTTCTATGGGTAATCCTCATAGCGTCATTTTTGTAGAGGATGTGGAGCACTTTCCCTTGGCTACTTATGGTCCTGTTAGTGAAAAGCACTCTTTTTTCCCTGCAAAAATTAATACAGAATTTGTCCAAGTATTGTCCCGGCAGAAAGTGCGCATGCGGGTATGGGAGCGGGGCTGTGGGGAAACCATGGCTTGTGGTACCGGTGCCTGCGCTACTGCTGTTGCCGCTATCTTAAATGGGCTAACGGATAGAACCATTGATGTGGTGTTGGATGGCGGCACCTTGAATATTACTTGGGATGAGATAACGGAAAAGGTCTTTATGACCGGGGAAGCAGCCTTTGTCTTCACGGCGGAATATTTAGGATAAGTAAAGTTTAACGGACATCTAGGGAGGGACAGCGATGCAGCCGAAAATCGGTTTTGCCTTTGGTGGCGGCGGTGTGCGCGGTTTTGCCCATATCGGGGCTATTCGTGTTTTTGAAGAAGCAGGTATTCATGCTGATTTTGTTGCCGGTACTTCTGCTGGGGCGCTGGTGGCGTCTTTATATGCATGCGGATATACCGGGAAGATGATGGCAGACATTGTACAGAATATTAATTTTTCCCGGTTGGTGCGGCTGAAAATCAGTCGCTTGGGCATGGTCCAGGGGGATGAATACACGGAGTTTATCCGTCTCTGTACCAAAAACAAAAATATTGAAGACGCCAATATCCCCTTGCGCTTGGTCGCAGTAGATTTATGCACTGGGGAAAAGGTAGTACTGGATAGAGGGAATATCGCCATAGGGGTGCGGGCTAGCTCCTCTATTCCTGGCGTCTTTGCACCGGTGAAGTATAACGGTATGCTGCTGACAGACGGCGGCATGCTGGACGCTTGCCCTGATACCATCGTTAAAGAGATGGGAGCGGATATTGTCATTGCCATCAACCTGCGGGCTGGTGGTAAGCAAGAACCGAAAAACATCGTGGATGTGCTGACTCGCTCTATCGAGATTGTCTCCAACAAGCAGATTTTAACCGATGCAGATGTGGTGCTGGAGCCTATTTCTATTCCCTTTGACTCGCCTATCGGGGTGCTGGATTTCCACAAAGGCCAGGAATACCTGGCCATGGGGGAAGCCATCGCCCGGGAAAAGCTGGAGGAAATCCAACAGCTTATTGCAGATTATCAAAATAAATAAATAAAATAAAAAGATAAATAGAAAAAGATAAATAGAAAAAGAGAGTAGGAAATTAATTAGTTCTTACTCTCTTTTTCTATTTTTGGAAAGAAACAAGTAGGTGTGAATTTTCGCAGATATGCAAATATTTTGGATGTTTATATAATGAAACCAGAAAGGTAAATGATGAAGAGAAAGGGGAAAATAAGATGAAGAGTATCTTATATCAACTGTATAAAGGAGAAATAGACCCGCGAGCAAGATATGAACCAATTTTAGAGGAACATAAAGATTTAATACATGAGCAAAAAATTCGTTATGATTGGATAGGAGAAGCCTTAGAGAAAATGGACCCAAAGTATGGGAAGGCGTTTAATGAAATGTCAGACGCGAGATATCTGGAAACGGAATGGGATATAGCCTATATGTTTTTAGATGGACTTCGCTTGGGGATGAAAATTATGGCAGAAGTGTATCAGACGGATTTAGTGGCAGAGGATTATGATTGAGGAATTAAATAGTGATTTTTAATAAGATAAATTTTACTTTTTACAGGAGGGCAAGTGCTAAAAGTTACTTTGGGTAAATCTTTAACTTCTTTTAAGAAAAGAAGCAAAACCGCCGCCTGGTTATAACCTGCCACTTTTAAGGTAGGTTCTACCTAGTACTTCCGGACTGGGAAAAGTAAAATGTAGGCCAATATGTAAAAGTGGTATATCTAGGCGGCGAGTCCCCGAGAAAGTATTTAAAGATCCTTCGTCACTGCGTTCCTCAGGATGACATGGAGAGGTAGTAAGTGTTTCTAATTGTCATCCTGAGCAGAGCGTTAGCGAAGCGAAGGATCTTTTAGTATATGGGGAGGGCAATCCAAGGGTAAATAATTTGCACCTGCCCATCTGTCAGCGGTAGAAAGCAACTTTTAAATATATATGTGGAGGGTTCCTGTTATCTTTTATTACCGAGTTCCTTATGCCTTGATTAGTTCTGCTTTTCTCTTGAGATATTCTGGACTAAAGTAGGGGTCGTGCAGGCGATGTAGATGTGAGCTTTTTGGCGGGTTGTGGACGATGAGGATAGGGGGCGATTGGAGCCGCTTTACATTGGCCATGCCGCTATAAGCCCGCCACCATCTTTCCAGGTCATTGATGAAGCTTTCCGCTGTAGGAAAGTGGTCGTCAATGATTTCTTGTGGGCAGCCAATGGCTTTACCTAGCTTTTTCTCCGCATAGAGAGAAATGATTTCTTCTAAGGCTAGTGGTGTTTTGCTGTCCTCCCAGGCGGCTAGCAGTCTGTCATGATAGTCATAAATCAGAGGATCGCCTAGGCCCTTGGTGATGTCTTGTTGAGGAGATAGCTCTGCGCTGGGCTTTAAGTTGATGATATCTGCTAAGATAGGTTCCTGATAGATTTCCTTGTCCATATAGTGAGCCAGCGCATATACCTCATGCTTCCAGAGGTTACCAGTAGCAGCTAAAAAGCCTGCCTGGTCTCCATACATGGTGGCATAGCCCACAGCAATCTCTGTCTTGTTGCAGTTGGCAGTAAAGACGCCGGAGACGCTCTGGGCGATGGCGGCAAGGATGCGGCTGCCTCTGTCTCTTGCCTGGATATTTTCTTCGGTGAAGCCGGATACTTGCAGTGGTAGGATTTCTTCTTGTCGTATCAGAGGCGTATTTTCTAATTGGCTTATGGTCATATTGACGGTTTCTTCAATAGGAAAAACACTATAGTAGCAGCCCAGCCTTTCGCTGAGTTTTTTGGCTAAGTTTTGCGTCAGATGAGAATTATAACGGCTGGGCATATTGACCAGTAGCACATTTTCTGCACCGATGGCCTGCTGATAGAGGCAGGCGCCTAGGGCGGAGTCGATGCCGCCGGAAAGACCGATGACCACTTTTTTTAGGTTGCTGCTTTCCAGAAAGGCCCTGATGCCATAAACAGTGCGTTGGTAAATAGTGTCGATAGTCTCTTCTTTGGTAACGGGATTTGCCAGAAAATCTTCCAATGTGAATAAGCCGGTGGCTCCTTGAGGAAGTCTGTAGTGTTCACCGTTTTGAGGTCGTGCAAAGTGAGTGCCCGGCAATACATAGATTTGTTTTTCTGCATAGCTAAGGCCTGTATTATGAAGATAAAGCATAGGTACGGCAACTGTTTCTGTAGCGGTTTTCCTATCTGCTGCTAGCTCCTGGGTTGGATTTTCATAAAAAACCAATTCTAGTTGTGGACTATTGTCTCTTGTGCTGGTTGTGTTTTGCGGCGTTTCCCAGGAAAAGGCTAGAGAGAGTGGGGTATCTCCTATGGTGAAATCATAATGCTCTGTTTGTGAAGAAGGCGTAATGGAAAAGAGAATTTTATGATTTCTAGCCAGGAAGATGGTGGGAATAACCTGCTCTTGTGCATAGGTGATACTGCCCCAAATAATCGTAATGTTTTCTGATAAGGCTGCGATTTCTTGGTCTAGTGCCTGACAGTCTCTATAAAAATCCGGGAAGAGCATGGTGTCTTTTGGCAGGTAGCCGGTGGTAGAAAAGGCCGGGAATATCAGGCAGTCTACTTGCTGCTCTTTTCCTGCTTGGATAATTTCCTTGATTTGCTGCGCCTGGTAGTGGAGGTTCTCCGGTCGTATCTGGATTTGTCCGATGGCTATTTTTGCTGTATGCATATTACACGCCTGCCCTTGTTATTTCATTTCTTTTTATCATCATATCATGTTTTGGTGGGTAGCAGAAAATATTTTTTTGAGAAAATGAAAAAAATCTATAGGAATTTCCGTCGAAATATGTCATAATATTAAATGAGTATACATCGCTAGATAAGCGATAGCAGGAGTGATAGGATGATGCAAGCAATTTTTCTGGAAGCTCCGGCAAAGATTAATTTATATTTGTCTGTTTTAGGTCGTTTTACTACCGGGCCTTATGCAGGTTATCATGATTTGGACATGCTGATGCAGTCTATCTCCCTTAAGGATTTGGTGACCATAGAAAAGCGGCAGGGCAGTTCTTATTTAACGGTTGCTTATCCTAATGAAGTGGGAGTTATTCCCGAAGACGAAAATAATCTGGCCATGCGGGCTTGGCGGCTGTTGCAGGAAAAGTATGGTCTTCCGGAAGGCATTGCCATCCACATCGAAAAGAATATCCCGGTAGGTGCAGGGCTTGCTGGGGGCAGTAGTGACGCGGCGGCAGTGCTGAAAGGGATAAATCAATTGTTTGGTCTGGGGATTTCTCTTGAAGAGTTGGCGCGGATGGGAGCGTCTCTTGGTGGGGATGTGCCCTTTTGTATCTATCAGGGGTTAGCGCGGGCAGAGGGTATGGGAGAGCGAGTGACGCCGCTTCCAGCCTTGCCGTCGCGGGATTGTGTGCTGGTAAATCCAGGAATTTCTGTTTTAACCAGTGAAATTTTCCGTGAGTATGATATAATAGAAAAAAACAAGATTGCCAAAGATAAGCATTCTTTTGGTGGCCCTTTTTCTCAGTTAAGCTGGGAACAGGTAGACCAATGGATGCAGAATGATTTAGAAGCGGCAGCCATTGGGCGCTATCCTGTAATAGCAGAAATCAAAGAGGATTTAGCAGCTATTGGTTTGCATCCGTTTATGTCCGGTAGCGGTCCGTCTGTCATTGCTTTTTGGCAGGGGGCTACAGAACGAAAGCATATAGAGGAAAAGATTGCGCCTAAGTGGCCGATTACCGTGTTTTGCCAGACCATATAAAAGATGTTTATAAAGGCTGCATTAGCCGTTTGTAGCGCCAAGCTGCTGTTATAGTAGGTGATGGCGTGTCTACGGGGATTTGATGGGAAGTGTAAAGGGAGGGGCTTTTTCATGACAAGAGGGGCTTTAACAACAATCAAACTAGAGAGTTATAAACCTCTGCGGGAATTGGTGTTTGAAAAACTGCGGGAGGCTATCGTCGATGGCACACTGCCTTCTGGAGAGCGCCTGATGGAGGTGCAGCTGGCAGAGGATTTAGGGGTAAGCCGGACGCCTGTACGGGAGGCTATCCGCCGCCTGGAAATGGAAGGTTTCGTTGTTATGACGCCCAGAAAAGGCGCTTATGTATCTGGATTTTCTTTGAAAGACATCACAGATGTGTTTGAAATTCGGGAAGCATTAGAGGCATTGGCTGCTTCTCTTGCGGCAGAACGGATTTCTGAAGAACAAATTGCAGATTTATACCGGCATTTGGATTTGTTTGAAAAAGCTACTGCCAGCCATGATGTAGAAGAATGGGTGAAGCTGGATACTTCTTTTCATGCAGTGATTTATACAGCCAGTCAAAACGAACGATTGGTGCAGATGATTAACAATATCATGGAAAAAATTCTGCGCTATCGGAAAATGTCCTTAAAACCTGAAGAGCGTATTAAATTTGCTTATCAAGAACATCAGGATATTGTGGCAGCTCTTTCTCGCCGGGATAGGGAAGCAGCAAGACAAGCGGCATCTGTACATATTAATAATGCTCATATTAGTATTGTGGATATTTTAAATAATCAATATGGCGTTGGTAACATTCATGAATAAAGAATAAATAAATCATAAATAAAGAGAAAGGAGCTTGGTTTTTTTAAGAAAATACCAAGGTTCTTTTTTTATGCTGATAGATATGAGGTGATATTATGGCATATGTAGTGCATTTGAAATATAAACAGGGTAAAAATATATGGTGTTTGCTGTTGGTCTTGTTTTTGTTGTTTTTGTTGCCGCAAGGCGCTTGGGCTGCAGCTGAGCCTAGTTATTTAGCAGAGGCGGACACTTTGAATAACATGGGGCTTTTTCTGGGGACGGAGCGAGGCTACGAGCTGCACCGGCTTGCTAGCCGTGCAGAAAGCTCTGTGATGCTGACGCGGCTTTTGGGGAAAGAAAACTTAGCCAAAGAGATAAATGCCAGTCATCCCTTCCGGGATAGTCAGGCTTGGGCAGACCCTTATCTGGGCTATTTGTATCAAGAGCGTTTAACCAATGGCGTTGGAAAGGATTTATTTGGCTTTGGGGAGAGTGTAACACCTAGTCAGTTTGTTACCTTTCTATTGCGGTCTTTGGGGTATCAGGATGGCGAGGGGAAAGACTTTACCTATGACGCTTCTTTAAAAAAGGGCCTGGAAGTAGGATTATATACTCAGGAACAATATGATCGTTTGCAGTCTATGGAATTTTTAACCCGTGGTTATTGTGTGCATCTTTCTTATCAAGCTCTGTTTGTAACATTGAAGGATAGTGATATATCTCTTTTAAAGAAGCTTTATTTAAATGATGGTGCTATCACTGGGGAGGCAATCCTTGCTGCAGCAGAAAATGACGAACAGCTTGCTATCTTTGCTGAGAAAGAACTAGACCTTACTGCCGGCTCTTTGCAGCTTAGTGCCGGAGAGATTTATGAAAAAGCATCTCCAGCTGTTTTCTTAATCGAAGTATTCGACCGAAAGGATGTGCTTTTAGGTACGGGCAGCGGCTTCTTCATTGGAGAAGACGGCCGTTTTGTGACCAATTACCATGTGATAAAAAATGCTTATAGCGCTAAAGTTCATCTGACCAATGGCAAGACTTATCCAGTAGATGTGGTTTGGGGTATCGACGAAGAGAATGACCTGGCTATCCTGCAAATTAAGACCACGAAAAAAACGCCCTATTTGACCATTGGTAATTCTGATTTGGTAGAAAACGGCGATAAAGTTTATGCGCTGGGCAGCCCTAAGGGGCATATGAATACCCTAACAGAGGGGCTGGTTACCAATCGGCACCAGTTGGTGAATAAAAAAGTCATGTTACAGATGACAGCGCCTATTGCGGCGGGTAGTTCTGGTGGTGCGCTACTCAATGAACGAGGACAGGTCATTGGTGTAACTACCAGCGGTTTGCGAGATGATAAAAATGTTGGTTTTGCGGTGGCGGCTAATCACATCGCAGAGGTGCCTTTGACAGATGGCGAGTCCTTAGCCTATTTATTTAATGAGCATCATCTTGAGGCCTTATCCTCTGATGAAGAGGGCAACTACTATGAACAGGAGCCCAATGATACCCGAGGCAATGCCAATGTGTATCCGGCTGATGAAATGATGATTGGGGCTATTGATACGCCGAATGATGTAGATATGTTTCGGATTTCTGTAACGGAAAAAACTTACATTGCGGTGGGGTTAACTTGTGGTTCTGATTGGTTTACCAAAAACTTAGTGCTAATGTTAATTGATGACGAAGAAAATATCATCGCTCTTAGTGACGCTGAAACAATCAATAACTCCTGTATGCAGACTTTATATGGCACTATGGAAAAGGGAGACTATTATTTGGCGCTGATGCAAAACGGCCCCAAAGATAAAGACGCACTGTGGTATGATGTGCCCTATTATATGATTTATTATTACAACTAATCTATTAATACCATATATAAAAATGCCCAGCGTGAAATGCTGGGCATTTATTGTTTTTATCAAGTTGTTTTTATAACATATCTTTTTTCATCAGGATGATGATGCTGATGCAACAGGCGATGACTGCAATGCCTGAGATAATGGCAAAGCCGTAAGGATGGTCAGCAAAGGGAATGCCAAGTAAATTCATGCCGAAGAAACTGGCAATCATGGTAGGGATGGACATGACAATGGTGATGCCGGCTAGTAGCTTCATAACGATGCTGAGATTATTAGAAATGATGGAAGCGAAGGCATTCATGGTGCCGGTAGAAATGTTGCTGTAAATATCCGCCATCTCGATTGCCTGATGGTTTTCGATTAATACATCTTCTAATAGGTCTTCATCTTCCTCATAGAGTTTTAATGCCTTGCCGCGGAGAAGTCGCTGCATTACCTTTTCATTAGCGCGGAGGGAGGTGATGAAGTATACCAAGCTTTTTTGGATGTTCAGCAAATGGCTTAATTCCTGGTTGCGCATGGAGCGGTGCAGCTCTCGCTCGATATCTTCTGTATGACGGTTGATTTCCCGCAGATATTTTAAGTATAAATTAGTCTTTTTCTGCAGCAGCTGCAGGATAAACCGGGTTTTCTTGTAAGTGGTCATGCCCTTGACGCGGGTTTTGACAAAATCATTTTCCAGCTTAATATCTTCTAAGCAGACGGTGATAATATAGTCGTCGTTTAAAACAATGCCTAATGGAATAGTGTCATAGTTGACATCAGCGTCCCGTTCTACTGGCACATTGACGATAATCATGGTTTGTTCTTCTTCTACTTCTACACGGGAAATTTCTTCATCGTCCAAAGGATATTTTAAGAAGTCGGTAGCAATCTCGGTGCTTTGGGCGATATAGGCGATTTCTGCTTCGGTAGGGTTGATGAGATTAATCCAGCAGCCTTTTTCGATGGTAGAAATAGCTGCAATATCGTCTGTAGCTGTTGTCTGATAGATGGTGAGCATAATCTTTCCCCTTTCTTCTGGGGAAAGTCCTGTGGTGGTTTCCCCTTATTTTTGTAATGCAAAAAAATTTCTTATATGATATTTAGGGTCAGCCTCCACTATGGTCACCTCCATAAAAAATAAGTATGATACTCTTAGATTTATTATAACTTTCCTATGGGCTAAAAGCAAAGAATTTTTTTATTTAATCCGGGAAAAGTAATAGGAGTAGTGATGGATGGAATATAGGGGAGAAAAACCTGTTTTTCCTGGAATAATAAGAAAAAAATAAAGGAGAATTTTTATCTGTCTAGAATATATAAAATAAGAGATAAAGTATAAAAAAGAAGTATTTAATTTGCAGAATTTATTTACAGAGTTTTTGTTTTGAGAAGGGTGGGGTTGACCATGGATATTACTGATGTAAGAGTAAGAAAAATTTTAGCAGAAGGAAAAATGAAAGCAATCGTTTCCGTGACCATCGACAATGCTTTGGTGGTACATGATGTGAAGGTTGTTGATGGACAAAATGGTCTTTTTGTAGCGATGCCTAGTCGCAAAACTGCAACAGGCGACTTTAGAGATATTGCCCATCCTATTTCCCAAGAAGCCAGAGATTTAATCCAAAAAGAAGTTTTGGATAAATATTATGAAGCTTTAGCTGCTGCAGAAAATGAACCAGTTGACGAAGTGGAGTAACACGTAAAACCTATAGGTTTGCGTAGAATTTCATGGAATTTGATGGAATTTTATGGAGATGTAAAAAATAGACCATATGATATGGTCTATTTTTTTGTAAATAGGGAGGGTATGTATAATTTCTTTCTAGTTGGTATATAATATTTTGCTGGTCTTATGAGGGGAAAGTTGATATAATATTAACAATCATGTAATTTTCTGACGAAAGAACGGAGGAATTAATTTGGTAAAGCAAGGTGCGATTATTCTAGCAGCCGGGAAAGGCACTAGGATGAATTCAAAATTACCAAAAGTATTACATAAAATCAATGGTTTACCGATGACGGCTCATGTTATCCGAGCGCTTGCGAAGTGTCATTTAGACCAGACTGTGATGGTGGTCGGTCATGAGGGGGAACTGGTGCAAGAAGTCTATGGGGACCAAGTAGACTATGCTGTGCAACGGGAACAGCTAGGGACAGGGCACGCTATCATGAGTGCTATGCCAGTCCTCAAAGATGATATTGATGTGGTCATGGTGGTTTGCGGGGATACCCCTCTCCTCACGGGAAATTCTTTATTAAAAATGCTGCAATCTTTTTATAGTAGTGACGCTTCTTGTATGGTGCTGACAGCAAAACTCCCTAATCCTACTGGTTATGGCCGTATTATCCGTGGTGAAGAGGAGCAGGTAGTCGCTATCATTGAGGAAAAGGACGCTTCTGTGACGGAAAAGCGTATCAACGAAATTAACACCGGTACCTATTGCTTTAAAGTTGCAGATTTGAAAGAGGCATTAGAGCATTTAAATAATGAAAATGCAGCAGGAGAATATTATCTGACAGATACCATCAGCTATCTTTGTAAACGGGGAAAAGTTGTTGCCGGGCAGTTGCTGTCAGATTATCATGAAATCCTAGGGGTAAATAACCGGGTCCAGATGGCCCAGGCTGTGGACATCTTGCGGAAGCGGAAATGCGAAGAGCTAATGCTCAAAGGGGTGACCATCGTAGACCCTAATCGAGTTTACATCGAACAGGATGTAGAGGTGGATATTGATACCATTATCGAACCAAATGTACAGCTAAAAGGCAATACAAAAATCGGCAGGGAGTGCTTTATCGGTGCAGATACAGAGCTGATTGATACGGTGATAGATGATTTTTGTGAAATCAAGAAATCGGTTTTGTGGGAGTCTCAGGTGGGTAGCCATGTGAAAATCGGTCCTTTTGCCTATTTGCGGCCAGGCAGCGTCATTGCAGAAAATGCAAAAGTAGGCGACTTTGTCGAAATTAAAAATTCTCAGATAGGGGAAGGCAGCAAGGTGCCGCACTTGAGCTACATCGGTGACGCTACTGTTGGCAGCCATGTTAATATTGGCTGCGGTACGATTACTTGTAACTATGACGGTGAGAAAAAACATCCAACTATCATTAGAGACGGTGCCTTTATCGGCAGCAATAGCAACTTGGTAGCGCCGGTAGAAGTGGGAGAAAACGCCTTTGTAGCTGCAGGCTCTACCATAACCAAGGAAGTGCCGGCAAATGCTTTGGCTGTAGCCAGAGGTCGGCAATATATCAAGGAAGACTGGGTAAAGAAAAAATAAAACAGCGGGAAAATATCCTGTCTCTTTCTTGGAATATGGGACAAGCTATGGCAGGATATTCTGGAAACAAGTCGAATTATTTATAGTAATAAAAAATTGTATGCATTCTTGTACAATATTGTCATCCTGAACGCATGGGAAGGATTTAAAAAGATTTTTCGTCGTTTTACGCTTCGGAATGACAATATGGTTTCATTTTATAAAATGTTGTAACAGAATATAGGGAATAAATATCGGGAGGAAATCTTTATGACTTTGCGGAAATTAAAGCTTTTTACCGGCAATGCTAATCCGGAATTAGCTAAAGAAATTGCTGATTATCTTGGTATCGAGCTGGGACAATCTAAAGTAAAGACTTTTTGCGATGGGGAAATTGCCATCGAAATCAACGAAAGCGTGCGGGGTGCTGATGTATTTATCGTGCAGCCTACTTGCTATCCAACCAATGATAATATTATGGAATTGTTGATTATGATAGACGCCATGAAACGGGCTTCTGCCCAACGGATTACCGCTGTTATTCCTTATTATGGCTATGCTCGTCAAGAACGGAAAAGCAAGGCCCGTGACCCAATCTCTGCCAAGCTCATGGCCAACTTGATTACAGCTGCCGGAGCTGACAGAGTGGTTTCTATGGATTTACATGCCAGCGCTATCCAAGGGTTCTTTGACATTCCATTGGACCACTTGCCAGGCGTTCCTCTCCTTGCGGAGTATTATAAGAATATGGGCTTAGAGGATATTGTGGTGGTTTCTCCTGATATTGGCGGTGTGGTTCGTGCTCGGAATATGGCCCATCGTTTAGGTGCAGAAATTGCGATTATTGACAAGCGGCGTCCGGAAGCGAATAAAGCGGAAATCATGAATGTTATCGGGAATATCAAAGATAAAAATGTCATTATGGTAGATGATATTATTGATACGGCCGGTACCATTACCAAAGGCGCAGAAGTGCTCAAAAAAATGGGGGCAAAGACGGTCTATGCCTGCTGTACCCATCCGGTATTTTCTCCGCCTGCTGTAGAACGGTTGGAAAATTCGGTGATAAAAGAAGTGATGATTACCAACACTATTCCCTTGACGCCAGACAGACAAGGCACCTCCAGTAAAATTAAATCTATTTCTGTAGCGTCTCTCTTGGGCGAAGGGATTATTCGCATCCATGAAGATTTATCTGTCAGCAAATTATTTGACTAAGATGGTATCTTAATGTAAGAAAATATAAGAATAGGAAAAAGGTCTAAAGCAAACGCTTTAGACCTTTTTTGAGGAGGAGAGGTAACAATGCGGGTAAAAGATTGCCCAGGGTAAATCAGATACTTTTCAGTATCTAATCTTATTATATGAGAGCGAAGGCAAAAGGTGCATTGACTAATTCTTAAAAATAGGATTATAATAAAGAACTCTAGAAAAAATAATCGTGAGGAAGAAAAATGAAAATCGTTGTAGGATTAGGTAATCCCGGTATAGAGTATGCGGCTACTCGTCATAATGTGGGCTTTATGACCATTGATAGCTTTGGGGAAAGACATAGTGTGCAAGGATGGAAAAACAACTTTCAGGCCCTCATCGGCGAGACCAAAATTGACGGGGAAAAGGTGTTATTAGTAAAGCCCCAAACTTTTATGAATTTAAGCGGGCAGGCTGTTCTTGCTGTGATGCAGTTTTATAAAGTAGATAAAGAAGACCTGCTGGTTGTGTATGATGATATGGATTTAGCGGTGGGTACTGTGAAACTGCGGCAAAAGGGCAGCTGCGGTGGGCACAACGGTATGCGAGATATTATCCGTCTTTTCGGTACGGAACAGCTTTCTCGGCTGAAAATCGGCATTGGGAAAAGTCAGTATGCCCAAGGCAAAGATTTTGTTCTGGGAAAATTTTCCCCAGAAGAAGACGCACTGATTGATGATGGCATTGCAAAAGCCATGGACGCCATTACTTGCTGGGTAAAGCATGGTATCACAGAGGCCATGAACCGTTATAATCGGCAAGATAAATAGGATTTACCACTCTCTGGAAAGCAATATAAAGGAGGCATGACATGTTAGAAGTATTAGCCCGTTGGCAAGAAACGCCATATTATGCTTATTTGCGGGAACAATTGGTAGCTGATAATAAGAAAAGTCCAGTGATGACGGAGATAGTCGCGACTAATCTTTTAGCACAGACTGCCACCATTATCAATACCTTTCTAGCTGGCAGTAGCAGTCAACTGGTGGTGACAGTGGATGAGAAATCTGCTCAGCTTATGTATCATAATCTGTCTGGTGTATTAGGAGAGGAGCAGGTTTAT
The DNA here is from genome assembly GCA_022791255.1 of Peptococcaceae bacterium. GTDB lineage: Bacteria > Bacillota > Dehalobacteriia > UBA4068 > JAAVYR01 > JAAVYR01. The sequence goes on along the minus strand of JAAVYR010000014.1, from coordinate 62,537 downwards.
TTATTTCCTTATCTGGAGCTGCTGCCTTTTGCTGTCCAGGGGAATAACCTGGAAGTGGTTCGTCAACGTATCCAGGTATTGACGAGACTGGCAAAAAAAGAAAAAATCCTGGTGGTAGCAGAGGGTGCCAGCCTTACCCGGAAACTGGCGCCTTTATCTCATTTTGCTGCAGATATCCGTATGGTGAAAAAAGGTGACCAGGTGGATTTGACGCAATTGCCAGAAACCCTGATAAAGCTGGGCTATCGAAGAGAGAAAAAAGTAGAAGAGGCTGGTTGTTTTAGTTTGCGAGGGGATATTTTGGATATTTATCCCTTTGTTTATGGGCAGGCTATTCGGGTAGAGTTTTTTGATGATGAGGTGGAAGCTATCCACTTTTTCTCCGTGGCGAACCAGCGAATGACCAGTGCTATAGAGGAGTTTTTGCTTTGTCCTGCTCATGAATTGCCAGTCGACAGGGAGCAATTGGCCCAAGCTGCTAGGCAATTAGAAGAAGAGTTTCTTCAGGCACAAGCGGTGCTGGGAAGTGACGGGCTTGATGGGCGTGATAAAGAGAGCGATATTCCTGCTGCCATTGAAAGTATGGAGCTGGGCCAATGGCAAGAGGGTATGGAGCGCTATGGCAGCCATTTTTTCCCTGCATTAGACCAACTGCTGGCTTATTTTCCAGCTGAGGCATTGATTTATTTCTGCCAAAGTCAGGATATTTTCCAAAGTATGTTGCAGCAGGAGGGGTATCAAAAGAGTATTTTTGCTGACGCTATGGAAACAGGCGCCTGTCTCTCCTCTTTCCTGAAAAACTTTGCTTCTGTAGCGGAAGTGATGGCTGCAGCAGAAAAGAAGTCTATGGTGTTATTCCATGATTTTCCTATCGTTCAGCAGTCTATGGCAGCATTTGAGGACCACATGGACGAGACGCAGCAGTTTTATTCTCTAGTCGGTCGGACCTTTACCGATGTTTCTCGGGATATTCCTGCTTATATGGGAAAGATGGATTTGCTTCAAGAGGATGTGACCTTTTATCAAAAGCAGGGCTATCAGCTGGTGGTAACGGCAAGCTCTGACATCCGTCTTGGTAAATTACGAGAAAGTTTCAGTCAGCTGGAAATAGACTATCCGCAGATTAATTTTGCTACTATTCATTTTGTACTTTCTGATTGTATTGGCGGTGCGGCTAATGGAGACTTAAAGCTGGCTGTTTTTACAGAAAAGGAGCTGTTAGGCCAAGAAGCCAAGGCGAAAAAACGGCGGAAGTTTGCTGCTGGAGAAAAAATAGAAAATTTCTATGATTTGACGCCAGGGGATTATGTCGTTCATATTAATCACGGTATTGGGAAATTCGTCGAGGTGGTGCGTCTCCAGGTAGGAGATGTGGCAAAAGACTACCTCTACCTGCAATATGCCGGTAACGATAAACTGTATGTACCGGTAGACCAGGTCAATCTTATCCAGAAATATATTGCTTCTGACAGCACTCAACCGAAGCTGTATAAGCTGGGTGGCACGGAATGGCAGCGGACTCGCATGAAGGCCCAAAAAGGCATTGCCGAGCTTGCCGATAAGCTATTGGATTTATACAGTCAGCGGGCGTTGGAGCCGGGATTTGCTTTTTCCAAGGATACGCCTTGGCAAAAGGAGTTTGAGGATGCATTTCCCTATGCGGAAACAGAACATCAGCTCCAGGCTGTGCAGGAAATCAAAAAGGATATGGAGTCCTCTCGCCCTATGGACCGGCTTCTTTGCGGCGATGTCGGGTATGGAAAGACGGAAGTAGCTCTTAGAGCAGCCTTTAAAGCGGTGATGGATGGCAAACAGGTGGCGGTGCTGGTGCCGACTACCGTTCTTGCTACCCAGCATATGATTACCTTTCAGGACCGTTTCCGGGATTATGGTGTGAAGGTAGCTTGCCTGAGCCGTTTTACCAGTGCGAAACAGAAAAAAGAAATCTTAGCAGGACTGCTGCAAGGTGCCATTGATGTAGTGATTGGCACCCATCGTCTTTTTTCGAAAGAATTAGTTTTTAAAGATTTAGGGTTATTGATTATAGATGAGGAGCAGCGCTTTGGTGTTGCTCATAAAGAAAAAATCAAAGAGCTAAGAAAAAATATTGATGTGCTTACCTTATCAGCGACGCCTATTCCTCGCACGTTGCATATGGCTATGGTGGGCATGCGGGATATGAGTATCCTTGCGACCCCACCGGAGGACCGGCTGCCGGTGCAGACCTTTGTAGTGGAGTGGCATGCTCGCCTGATAAAAGACGCGATTATCCGGGAGCTCTCCCGTATGGGCCAGGTGTATTACATTCATAACCGTGTAGAAAATATTTTTGAAGTGGCGGCACAAATCCAGCAACTGGTGCCAGAGGCCAGCATTGCCGTGGCCCATGGACAGATGCCTGAGAAAGTGCTGGAAGAAGTGATGCAGGACTTCATCGATGGGGAAGTAGATATTTTAGTTTCTACTACTATTGTTGAGTCGGGGCTGGACATCCCTAATGTAAATACACTTATCGTATCAGATGCAGATAATTTTGGTTTAGCTCAACTTTATCAGCTGCGGGGTAGAGTCGGGCGGAGCAAGCGGCAGGCCTTTGCTTACTTCACTTATGCAAGAGGAAAAATCCTTTCTGATATAGCGCGGAAACGGCTTGCTGCTATCCGGGACTTTACGGAGCTGGGCTCTGGCTTTAAAATCGCCATGCGAGATATGGAAATCCGCGGAGCTGGTAATATCTTAGGACCGCAGCAACATGGACATATCGCAGCAGTAGGCTTTGACCTGTATTGTCAGATGGTAGAAGAAGAAGTGCAAAAGAAGATGGTGGCTCGGGAAGCAGGTATGGAAGCTAGAACAGAAGGACCGTTGCCAGTGGTAAAAGCCTTGCCTCAAAAGAACATTCTCAAGAAACCACTGCTTTTGGAACTTTCTTTGGATGGATACATCCCTGATGACTATATGGAAGACTCTCAGCTGAAGATGGAAGTGTATAAGCGAATGGCCCAGGTGGCCAATGTGGTTGCTTTAGAAGAATTAAAAGCCGAAGTAGTAGAGCGCTATGGGAAGTTGCCTCGTCCAGTGCAAAATCTATTCAAAATTACGGAAATCAAAATACAGGGAGAACGCATCGGCGTACGCTCTATGGTGCAGACAGCCCAGCGGGTGGATGTTATATTTGGGCCGGAGTTTTCACTAGGTGGCAATGACCTGTTAAGCTTGAATACGCTGATGGGGAAGACTTTACACTTTAAACCTGGCAATGAAGATGAATTTATCATTCGTATGGATACAAAAAATCTATCAGGGGAAAAGGTGTTAGCGCTTTTGCAAAAGCTGCTGAAGGAAATTAGTCGTATGTCTTATGTAAGAGAACCTGTTTCTGATATTTCTTAAATGATAAATTTATGATAAAATAAAAATATAGGTTTCTGTTCCCAAAACAAAGGAAAGGTCGTGTATTCGTTTGAAAAAAATAAAGATATGGGCGTTATTGTGTTTGTGTGCGTGCATTTTTGCTGGCTGCGGAGAAGAAGAGATTGTCTCCATGGGCACTGTCAATGGGGTTGCCATAGATCAAAGTAAATTTGATTTTTATATGGATAATTTAAAAAGTCAGTATGGTTCTATTGTAGATTTAACAGAAGTCAATGAGGAAAACAAAGCTGTTTATGCCATGATAGAACAAAGCGCATGGGATACCATCGTACAAAATACATTAGTAGAAGCCTTGGCCCAGGCAGAAGGTATCCAGGTGACGGGTGCGGAAGTAGAAAATGCTCTTGACGCCCAAGTAAAAGCAAGTTTTGACTCTGAACAAGGTTTTAACGATTGGCTCAAAGCTATGGGCTATACCAGAGATGAAATGTTGTATCTTTTCCGTATGGATGCGTTAAGTCAAAAATTATTTGATAAAGTAACTGCTGATATCAGCATTAGTGATGAAGAAGCAAAAGCTGCCTATGATGCTAATAAAGAAGATTGGCAGAAGGTTAGCGTCTCTCACATTCTCTTTAAGGCAGATAGAGATAATGCTAGCGAAGAAGAGCTAAACGCTGCTCGTGATAAAGCGAAAGATATTATCAAACGCTTAGATAATGGAGAGGATTTTGCGACTCTTGCTAGAGAATACTCTGAGGATACCAGTGCGCCTGCAGGCGGTGCCATGGATTATAAGTTTTCCAGAAATGATACGAAATTTGTCAAAGAATTTGTAGACGGTACTTTCCAACTTCATGAAGTAGGCGAATATTCTAAAGAACCGGTACAAAGTCAATTTGGTTTCCATATCATTAAAATCGATACCAAAGACGATGACTTTGAAAGCGTCAAAGAAGAGGTAAAAGACTCTCTGGCAGCTCCTCTGAAAACAGAAGCCTATTATGCTTATATGGATGAAAAATCTCTCGCAGCAGAAGTAGTCGTAGACTATACCTTCCAATATTGGACGGAAGGCAACGAAGGTAACAATGCCAATCCGTTTGCTCCTCAGGAGAACGACTAAGGGCAGGTTTCTTTACTTTCTTAGATACTGCAATGATATCTACCAAGTCTAATATTTGTTTGTAAAAAGCTATCTTGATGTTTCAAGGTGGCTTTTTCTTTTTCTTTGGTAAAAATTTACGGAAATCGTATAAAAAACAATGATTTGCAAATAATACTAAAAAACGTTGAGGAAAACATTTACGAGCGAAGTGAATTTGTTTCTGAGGAGGAGAAAAAATGAAAGCAACCGGTATCGTGAGAAGAATAGATGACTTAGGGCGAATTGTTATCCCAAAAGAAATTCGCAGGACTTTGCGGATTAGAGAAGGGGATCCATTAGAAATTTTTGTAGACCGTGATGGAGAAGTGATTTTGAAAAAATATTCTCCCATTGGCGAGTTGAGCGCCTTTGCTAAAGAATATGCCCAATCTCTTTATGACGCCATTGGTCATGTGGTTTGTGTGGCAGATAGAGATAGTATTATTGCTGTTAGCGGCTATGCAAAAAAGGACTTGCTTAATCGGGGCATTGGTAAAATGGTAGACCAGGCTATGGAGGACCGCCGGACTGTGGTTCATTTGCAGACCATTGTCTCTGATAATAAAAACGGGGTTGTCAAAACCACTGGTACAGAAGAACCCATGGTTTTTGCCGGTGCTATTATTGCGCCCATTGTGGCTCAGGGAGACCCGATTGGTTCGGTGATGATCCTTAGTAAGTCTGAGGATGATACCCTGGGTGAGATGGAACAGAAAATGGCAGAAACCGGTGCAGGTTTCCTGGCGAAGCAAATGGAGCAATAAATAATTATCTTGTAGCAACCATTGAGATGGGCGCTGCTTCTTGTTTTCGTCTATCTGTCATGGTACACTTTAGCTAGACAGCTATTGGAGTTATTATGATAGATAAGGGAGATTAGGATGGCGGAAAAGCAAAAAATAGAAGACTTGGTAAAAGAATTAGTAGTGAAAAAAGGGGATTATACCTGGGCGGATTTACAGGTGATTATGTCTATCCTCTTAGGGCCGGCAGGCTGTCCTTGGGATAAGGAACAAAGCCATGAAAGTTTGCGGCGGTATCTATTAGAGGAATGTTATGAAGTCATTGACGCCATTGATGAGAAAAACATGCCATCTTTAAAAGATGAATTAGGTGATGTTCTCTTTCAGGTGGTCTTTCACAGTCAGTTGGCCAAGGAACGGGGCGATTTTCAAATAGACGATGTGGTGGACAATGTTTGCCGGAAGATGATACGTCGCCACCCCCATGTCTTTGGCGGGCAACAGGCAGCTGATACCGATGGTGTATGGGCCAATTGGGAGCAAATCAAAGCCCAGGAGAAAAAAGATGGCATTAACGGTGCTAAACCTACTGCAACTATTTCTGTATCGGACCAATTGCCAGCGGTGCTCTATGCCCAAAAAATTCAGGAGAAAGCTTCTCGGGTAGGCTTTGATTGGCAGGAACGAGAAGAAGTTTGGCGGCAGTTGGAAAGTGAGCTCCTTGAGCTAAAGGCGGCAAAGACTTCTGAGGAAGAGCAGGAGGAGCTGGGGGATGTGCTCTTTACGGTGATTAATCTAGCTCGGTTTTATCAGGTGGATAGCGAGTCTGCTTTGCGTGGGAGTGCGAAGAAATTTTTAACTCGTTTTGCTTATGTTGAAGAAGCATTGCGAGAGGCTGGAAAAACCTGGAAAGATTGCTCAATAGCGGAGCAAAACCAGCTGTGGGAAAAAGCTAAAAAACAGGAAAAAATATGTAAATAAATATGAGAATGTAGAAGGATTTTTGAAAAAAAGCGCGAATAACTCTTAAAGACTTTTATATAACAAAAATAGGATTGAAAGGGCGATTGAAACATGAATAAAACTGATTTAGTATGTGCAGTTGCTGAAAAAGCAAACTTGACCAAAAAAGATGCTGAAATGGCTATCAATGTTGTAATGCAATCTGTAATCGATGCATTAGCAGCAGGGGACAAAGTTCAATTAGTAGGCTTTGGTACCTTTGAAGTAAGAGAACGTGCTGCTAGAACTGGTAGAAACCCACAAACTGGTGCTCCTTTGGAAATCCCTGCTGGGAAAATTCCTGCATTCAAAGCTGGTAAAGCTTTCAAAGATGCAGTAGACAACAAATAAGAAATCGTATCAGAGAAAGGGAGCCTCTCGATGGGGGGCTCCCTTTTTTTGGACGTTTTAGAAATCTATTTAAAAATATAGAGGAAGGATAAATCAATGCGATTAGATAAATTTTTAAAAGTATCTCGTCTTATCAAAAGACGCACCATTGCCAAAGAAATCTGTGACGCTGGGAAAATTATGATAAATGGCAGAACAGCAAAAGCTTCCTCTGAGGTGGTGGTCGGCGATACACTGGAATTGCGTTTTGCAAATCGTATCATGCAAGTAAAAATAGCAAAGGTCAGTGAGACGGTAAAAACCCAAGAAGCTGCTGAGATGTATGAAATCTTATCGGAAGAGAGGATTGTTGACGATTTGGCATAGAAAATGGGTCTTTGTTTCTAAGAATAAAAAGGAGAGCGGGGAGCTCTCTTTTTTTATTGGTCTAAAGCGAAATCTGCAACATATAGATAAATAGAAATAAGTAAGTAAGGATAAAGTCGTAAGTCTATCGTTTATATGGATAAGGAGGTCCTTCATATGGATTTTGCAGAAGACAACGAAGTGAAAAATTTGAATAACCTGCATCGTGTATTTATAGATAATCAGGAAAGTCTGCATTTGCAGGGTGTGTGTAAGGTAGAAAACTTTGACCCTTGTTCTATTTGGCTGGAAACCAATAGAGGCGATTTGGTGATAGAGGGGGAAGAATTGCATATTGCCCATCTGGATTTAGATGGAAAAGAGTTAAAAGTCTGTGGGAAAATCTGCGGCGTTCGTTATACTGTCAATACAAAAGATGGTAAGCGGGTAAAAGCTGCTGGAAAGCATTTGTTAGACCGCCTTTTGAAGTAGGTGGTTCCCATGGATTTAATCGTAAATCAGTTATATGAGTTTCTTGTTGGGATATCTCTCGGGGTGGGTCTAAGCTTCTTTTATGCCTGCTATCGTTTGCAATTTCATAGCCGCAATTATTCTCGTCAGTGGTTATGGTTGACAGATAGTCTTTGGTGGCTATTTGCTGCCTTGGTAACGGTGTTGACCTTATTCTTTTTGAAATGGGGCGCACTTCGCGTGTTGTTTTTTCTCTGGTTATTTTTGGGGTTTCTGTTGGGGTATACGTTTCTCTGGCGGCCCTTATGTGGTAAATTGGCAGCAATATTTAGCGGTAAGCCAAAACCGCCCATTGCTCATGACCAGGCAAGAAATAGGTCCCACTCTCTTTCTCCGCGAGGGGAGCGGGCAGGAGAGAAACGGGTTGGCAGTTTCCTGGATAAACCGTTTGATGTGGCGGCAGAGGGCATTTATCAGAGTTATGCTTATGGGAAGCAGCACTACCTGACCGCGAAGAAAAAGCAGCAGGCCGCCACTGAAAAATGGAAGAAGCAACTGCAGGCAGAACGACAAAGGCTGAAACATAAAGTATTATCAGTCCTCTGGCCGGAACAAAAACGGGCAGAAGAGCCAGGGGAACTAGAAGAGCCTGGGGCAGGCGATCTGGATATGGATGGTCTTGATGAGGAAACTACAGATAATTTAAATAAATTATAAAAATCAAAAGTGAATAGAGACGGCTGTAAAAGGCAATGGGAAAAAGGAAATGACAGTATTTACTAAATATTGGCATTTCCTTATGTGTATTTGTGTATATCTTGTACTTGATTTGTCCACAAAATGTGGATATAATGTGGATAAAGAGAGAAGGGTTTGGGATAATTCTGACTTTCTTTGGGATAGAATGCTCCTTTTAGGGGATTTGCCAGGTAGGGACAGTTAGAGGAAGTTAGAGAGGGGTGATTACAGATGCAGATGGAAATCCGTGGCGCGGAAAAGCTAAGCTTTCGAGAAAAGCAAGTAGTAACATTAAAGGAAATGGGAAAGTCTGCAGAAGTAATTGCCAAGATGCTGAAAATCAGCGCAAGCTCTGTTGCTACTCTTTATAATCGGGCAAGAACCAAAGGTTATGAAGTAGTCATTGTCATTCCTGGTGCAGTACTTGACATGGCGGAGATGGAGGAGGATGAAGATGAGACAGAAGTATGATGCAGTGCCTGATTGGTCAGACGCTGACCAACTGGAAATGGTTCCTGCCTCTCAGCCATCTGCCGGCCAAGGCAGGAGGAGAGCGCCTAAGCGAAGGAAGTTATCCTTTGCCAAGCTATGCATTATCTGTGGGCTAGGCTTTTGTTGTTTACAGTTTGGCAAGCAGTTTGTGCAGTTTCAACAAATCCAGGCAGAAGTGGCTTATTTTGAACAAGTGAAGCAGGATAAATTGGATAAGCAGAAAGAATTAGAAGAAACCAAAGCGCTTTTGGATGACCCTTCTTATATAGAGCGGGTGGCTAGAGAACATTTAGGTTTTGTCTATGAAGGAGAGACTTTGGTATTGCCGGGAAAAACGGTAGATGACGATATTCCTGAATATAACCCAAATATTAAAGCAGGGGATTTGCATTGACAAAACAACGCTGCCCAGAATATAATAAGGAAAAGTAAATTGAACACTGGAGGTATGGTTTTTCTCATGGATTTGACCGTTGGAAGCGTTGTAGATGGGGTAGTAACTGGCATTACAAAGTTTGGTGCCTTTGTAGAAATCGCGCCGGGGGTAACGGGTCTGGTGCATATTTCTGAGGTGGCTGACGCTTATGTGAAGGAAGTTAGCGATTTTTTAAAGGAAAAGGATGCTGTTAAAGTAAAGGTAGTCAGCATTGGTGACCATGGTAAGATTGGTCTTTCCATTAAGCAGGCACTTCCGCCAAAGCCTAAGGTTGTGGCGTCTCCCCAACCTGTATTTTCAGCTCCGAGACAAAAAGATGAGATGCCTTTTGAAGATAAGCTGGCAAAATTTATGAAAGATAGTAATGACAGATTGGTAGATTTGAAACGGCACCAGGATGGACGAAAAGGTCGTTAAAAGTCTTTTGGTAACATATGTGCTTTTTGAGCAGGCGCCCTTAGTAAAAAGGGCGCCTTTTTGGTAGCAGAAGAGAGTAGGAGGTCGAGGTTATGCGTGCGGCAATTGATATTGGTTCTAATACGGTCCATTTATTAGTGGGAGAAGTAAAAAATGGTAAGGTAGAGGTAGCATTGCAGGTAGTGCGTACAACACGTCTGGGTGAGGGGTGTAAGGACCGCGTGTTGTTAGATGTTTCTATGGAGCGTACTGTTCACGCATTGGCTGATTTTCAAGATGTTTTATTAGACCATGGTGTGACGGAACCACCAAAAATCGTAGCTACCAGTGCTATCCGGGAAGCGAAAAATGCTAGTGTGTTGTTAGAAAGAATACAAGCAATAACTGGTTGGCAGGTAAAGACAATCTCTGGAGAGGAGGAGGCAGCTCTTAGCTTTGCCGGGGCCACTTCTTTGTTGCCGATGCAAGAGGAACCGATGATGGTGGTGGATATTGGCGGTGGTAGTACGGAGTTTATTTGCAGTGGCAGAGCGGGATTATTTCTTGCAGAAAGCATTCCTTTGGGCATTGTACGAGTGGCACAGGAGCAGTTAAGTACAGCGGAAATCGCGACGCGTATCGCTTCTATTCGGGAAAAAATAGCAGAAGCACTAGGCGGACTTCCCAAAAAAATCATTGCGGTAGGGGGTACCGCCACAGATGTATCTGCAGCGCTTTTAGGCATTCGTCAATATGCACGAGAAAAGGTCCATGGGTTTTTATTGACAGAGGCAGCATTAACAGACTTAAAGAAGGAATTAGCGCCGCTAACCGGTGGGGAACGCTGGGAAAAGTATCCTATTTTAGGAGAGCGGGCGGAGATTATCATTGGCGGATTGGATATTTTATTGCAGATATTGGCAGCCTTTCAATGTGAGGCATTTACTGTTAGCGACGCCGGTATTTTGGACGGCTTATTATTAAAAGCATAAAATAGAAAAGGACAGCGGTTGGTGGAATATCATCAAACTGCTGTCTTTTTTATTAATCGTATTTATTCTATTGCATCTGTATATTTCAGTAAGAAAATAAACTTTTTAGTTCTGTTTTATGGGGAAATTTATATAGTAATAGACAGAGTGTATTTTCTCGATGTGGTAGCCAGATATGAGAAGGTTAAAAGAGATATAAAAGTGATAGAGGTAATTATGCACTCATCCAGAGCGGAATACATAAGATGTGGTATCATACATTGTTTGAGGTGATTTTGTGGGTGATGCCAATATTTCTCAACACTTGCCGGTATATGTAGTAATCATGGCGGGCGGAGCTGGTACTCGGTTTTGGCCTCAGAGCCGCCTTGCGAAGCCGAAGCAGTTTTTGAATTTATGGGGAGAAGAAAGCATTTTAGCTGCAACGGTGCGGCGAGCGCTGCTCCTTACCAGCCCTGAGCGGTGCTTGATTATGACAGAAGAGCTTTATGGTGATATCGTCAAGGAGATTGTTCCTCATATCCCAGCAGAAAATATTATCTGTGAACCTGTAAATCGAGATACGGCGCCGTGTCTGGGGTTAGCGGCCATGAAAATACAAGAGCGGTGTGAAAATGCCATTATGATCGTGCTGCCTTCTGACCATTATATTGAAGATGAGGAAGCTTTTGTTCGCACCTTGCAGCGAGCAGCCAATTGGGCGGCTCATCATCCGGACTTGACTACCATCGGTATCAAGCCTTCTGCTCCGCAAACGGCGTATGGCTATTTAGATTGCGGTAAGGCTCGGGGGAAAGGGGTCTATGAAGTAAAGAAGTTTTTAGAAAAACCCTCCTTGCCTTTGGCAAAGCAATTTGTTAGCGGTGGTAATTATTTATGGAACAGCGGTATTTTTATCTGGCAGACCAATGTGTTGCTGGGCGCTATGAAAGAGCATTTGCCAGAGCTGGGGGCGCTCCTTGCCAACTGGCAGCAGATAGAAAATAAAAGTCAGCGTGACGCGATGCTGCAGCTAGAATATGTGTTAGCACCGAAAATCTCCATTGATTACGGCATTATGGAAAAGGCCATCAATGTAGCAGTAGTACCTGCTGATTTTTGCTGGGATGATGTGGGCAGTTGGCAGGCATTAGAAAAATACCTGCCCAAAGATGAAAAGGCTAATTCGTTAGCGGATAACGGCCGTCATGTGGGTATTGATACCAAACACTGTATTATATCTGTAGATACGGGGCTGGTGGCAACCATTGGGCTGGAGGATATGGTTATCGTGCGGCAAGGGGATATTTTGCTCATTGCACCTAGGGAACGAGACCAAGAAGTGAAAAAAATGGTACAAAAATTAGCGGCTCTGGGGCTGGAAGAATATCTCTAGGGCTTTGCGGACAATGGGAAAATGAGGTGAAATAGGCGTGTTTTGGCAAGAGGAATTGTGGCAGGTGCTGACGGAAGATTTTCATTTGAAACCACGGCTATTGGAGCAATATGATACGGTATATCGTCTCTATACGGCAGAGGGTACTTATGCTATCAAAGAGATAAAATATCCAGAAGAAGAGTTTGCTTATATTTTTGCGGCAACGGAACACTTAAGGAGCAATGGCTTTTCTCATATTAATTATATGTTACTTAATGAGGCAGGAAAGGCTAGCTTTCAGCTGGGGGAAAAGCGGTATTTTATCGCGCCCTGGCTGCCTGGCAGACAGTTGGATTATACGATAAAAGAGGATGTGACAGTGGCCGCGACAACGTTAGCGCAGATGCATGGTGCCGCAGCAGGCTTCTTGCCGCCTTATTATAAAGGGCGTATCAAATGGGGAGAGTTAATAGAGAATTTCAGAACTAAGCTGGCGCAGATGGATGGTTGGCGGCAGGCTTTTACAGATACGGTGTTTTGTCAGGATTATAGGGCAGCATTAGACGAGATGATCGGATTAGGGCAAGAGGTGGTCCAGAGCTTGGTGCCGGTATATGGTGACTTTAATCGTATGGAGGAGCGGTGGGGCGGCTTTTGTCATCATGATTATGCGCCTCACAATATCGTGCTCTCTCCTGATGGTGTAGGGCAAATCATTGACTTTGACTATTGCATTAGTGATACCGGGTGTCATGATTTAGCCAGCCTCATGTGTCGGGTCTTAAAGAAAAATGAGTTTCAAGAGGATTTAGCCTATGGAGCTTGGCAGGAATATCAGAAAGAACGGTTACTGCCCAAGGGTGCAAAGGAAGTATCTCTTGCCTTTATGTTATTTCCTCAGGAATTTTGGCAGTGTGGTTTTACTTATTTTGTAGAGCAAAACCGACCAGAAGCAAAAATGGAGAAGCGGCTCCAAGGCGTGCTGGACGCTAGCGCTGCAAAAAATGCTGCTATCCGCAGTCTGGCAAAATGGTTGTAAATAAGTGTAGGCAGAACATACAAAAGGTGCCTTCGGGCAGAGGGAGTGAGACATGTGCAAATAGGCATTGATAGCAGAGCAGCTATTTGGTATCGCGGTACTGGTATCGGCACTTATACCTACCAGCTTATCCGAAATATTTATCTCATTGATAAAAAAAATGAATATCACTTCTTCTTGCCTAATGAGAAATTTCAAGGAACAGACCCCTTAAATAGCGGTGTTTTTCAGAGCATTTCTCAGACGAAAGATAAATTTTGGGAGACGGTAGAGGAAAATCATATTCATCCAGAAGGAATGGATTTATACCATGTGCCGCAAAACGGATTAGGACTGCCAAAAGAAAAGACTTGCCCCTGGGTGGTGACCATTCATGATATTATTCCTTATGTATTACCAGAAACGGTGGGGCCTGCCTACTTAGAAATTTTTAAAAAGCAGATGCCGGGGATTATCGAGAAAGCTGACCATATTATTACCGTATCAAACCACTCTAAAAAAGATTTGGTAGAGCAGCTCCATGCAGATGAGAAAAAGATTTCTGTCATTTATGAAGCGCCAGAGTCTACCTATAAGCCTATCCAGAAGCAAATAGCGAAGGCTCGTGTAGCCAATAAATATGGGATAGAGGGCCCATTCATTCTCTATCTAGGGGGCTTTAGTCCTCGAAAAAATTTGCAAGGGCTCATTGACGCTTTTATGAAAGTTAATCAGGAGTTGTCGATGCCTCATAAATTAGTGATTTTTGGCAGGCATTCGCCGAATTATCAGAATATCTCCGCTTATGTAGAGAAGCAAGGTTTTGGGGAACAGGTGTTGTTTCCTGGGTTTGCGCCTATGCAGGATTTGATTTTTCTCTATAATGCGGCAAGTCTCTTTGTCTATCCTTCTTTGTATGAGGGGTTTGGTTTGCCGCCTTTAGAGGCGCTGGCTTGTGGTACGCCCACAGTGGTGAGCAATATTTCTTCTCTGCCGGAAGTGGTAGGGGATGGCGCTATTCTTATCGATCCCTATAGCCGAGATAGTCTAGCAGAAGGGATTTATCAGGGGCTAACCGATATTCCTTATCAGGAGCAATTGGTGAAAAAGGGGTTAAAACGGGCAGAAGCATTTTCTTGGACAAAAACTGCCGCCCAGACCATTAAAATATATCAACAGCTTTGTGAGAAACGATGAAGCGCCGCCCTTTATTCGGTGGTGCTTTTCTTGTTAGCGGGAGTCTTTCAGGAAAATATATGTTGCAATCTGGCTGGTAATCTATTACAATTTTAAAGTATAAAGATAATTTTTTTAAGAAGGGTGGCTTGCTTATGTTAGATCCTCGCGAATACAAAGACTGGCAGATTGCAGAAGAAGCAGAAAAAAACATGCCAACACCTGAACAATGGCAGGAAAAGTTAGGCCTGGAAAAGGACGAAGTTATTCCTTATGGAAAGGTGGCCAAGCTGGATTTCCTGAAAATCATGGACCGCTTAAAAGACCGTCCTGATGGGAAGTACATCGAGGTAACTGCGATTACTCCAACGCCTTTAGGGGAAGGCAAGTCAACCACTTCACTAGGACTTATGCAGGGCTTAGGTTATCTGGGAGAAAATGTAGGGGGCTGCCTCCGTCAGCCTTCCGGTGGTCCTACTATGAATATTAAAGGAACTGCTGCTGGCGGCGGTAATGCGCTCCTTATCCCGATGACTGAGTTTTCCTTGGGGCTCACTGGAGATATTAATGATATCGCTAACGCCCACAACTTAGGGATGGTAGCCCTCAATGCTCGGATGCAGCACGAATATAACTATGATGATGAAACCTTGGCTAAGAGAGGTTTAAAACGGTTAGACATCGACGCAAGAAGAGTGGAATTTAACTGGGTTATCGACTTTGCGGCCCAATGTCTCCGTAATATCAATATTGGTATTGGCGGTATGCGGGACGGTTTTATGATGAGTTCTCGCTTTGCTATTACCGTAAGCTCTGAACTCATGGCTATCCTTGCGGTAGCTACAGATTTACAGGATTTGCGGAACCGTATCGATAATATGATTTTGGCTTATGATAAAAAGGGAAATCCTGTAACAGCTGGGGATTTAGAGGTAGCAGGGGCTATGACTGCCTGGATGCGTAATACCATTAACCCAACTCTTTGCTCGACGGTAGAACATCAGCCATGTCTGGTACATGCTGGTCCATTTGCCAATATTGCGATTGGTCAGTCCTCTATTATCGGGGATAGATTGGGCCTCAAGATGTTTGATTATCATGTAACGGAAAGTGGTTTTGCTGCTGATATCGGCTTTGAAAAATTCTGGAATGTAAAATGTCGTTTAAGCGGACTGAAACCAAATGTTAGCGTAATCGTGGCTACTATCCGTGCTCTTAAGATGCATGGTGGCGGTCCTCAGGTAACACCAGGGAGACCTCTTCCTGAAGAATACACCAAGCAGAATATCGGCTTGGTAGAAAAGGGCTTAGAAAACTTATTGCACCACATTGAAGTGGTGAAGAAATCTGGTATTAAACCAGTTGTTTGCTTAAACGGCTTCTATGGTGACACCAAAGAAGAAATCCAAACAGTTCGCAGTGCAGTAGAAGCAGCCGGAGCTAGATTTGCCTTCTCTGAACACTGGTTAAAAGGCGGCGAAGGCGCTGTAGAACTAGCAGAAGCGGTAAAAGAAAGCTGCAAAGAACCGGTAGACTTCAAATTCTTATATCCAGACGATATGCCACTTAGAGAAAAAGTGGAAAAAATCGCCAAAGAAGTATATGGTGCGGATGGAGTAGATTGGTCTCCTTTGGCTCT
Source organism: Peptococcaceae bacterium (assembly GCA_022791255.1). GTDB lineage: Bacteria > Bacillota > Dehalobacteriia > UBA4068 > JAAVYR01 > JAAVYR01. The sequence goes on along the minus strand of JAAVYR010000014.1, from coordinate 46,859 downwards.
GGAAAAAGCCAAACGGTTTGAAGCAGACCCAGCCTATGCTAACTTCAGCGTGATGATGGTAAAAACCCACTTGAGCTTAAGTCATGACCCAACCTTAAAAGGGGTGCCTACTGGTTGGCGTCTGCCTGTTCGTGATTTATTGATTTATGGTGGAGCTAGATTTATCTGCCCAATGGCTGGGGATATTACTTTGATGCCTGGTACCGGCTCTGACCCAGCATATCGCCGCATTGATGTAGATTGCCAGACTGGGAAAGTAAAAGGATTATTCTAAACATTAATAAAAAAGGAGCAAGTTTGACGAATGTATGTCAAAATGTCATCCTGAGCAAGGCGAAGGATCTGAAAAGGTTCTTCATCGCAATTGCTCCTCAGAATGACAATTTTGAATGGTTCTAATGACTGGCTCTCTTTTTGTAAGGAGGTTTTTTATGGAAGATATGATGAACGGCTCCTGTCGGGAATTTATCGGCGCATTGTCTGCTGCTCAGCCCGTGCCAGGCGGCGGAGGGGCAGCGGCCTTTGGCGGTGCGTTGGGGGCAGCGCTTACGAATATGCTGGCAAACTATACCATCGGTAAGAAGAAATATGCGGATGTAGAGCCGGAGGTAAAAACGCTTCTGGGACGGAGCCAGGTTATTCAGGAACGGTTGCTGGACTTGGTGCAGGAAGACGCTCTTTGCTTTGCGCCTCTTTCTCGTTGTTATGGGTTGCTTACTTCTACAGAAGAAGAGAAGGCTTATAAAAAAGCAATGCTCAGCAAGGAAAGTAAAAACGCTTGTGCTGTGCCTTATGAGATCGCTAATCTTACAGTAGAAGCCCTAGAAATCAGCAGTCGTTTGGCAGAAATCGGCAGTCGCTTGGTAATTTCTGATGTGGGCTGTGGGGCGGTATTTTTGCGGGCGGCATTAGAAGCAGCCTGGCTCAATGTGGTGATCAACTTAGGTACCATTACAGAGGAAGACTGGGTGCAGGAAAAGCGACAGTCTATGGATGCACTCCTGGCAAAGGGGCGTGCTTTGGCAGATAACTGTTACAAACTGGTACAAGAGAAAATTCAATAATCTTATAAAAAAGAGCGTGCTATAAAACGGCACGCTCTCTTTTTCGGTTTATGGAAAGTAAATCAGGTCAGGTAAGTTTTCCCGGTAGTATTGATAAGTATCTTTTGCCTGTTGAGTGGTTGTTTCATCTAAACTGATTTCTGGGTGTGACCCGGCGAAGTCTTGCAGGTAGTTATTAAAATCGGTATAAATAAATGGGCTTATCTCGTAGCAGACATAAGTTTCATCAGAGTAGACCTCATATGGTGTAAGCTGTGAAAAGGGGATAGTCTGTCCATAAATAAATGCATAAACATGTTCATGCGCAATCTGTTCTTTTTCGTAGGTGAGTAGGAAGAAGAGAGGCAGCATTGTAGAGGCATCCTCATATTTTTCTAGGGGGAGTGCGGCAGAAATTACTAAGGCGTGTTCTCCTTCTGTCGCAAGGAGCTTGAAGCGACTATCTGTAGAATGCCATTGCATGGTGATAAGCTGGCTTTCTTCTTTTGACAGGTCTTTGATGTGAGGATAAGGTTTTGTGCTGTCTATTCGATTACCAGGGAGGATAGGAGAGACAGAGGAGATTATTTTGCCGTCAAAATCTGCAAATAGTTTGGTATAAGCTTCTTTGTAAGCTGTGTTTAGCTGTCTTCTTTCTTCTGCATTGGTGGAGTCTGCTTCAAAATAAAAGTGAAGTTGTTCTGGTATTTGTTTTAAAATAGGGGCTTCTGCTTGTTGGGGAATAACTGATGGTTGTGGTGTATAGCTATTCTCTGTAAAATTGATATTGCACATCCAGTCCTGGCCAAAGATGAAATTATTGTTGGTGAGCACCAGATAATAGCTGTCGTTCAGAAGAGGTTGTTCTAGTAAAGCGATATCATAAGCGGACGATAAATCAATGGTCATCGTGCCTTTACCCTGAGACGGAATTGCCCTGCCGGTAAAGGTGATGCTATTGGAGCGGGGTTGGATTTCTTCTCCACTGTTCCATTTCATCAGCTTTAGTTTGGGTTGAAAATATAAATCTTTATCCGATTGATTTTCTACTGCGATGGTAATGATACCGTTTCCTTGGTAGGTGGCACCTAAGACTAATTCATCGCCTGTTAATCCAGAAAATAGTTGAAATCCAAAGGCGGTAAGGCTGATGCTGCAAAGAAGGATGGCGGCGAATAACAGTAGGGGTTTCCGATAGTGACCATATGATTTTTTTGTGTTCAGGTTGACGCCTGTTTCCTGCTGAAAGCGTTCTTTGATGTGCATGAGATTTTTTCGTTGAAAGCGGTTCATAGTAAGACCTCCTTTTGGTCAGCGAGGATTTGCCGCAGTTTTTGTTTGGCGCGATAGAGGATATTTTCCACGCGTTTGACGGAGAGTCCCAATGCGGTGGCGATGGTTTTGGGCTTTTGTTCGTAATAATAGCGCCGAGTGAGAATATCCCGTTCTTCTTCTTTTAACAGGTTGATGGCGGAGAGGAGCAAAGTCTTTTTCTCTTGACTTTCCAGGTGTTCCGTTAGGTCCAGTCGTTGCAGGAAAATTTCTTCCTGTAAGGGTAACGCTTGGCTTTGGCATAATTTCCGATAGCGGTTGATGGCTCTGGTTCTAGTGATGATAGAGAGCCAGACTTTGAGCTTCCCTTTTTCGGGGTTATAGTTTTCTGCATGTTGCCAGAGGTAGATGAAAACATCTGCCACACATTCTTCTACATCCTGGGTGGTGCCTACTTTTTCCAGTACTGCATCGGCGATGGTCCAGAGAAGACGGGCATATTGGTCTATCACTTTTGCCATGGCGGCCTCATCTTTATGTTTAATCTTTTCTATGATTTGGGCGTCTTGCAAAGTCTTCACCTCTTTTTTGTGAAATTGACTAGTCGATTATAGTACAAGAAAATTGATAAAAACACTTAAGATTTATTGATTTATATTATCCCAAATTACAGCGAAAAATAAAAGAGCATAACCTTGCTGGGTTACACTCTTTTATTTTTGAAATGGTGGTAAAAATAGTGATAAAAGTCTGTTAGAGTTATTTATTCTAGGTTTAAGTGTTTTTGCAAAATATGATTTGTACCGGCGAAAAATGCTAAGTTTAAGGCAAAGACAACAGCAATCATTAAGGATAAGGAGTTGTTGAGGTCGCTGATACTGCTGGAAAAAAACATGTGAGGGTAATAAGTCTCGGTGATAAAGGCGAGGCTTTTTATCATGATGATTTGATTAAAGATGTAAAGCAGGATAAAAGCACCAAAGGAAGCTAGCTTTTTGTGTTTTGCCACCATGGGCAGCTGCCCTGTGGCGAGGGATAAATAAACCATGAGGATAAAACTGCTAAGGGTAAGCAAGCTCAGCAGGAAGGATTGGGTCAGCGTCCAATAATAAACGCCGGGGATAGTGGCAAGAAGGTCAAAGAAGGAAGGCAGGAAGTCGGTAAAAATCGATTGCCAAAAGGATAGGCTTAGAATACTTGTGGCAGAAAACAGCAAGTAAAAGGCAAACATTCCTACGAATATACTGCCAATAGACCAGACCATAGCGCATAGCAGCTTGGATAAAATTAATTGATAGGTTTTGACAGGCAAGGTCATCATTAAGTACCCTTCGTCCTGCAAAAGGTTTCTAGAGAAACGCTGAATTAAGGTGAGGACGGTCAAAACAAGTACAGCGAAACAAAGCCCAAAGAAAATAGTATTGCTAATTCTAGTGGCAAGGTTCCAAGAATTGCTATCGGTCAAAAGCCCGGAAATAAAAGCAGAAAGAAGCAGGATACCATATAAAGGTAAGAAGGTCCGGGCTGTGGATTTGAATTCGTATTTTAATAATTTTCCTAACATTTGAATACCTCCCGAAATAGCGCGTCAATGGATTTGCCTCGTTCCTCACGAACTTTATCTACAGGTTCGTCTAAGACGATATTGCCTTGATTTAAGAAGATAATGTCATCAAAAATTTGCTCTACATCTTGGATGAGGTGAGTAGAAAGAAGAATAGAAGCATTGCTGTTGTAATTGGTGAGAATGGTTTTCAAAATATAATCTCTGGCAGCAGGGTCTACGCCGCCAATAGGTTCATCCAGCAAATATAACTCGGCTTCTCTGGCCATGACTAGGATGAGCTGTACTTTTTCTTTATTCCCTTTTGAGAGAGTCTTTAATTTTACGGTCTCATCAATGCTTAAATCTTTCAGCATGGCTTTTGCTTTTTCCATATTAAAATTATCATAGAAATCAGCAAAGAATTGCAGTAAATCCTTAATGGTCATCCATTCATTCAGGTAGGTTTTATCAGGCAGGTAGGCTACTACCTTTTTGCTCTCTATACCAGGAGCGATGCCGTTGACTAGTACTTCGCCGGTGGTTGGTTGTAAGAGGCCATTGATTAGTTTAATCAGGGTCGTTTTGCCGCTACCATTGGGGCCTAAAAGACCGACAATCCTACCTCGTTCAATAGATAGATTAACGGTGTTTAGGGCTTGCTTTTTATCATAGACTTTAGATAGGTTTTTACATTCTAATAACGCTGTCATTTGATTTCTCCCTCCTGTAAAAGATTGGCTAACAAATCTATAATTTCTTGTCGTTGCAGTCCGATGGTTTTCATATGAGAGATAAACTCCTTAATCTGCTGCTGGGCAAGGTCTTGTTGTAACGCTTTAATCATCTTTTCATCCTCCGTAACAAAACGGCCGTTGGTTCTTTGGCTATATAATAAATTTTCTCGTTCTAATTCTGTAAGAGCCCGCTGCATGGTGTTGGGGTTCACGCCTGTTTCCATGGCTAGGTCCCTGACAGAAGGGATTTTGCTGCCGGGCGGATAAACGCCGGTGATAATATTTATCTTTAATTGCTCCATCAACTGTAGGTAAATCGGTCGATTAGAGTCAAATTCCCAAGACATATAGGCCCCCCTCCTTTATCTTGTTGTTTGTATTATTGTATTAACTGCTTAATACAATAATACGATAGGTGTTTTCTTTTGTCAAGGTGTTTTTTAAATTTTTTTGGGAAGAGGTAGTAAAATCTGAAAAATGCTGTATAATAAAACTAATTTATATTCTATACGAATAAAATGGGAGGTATGCACATGACAGAAGCATGTACGCATAACTGTGAGACTTGCGGCAAAACCTGCAGTGAGCGGACAGCAGAGCCAAAAAGCTTTTTAGCAGAGACAAATCCTTTGAGTAAAATAGAACGGGTTATCGGTATCGTCAGCGGCAAAGGCGGCGTGGGGAAATCTCTGGTAACGGGGATGCTAGCGGCTGCTACCCGCAGACAAGGGCAGTCCGTAGCTATCCTTGATGGGGATATTACCGGACCTTCTATCCCCAAAATGTTTGGCATTACCGAAAAAGCGCAAGGTATGGATAACTATATGCTGCCGGCGGCGACAAAGACTGGTATGACAGTCATGTCCACCAATATGCTCTTAGAAAACGATACAGACCCGGTAGTGTGGCGTGGACCTATCATTGCTAACATGGTAAAACAATTTTGGACAGATGTGGTTTGGGGGGAAGTAGATACCATGTTTGTCGATATGCCGCCGGGGACAGGTGATGTGCCGCTGACGGTGTTTCAGTCCTTGCCCTTAGATGGTATCATCATTGTCACCTCTCCTCAGGAATTGGTCTCTATGATTGTGGCCAAAGCTGTAAAAATGGCAGAATTGATGAATATCCCTATTTTAGGTGTGGTAGAAAACATGAGCTACATTACCTGTCCTGACTGTGATAAGAAAATCTCTGTTTTCGGCGAAAGCCATGTAGAGGAAATTTGTGAGACCTTTCATTTACCCCTTTTAGGGAAAATCCCTATTGACCCAGAACTAGCGGCAGCCTGTGATAAAGGCTTGGTGGAAATGTTTGACGCTCCTTACTTTGATGTTATTGCTGAGAAAATAAAAACAAGTAAATAAAAAAGAACGGCTATTTTAGCCGTTCTTTTTTATATGAAGAAAGTGTTTGCCGATTATAAAATTTGGTTAATCCGTTCTCCTTTGAGCCAGGTGGTGATATTGTCAAAGGCAATTTCTGCTCTTGTTACCAGTGCTTCTTTGGTAGCAAAGCCTACATGGGGCGCAAGGATGGTGTTTTTTGCATGGAGCAGTGGATGGTCGGCTGGGACTGGTGGTTCCATCTCAAAGACATCAATGCCTGCACCGCGGATGGCATCACTATTTAAGGCGTCTGCCAGTGCCTGACTATCTACCACTGGGCCACGAGCAGTGTTAATGAGGCAAGCAGTTGGTTTCATTTTAGCAATAGCCTCTTTGCCAATGAGGCCTTTGGTATCGTTGTTTAATGGACAGTTGACAGAAACAAAATCGCTTGTAGCCATCAGCTGGTCTAAGGATACATAACGGACGCCCATATTAAGGGCAGCTTGTTTTTCACTGCGGCTATAGGCAATGACATCCATGCCCAAGGCTTTACCCAGTTCTGCTACACGAAGGCCGATTGCCCCTGTGCCAATCACGCCTAAAGTTTTGCCTTTTAGCTCGGTGCCAATCATGTTGCCTTTGTTCTGAGAGGCGCGTGTTGCGGCATCGCATGGCAGCATAAAGCGGGAAAGGCCAATCATAAAGCCGAAAGTAAGCTCTGCCACAGCAAAGGTAGAATATCCTGCTGCATTAGAAACGGCGATATTCTGAGCGCGACAAGCGTCTAAGCCTACATGGTCGGTGCCGGTAAATGCCACAGAGAGCATTTTTAAACTTGGACATTGGGCGATAGCATCGTTTGAGAAGGGGTAGTTGGCGATGATGGCAACATCTGCATCTTTTACCCGGCTGACTAAGTCAGTTTCATCTGCAGGACGGCTGTCAAAAGCTACAAAATCATGACCGGCTAAAGACTGACTTAACTTCCTTAAAATTTCGGGGGCGATACCTAATGGCTCTGCAAGTACGATACGCATAATGGTTCCTCCTGTAAATTAAATTTTCTTTCTGAAAAGCTGTATTCTTACTTTCATTCTAACATCTTTTGATTGCTGGTTCAATGCAATAAAAAAGAGCTATCTTCTATAAGATAGCTCCTTTTTATTTTTTGTGTAGCTGAATTTTACCAGTCTGTTTCTGGGATGAGCATGATGAGGATAGGGGAGTCGGAGCCGCTAGGCGCCATATAGGTGAGAGTTTTGGTTTCTCCCGCTTCTAATGTGCCGATGATGATGCCGTTGTGGCTGCCTTTTAGCAAGCCGCTATTAGCCAGATAGCAAAGCTTGCCGTCAAAGTTGATGAGGGAGCCTTGGAACATAGTGCCGCGGGGGTTGAGCATCACGCCGACTTTTTCTTCAGCGGTGATGGTAATGTGGTGCAGCACACCGCGGTTGCCGTTGTTCACCGTTGGGGTATTGGTCATGGCGTCATTACCGGAGAGGAAATAACCGTCATAAGCGTCCTCTCTGCCTACGATGATTTTTTCGATTTCTTTGCCGCTAGCGGTGACAGCTAGGTCAATTGTTGCGTTGGCAAAAGTGCCGCGGATGTGGGTGAGAATTTTATCTAACTTTACCAGCTGGGTGACGTCTGGTTTTTTCATCGTATCTGGTACAGAGCAAATGGTAAATTCTAATGGCTCTGGGCAAGATACATCAATGAGGCCGGCAACTAAGTCGTCAATAGCAAGAGCTCGCTGTCCATGATTGATGATATATTGTTCTCCTGGTTGAATGGTAACAGTTTCTGGTCGTTCTTCCCCTTGTAGATAGTTGACGACTACTTGTTGTCCTACTTGCAGCACATCCGGCCATGGACCTACTTGGGCTTTCTTCTTGATGGTTAGTTGGATAGGGTGGTCGCTGGTATTGCGCGCAATGGCCCAGATATTGATTTTATAAGTAGCGGTATTTCTATGGTGATAACGCAGGCGGATATCGCCGCTGGCGCTGTCTTGATAGAGGATGCCGGTCATAGAAACTTTTTCTGGGTTATTGCTGGCAATGAGGGTAACCGGTTGGTGAGAGACGCTGGTGATTTCTGCAGCGTCATAGTCATTATAGTTCACATTGTTGTGATTTAAATAAATTTCCCCAGGCAGGACAGATTGGAATTTATAAGCAAGTTCCGAGAAAACCTCTCTTTTATATACCTGCACATCTAGGGTTTTGGGTTCGCTCCAGTTGCCGTAGGCGTCCTTTACTTGGAGGGCAACGGTGACAAAACCGGGAGACCAAAAGCTTCTTGGTTTTTCAGTGACTTCCTGTACGACGCCGTCTGCATCTTTCCAGGAATAGGTGTACCGACTCTGGGTGATTTCTTCCCAGTGTTCGTTGGCTGCTACAAAAGTAAAGTCAATGTCTTCGCCCGGATAGAGTCTGGTGGTGGTAGCATTAAACTTCGTAATAACCGGTGGTTCGTTGACAAGAATTTCTACTGTTTGGGTAAACCAGTCGCTCCAAATCTTCTTATCGTTTTGCACCCGCAGGCTGATGGTATAGGTGCCTGCTTGAGGATAGGAGAAGGTTTTGCTTAAATCATGGGTGCTGGTAACTAATTGCCCATCTTTTTCTACTTTCCATTCTTTATCGATGATAGCCCGTCCTGTTGGGTCGTAGCTATAGTCATACAAGGTCAACATTTGACCGGCAGTAACAGTACTTTCTTGTTTAAACTCAGCAATCGGTAAGATGATTTCCCTTGCTGGAGTAATAATGGTGATTTGGCTAGAAGGGGCATCATAGCTTACGGTGCAGCCAAATACTTCTGCTAGAAGACGCAGCGGTACAAAGGTGTAACCGTCTTTTTCTACTGGTGGTAATGGGGCCTCATATATGGCTTCTCCATCCAGTACTGTCTGGTTGGCTAAATCGATTTTTACAGTTTTCTCAGGAGAGATAATGGTCACTGTTTTATCTTCTTGGTTCCAAGTAACGGTAGCCTTTAAGATATCTTGGGTGAGAAAGCGCAGTGGCACCATGGTAATGTCCCGGTCTACAAAAGGCGCAGCCGGCATGAGGATTTTGTTTTCATTGACGATGGCTGTTTGATTGGCAGGATAGAGATAAACTTTATCCTGGATGCTGGCAGTACCTACTTTATTAGTATCTGGTGGTTGCGGGCTGGTATTGGCTGGTGTAGTGGGCGCTTGATTTTCCTCGTTTTCTTCACCAGTAGGGTTATCTTGGCTTATGGGGGTATCAGTGGCGTTGTTTTCTCCGCTATTTTCCTGATTTTGTACTGCCGTATTATCTGGGAGAGGGGTGGTATCCTCTGCCAGGGCGGGCATAGAAAGTAAAAGGCAGGCTCCTACTAGGGCAGCGAGAACTGGTTTTTTTGTAGACATGTTTTCAACCTTCTTTTCATTTATTTCTTGCTGATAAATATCTTTTAGACGAAAATAATTTGATTTTGTTCGCAGTTGTTACCAAATTGTGTCCAATTAAAGAAAAGTATACCATATTTTAAGAGAAATAAAAACCGGAATTATTTAACAAGAACTAGTATGAGAAGTAAAGATTAGTTAAGAAAGATTGAATTTTTTTCGTTGACAGTTTGTTTATTTTACTTCATAATGAAATACCAGTGGCTTAGATAGAAGCAACCGTAAAAAGAAAAAAAGATTTTTAGGAACTTTTTTATATTGCTTTTCGTCTAAGAAACAAAATGTAAATAATCTGGAAAGTTTAGGAGGAAAATCAATGAAGAAAAAATATGTAGCATTAGCCCTTGCTCTTGTTTGTGCGATGTGTGCTTTTGTAGGCTGTGGTAAAGATGACGGCGGCAAAGAACCTGAAAAACAACCAGCTGTAGCAGATATTATGACCCCTATCTTAGACAATGTGCAGGAAACTGGCTCTATGATGGATGTTACCACTGAAGAATTTTTCGTAGAACAATTGAAAACAGAAGGTCTGCTTTCTGTAGATGGGTTAGCAGAATACAGCATTTATATGAATATGATGAATATTCGTACAGATGAAATCGGTATCTTCAAGATGGCAAGTGCAGACCAAGCTGCAGCTATGCAAGAAGCTATCAAAAAACATGTAGAAAATAAGATTGCTGGTTGGATGCCTGGTTATATGCCGGAAGAAATCGAAAAAATGGAAAACTATACCATGATTACCAAAGGCAACTATGTGATGTATCTCATTGCTAGTGACGCTGATAAAGAAATTGCAGAAGAACAATTTAACGCTGCTTTCAAATAAAAACAGCTTCTAATGGGATAAAAGAAAGACCTGATAGAAAACCTGATATAGGTAAAAGGCGTTGCAAGAAAAGCAGCGCCTTTTATTTTTATGGATTTTATGACGAAATTTTGTTATCTTAATTAAAGTGGATTATTTTTAACGAGGCTAGTTTATGGTTTTTTCTGGGATTAATTTTTTATTTTATTTTTTACCATGCATATTATTACTGTATTATTTGGCGCCTAGAAAATGTAGAAATTTTCTGCTGTTTTTAGGTAGCTTGTTTTTCTATGCCTGGGGAGAGCCGGTCTATGTGGGGTTAATGATTTTTTCCAGTGTGGTGGATTATCTTAATGGCCTGGGTATCGAAAGAAATAGGGAGCGGAAAACGCGGGCAAAACTTTTCTTATGGCTATCTGTGTTTATTAATCTAGCGCTTTTAGGTTTTTTTAAGTATGCAGATTTCTTGATTTTGAATATCAATCAATTTCTGGGAACGGCACTGCCGCTACTGGAATTACCACTGCCAATCGGTATTTCTTTTTACACTTTTCAAACGATGTCTTATACCATTGATGTCTATCGTAATGAAACCCCGGTACAGCGAAACTTTATCGCCTTTGCTACCTATGTATCTTTGTTTCCGCAGCTCATTGCAGGTCCTATTGTTCGCTATCGGGATGTGGCGGAGCAGATGTTGGGGCGGAAAGAGTCTATTTCTCTATTCGCTGCAGGGGTAGAGCGTTTCCTTATTGGTCTGGGCAAGAAGGTGCTCTTAGCCAATAACATGGGCTTTATTTGGAGTGAGTTACTTAAAATCCCGGTAGAACAAATGTCTCTGGCTACTGCTTGGCTGGGGGTGATTGCCTTTACTTTCCAGATCTATTTTGACTTCAGTGGGTATTCGGATATGGCTATTGGGCTAGGGAAAATGTTTGGCTTTACCTTTCCAGAGAATTTCCGTTATCCTTATGTGTCAAAAAGTATCAGTGAGTTTTGGCGGCGGTGGCACATCTCTTTAGGTACTTGGTTCCGGGAATATGTTTATATCCCCCTGGGGGGTAATCGCTGTCGAAAACTTCTGCAATACCGGAATATCTTTGCTGTTTGGTTTCTTACGGGGCTATGGCATGGCGCTAACTGGAACTTTATCCTCTGGGGACTGTATTTTGGCGTCATTATCATGGCAGAAAAGGCTTTTTTGCAGAAGTTCTTAAATAAATTGCCTAGCTGGGTGCAGCACGCTTACGCATTGTTTTTCATTTGTTTTGGTTGGGTGCTATTCTACTTTGAAGATGGCAGGATGTTGGAACAATATGTGCTGACCCTCTTTGGCGGCTATGCGAACCCTTGGCTGGACAACCATTTTCTTTATTATTTGACCAGTTACGGTGTGCTTTGGCTGGCGGCGCTGCTTGGCTCTACACCGCTTCTGAGCAGCCTTTGGCAGCGGGCAATCACCACTGTTACAGAAAAAAGACAAGTTTGGAAAATGGTGTTTCTCTTGTGTTTGAAAATCCTTGCTTTGTTTGCGGTGCTCTTGATGGCCGTAGCTTATCTGGTCAATGACTCGTATAATCCTTTTTTATATTTTCGTTTTTAGGAGGTGCAAAAGATGGGTGCTGATGTAAAGCTATTTTATGAAAAAACTTTAATCTGTCTTTTTGTCCTCTTTCTCGGTGGTTTTTTGGCGTTTTCTTTGTTGTTGCCAGACCAATCTTTTTCTCCAGAGGAAAATCGTGTGCTCCAGCAAATGCCGGCCTTTTCTTGGCGGCAGGTGTATGAAGGGAAATGGACGGAAAAATGGGAAAAATATACCTCTGACCAATTCCCTGGCCGTAACCTTTGGATTAGCGGAAAAAGTCTCTTGCAAAAGGTAATGGGGCAGAAAGATATCAATGGGGTGTATTTGGGCGATCATGATTATCTTCTGCAAAAGCTGGACCTGCCTAACCAGGAAAAGCTGGACGAAAATCTCTTGGCAATCCTTACCTTTGCAGAGAAACATCCTGATTATGGTGTGAAATTGGCGCTGATACCTACTTCTACAGCGGTGTTGGCAGACTACCTACCGCGTTATGCTCAGCCAGTAGATGAAGTTGCAATTATGCAGCAAGCAGAACAGAAGGGAAAAGGACAAATTCCTGTGTTCTCTCTTTATCCAGAATTAGCGGCTCATAAAGAAGAGACTATTTATTATCATACGGACCATCATTGGACCACACTAGGCGCTTATTATGGTTATGTGGCGTTAGGGGATTTCCTAGGTTATGAACCGTACGATTTATCTGCCTTTACCAGAGAGCCGGTTAGTGATACTTTCTATGGAACTCTTTATTCTAAGGGGAATTTTTCTTTTATCCCGCCGGATAAGATAGAATTATTTCATCTGAAGGATGCGTTGGCGGGTAAAGAACAAAATATCCAGGTGACAGTGGTAGACGATGGAACAGAATACGATAGTTTTTATGTGCGGGAGAAATTGCTGGAAAAAGACCAGTACACCCTATTCTTAGGGGGCAACCATGCTTATGTGAAAATAGAGACTGGGGCCGGTACAGGGAAAAGACTGCACCTAATAAAAGACTCTTTTTCTCACTGTTTGGTGCCATTCTTGGCGCTCCATTATGATGAAATCCATCTGTATGATTTACGGTATTTTCATCACGCCTTTGCTGATTATATCCAGGGCGGAGAAAACGAAGATGTTTTGATTTTATATAACATGGCGTCCTATTTCCAGGAAGGAACCATTAAAGATTTGCAATATAAATAAATAGAAACAGACGAGGGGGCATATAGATGAATATATGCTCTCTTTTTGATTGGGAAATACTGGTTATTTGACACCAGCTGGAAAAAGGAGTATCTTTAAAAGGAAAGAGAATTTTGACGAAAATAAGGACTAAATGGAGGAATGATGATGGACGAAAACAAAGAAGTGCAGACTCCAGAGGAATTACAGACAGAACCTGAGGTAACTGTTGAAGTACCTGCTGTAGATGAAGTGCCTGTAGAGGAAGCTGCTGTAGAGAAAGCAGTAGTAGAAGGAGAAGCAACTGAAGCTGTTGTGGAACCAGAGGAAGCTGCAGAAGCTACTGAGGAATTAGTCGTAGCCTCTGGGCAGGATATCGTTGTAGAAAAAACACCAGCTCCTGCATTAGAAGAAACACAACCACCGAAAAAGAAGAAAACAGGATTGATTATCGGCATTGTGGCTGCTGCTATTGTCGTTGGTGGTGCGGCCTTTGCTATGCTTGGCGGGGACTCTGGCCCGAAGAAAATCGTCAAAGAAGCTATCGCCAACAGCTATGCTCAGAGCGAAGCCTTAGTCGCACAAATGCAGGAAGAAATCCCTTTCATGAAGAAAGCGGCAGAGCTCCAAGATAAAAACACCCATACAGATTTTAATATCACTTTGAATTCTTTGAACGGTATAGAAGGGGCAGAAGCTTTTAACCTCTTATTCTCTGGGGCAAATATCCAAGGGAGTGTAGAAATGACACCAGATATGGATACTATGTCCTTAAACGGTGCATTAAATGTGATGGGCCGGGAATTTATCTCTGCGACATTGTATCAATCTCCTGACGCTATTGCTTTCGGACTTCCTTCCATCAGTCAGAAAATCGTTGGTATTGACTTAAACACTTATAAAAAGGATATCGAAAACAGCCCATTAAAAGACGCAGGGTTGGAAGTAGATGAAATGATTAACTCTATCGACGAAATGAAAGCAAGCTTAAAATCTAGCGCTGTTTCTAATGACGCCATGGACGCTATGACAAAGAAAATCCAAAAGATGACTGAAGACTTGATGGATAAAGCTACTTATACCCAAGGAGAAACGGTCGGTGATGTTACAGAATACACCGTAACTATTGCGCCGAAAGATGTGAAAAACTATGTAGTATCTCTTATGTCTTATATCATGTTAGACTCTCCGCTCCGTGCTATTTATGAAACGGAATATAATACAGCTATGATGTACGAAGGCGGCGACTATGAGTCTGATATGAAAGAAGTTTTGGCTGCTATGAAAGAACATATGCCGGATTTAGCTGTGGAAATTGTTTATGACATTAACGAAGATACGGAAATCGTTCGTATGGAAATGAATGTGACCACGCCAAATGCTAGTGCAGATGATGCTGTGAAATTAGAAAAATTCACATTAACCAGCGATGGTGATGGTACCAGTGGTAATATTTATGGGGAATTTTCCATGAGTATCGAGGGGGAAACCTTGGATATTATCATGACCTGTGACGCTAGCTACCTTGACAAAGTATATGCTATTAATGCTGTCATGGGCATGATGGTAGATGATGAACAAATGGATATGTCTTTTGATTATGAAATTGATGGTAATACTGATAAAGACAATATTTATTTTGATATGACCATGGGCATAGACCAAATGGACATCTTAGATATGTATTGCATAGGGGACGCTTATGTAGATGGAGAAGCGTTGGTTTACAACTTAGAGCGTCTGGGTATGCTCATTGATGATGGCGAAGAGTCTATGGGCTTTGATTTCTCTCTGGGGTTAAAACAACATGCTATTGACCAAGTGGAAGAAGTTTCTTATACCAACATCTTCACTATGAGTGAAATGGAATTAATGAACTGGATGATGGAATATAACAATGGATTTAATCAATTGGTTGGTGGCTTTGGAGCATTAGAATAGAAACGATGAACATGATGGTTGTATTTGGGGTATAAAAAGGAGCCTTCCTCTAAAAAAGAGGAAGGCTCCTTTTTATCTTAGGACACACACCGGCAGACGATGCTCATCATAGAATGAAAAAGAAATCAGGACTAAAATCCATAAAAAAAGAGCCGCTTTCGACCGGGAGGCCTAGTAGCGGCTAGTGGATAAAGGCAATCGTTATGCGTTTATCCTGGAGGGGGATAAAGCCTGTTACAATGGATTGTTGCGGTACCATCTCAACATAACTAAGACATTGTAAGGCATGGCGCACTTCTGCTGGCCGGATTGCGATATCATCCGGCTTATCCCGAATGTGCAGAAGCGGAGAAAGCATATGTGGTTGCTTCCTGCTTTTATTATATGCAGGATGTCTTATTTTGTGCTTGTTTTGCAAGAAGGCGCGCTGTCTGATTGGACAAGTTGTTTTGTCAAAAAGAAATTTCTATTGTCAAAAAGTATGAAATGCACTATACTTTTTAGTAGGATTATCTTGTCTTTATATGTAGAAATATTTTATATGTTATTTTTTCAGAAAGGGGCGTGAATATCAAATGTCATCAGCTATCGCACAAAAGCAAAATAAAGGTCCTGGGTTATTCAGCAATGTGAAAAATGATGTTATCGCAGGGATTACCGTATCTGTTGTTGCGCTGCCGTTGGCATTGGCATTCGGGGTTGCCAGTGGACTAGGTGCTGTTGCCGGTCTATATGGCGCTATTTTTTGCGGTTTCTTTGCTTCTTTATTTGGTGGAACGAAAGCACAAGTAACTGGGCCTACAGGTCCGATGACGGTAGTAACTGCTACAGTCGTTGGCACTTATGGCAGAGAATATGCACTGCTTGCTATTTTACTTGCGGGGCTTCTCCAGATTATTTTTGGGTTATTGAAGTTAGGTTCTTTGGTGCGGTTAATTCCTTATCCGGTAGTGTCTGGCTTTATGGATGGGATTGCCGTTATCATTATCATGCAGCAAAAGGATTATTTTTTACAGGCGCCGTTAGTTGCTATCGTGACGATGATTTTAATGTGGGTTATTCCTCGTATCAATAAAAAGTTACCAGCGTCTCTCTTGGCGCTGATTTTTGGCACCTTATTTGCCATTTATATAGCACCTATGTTTGAGGGTGGTTTCTTAGTAAGGAATATTGAAACCATTGGTGCTATTCCGCAGGGGTTGCCAAAATTTGCTTTTCCTAAGATTACAGATTTTTCTGTTATTCAAAATGTAATTTCTCCTGCTTTTACGTTGGCGATTTTAGGCAGTATCGACTCACTGCTCACCTCTGTAGTAGTAGATGGGATTACCAATAGTAAACATAACAGTAACAAAGAATTGATGGGCCAAGGGATTGGGAACGCTGTGTCCAGTTTGTTTGGCGGCATGGGTGGTGCCGGGGCGACTGTCCGCTCTGTGGTAAATGTAAGAGAAGGTGGGCAAACCCCTCTTTCCGGTATGGTCCATAGTGTTATGCTCTTAATGGTGCTTTTGGTATTAGCGCCTATTGCCAGCATCATTCCTATGTCTGTACTTGCCGGTATTTTGATTGTCACGGGTCTTGGCATGTTTGATATCCCAGGGATTAAAGACATGAAAATCCAGCCGATTACAGATACGATTATTATGTTATTGACCTTTGTCCTCACGGTAGCGGTGGACTTAATCGTTGCAGTAGGGGTTGGTATGCTCTTTGCTTGTCTTTTCTTCATTCGTGATATGGGGAAATTAAGAGTAAGTGAAAAGTCTTTGGATACTTTGCCTATTTCTGATGTTATTCGTGTGAATGCAGAGGAATGTGGTTTGAAGGTTTGTTCTGTTGATGGTCCGCTGTTCTTTGGTACAGCTGAGTTTGTTTCTAATTTGCTACAAAATCAAAGTGGCGAAAAATATTTGGTAATAGATATCCATCATGTGGAAGTGATGGACGCTACTGGTGCCAAGGCGTTGAGAGACAGTATTATCAAATTGCAGGAACAGGGCATTATGGTGACGCTGGCTGGCACACCAAAGCGCATCGAAAAAATTATGAACCGGATGAAAGTAATCGAAACAGTGAAACCTAGCCGCTGTTTCAAGTTTGCCAGCGAGGCTGTTGTTTACAGCGTTGATTATCATGAGTTGATTTCTGGTATCCAAGGTGATATAATTAGATTTGATGACGAAGATTAATTTTAACGAAACGCGTCTAACCAAAAGGAGCAGTCTGATTGGAAGGAAGCAAAGACATATTATTTTAGTATGGCATTGTTTTACTCCCATTTAGTCTGTTGCTAAGTGGGAGTTTTTTATTGGGTGTAATTATAAATGAGAAGAGAAAGGAAGAAGAAAGATGGAAGAAAGAATAGGAATTGTGGGGATTTTATTAGATAGTAATGAGTTTGCAGCCCAGGTTAATGATATCTTACATGCCCATAGCGGGTTGATTTTAGGTCGTATGGGGTTGCCTTACCGGGAATATGGTGTGGCGGTGATTTCTCTCATTGTGAAGGGAACTACCGATGAAATCTCCAGTCTAACGGGGCAATTAGGCCAAATCTCTGGGGTGAATGTAAAATCAGCTGTACATAAAGAAATCTTAAATAAATAGATAAATAAAATAGAGTACTTCATAACTAGGGAAGGAGGAGATTTTGTTAATGCTGGATAGACAACAACTTTTGAGTCTTATTGATGAAATGGCAGCTAGCCATAAAGCTTCAGCTGGACAAATATCGGCCCTACTTTCCTGTGAGGATGAAGAAGTTATAAATTATCTATTTTCTCAGGCACTGGCGGTAAAAGAAGCTGTTTTTGGTCGGGATATTTATATCCGTGCTATTATTGAATTTTCTAATGTTTGCCGTTGTGCTTGCCGATATTGTGGGATTAACAGGGAAAATCAAAATATTATTCGTTACCAAATGCCGGCTGGCGAAATCCTAGGACTTGCCTATGCTGCTATTGATGCGGGATACCAAACTATCGTGCTGCAAAGTGGGGAAGATTTATCCTATACCCGAGAAATGTTGGGTGCTGTTATCCGGAAGATAAAAGCATATGCACCTGCTGTAGCAGTGACTTTAAGCGTAGGAGAGCGGCCTTATGGGGATTATGCCCATTGGCGTGTCTGTGGGGCGGACCGTTATCTAATCAAGCATGAAACAGCAGATGTTGCTCTTTATGAGAAATTACATCCTGGACATTCTTTAGAGAAGCGGCTGGATTGTCAGCAGCATTTGCAGGCACTTGGCTATGAGATGGGTAGTGGCTTCATGGTGGGACTTCCCGGTCAGACAATGGAAATGCTGGCGGAAGACATTTTGTTGTTGCAGAAAATGCAGGTGGCCATGGCAGGCATTGGTCCTTTCATCCCTCATCCTGATACATCTCTTGCTGGGGCGGCAAAGGGGGATATTGCCCTGACTAATCGAGTATTAGCCATTACCCGGCTTTTGTTGCCCACCGTTCATTTGCCGGCGACGACAGCTCTGACAGTGCAGGGAGGGCGAGCGGAGGCCCTAGCTGCAGGAGCGGATGTGATTATGCAGAAGGCCACACCTGCGGAAAAGCAACGCCTTTATGAAATCTATCCTCGGCCGGTGAAAGAGGAATATTCTTTAAAAGAAAAACGGCAGTTGTTGGTGACACAATTAAAATCATTAGGATATATGGGGATTTAGTGATAGATATTATTTAAGATAGGAGTGAGGACTGTGGTCGTATATAATAAGGCTTCTCATTTGGCAGAGGAATTTATTCATCAAGAAACCATAGAAAACATCTTGGAGCAAGGAAAAAAGGATGCTGGTAATGAGGCTCTGGTGCGGGAAATCATAAAGAAGGCTGCCGGCTTTGGTGGGCTCACTGCGGGGGAAGCTATTACCTTAAGCTATGTAGAAGATGGGGATTTGTTAGAGGAGATGTTTTCTACTGCAAAAGCCATCAAGGACCACATTTATGGAAAGCGTATCGTGATGTTTGCGCCTATTTATGTGTCAGATTACTGTGTCAATGAGTGTGCTTATTGCGGGTATCATGCTACTTGTCCTATGCCGCGGAAACAACTGACTATGGAACAACTACTCAAAGAGGTAGAAGTGCTAGAAAAGATGGGCCATAAGCGGTTGGCACTGGAAGCAGGAGAAGACCCGAAACATTGTCCTATCGACTATATCTTAGAATGTATCAAAACCATTTACAGTAAGAAAACAGCAGCGGCGGCTGGCGGCACGGGAGAAATCCGTCGCGTTAATGTAAATATTGCGGCAACCACTGTAGAAAATTATCGTAAATTAAAAGAAGCTGGTATTGGCACTTACATTCTCTTCCAGGAAACTTACCATAAACCTACTTATGAAAAATATCACTTGAAAGGCCCTAAACGGAATTATGATTACCATACCACGGCCCATGACCGGGCTATGGAAGCAGGTATTGACGATGTTGGTTTTGGGGCGCTTTACGGCTTATATGATTGGCATTTTGAGCTAGCCGGGACTATTTTTCATAAAGAACATTTAGAGGCAGTTTTTGGGGTGGGGCCTCATACTATCTCGGTACCGCGTATTCGCCCCACGGCAGACGCTACAGAAAATCGTTTTCCTTATGCAGTAGATGATGAAGATTTCAAGAAATTAGTTGCCATTATCCGCATGGCAGTGCCTTATACAGGCATTATTTTAAGCACCAGAGAAGAACAAAGCTATCGTGATGAAGTCATTGACTTAGGGGTATCTCAGGTGAGTGCTGGCTCTGCCACAGGTGTAGGCGGCTATGCAGACGGCTCTCAGCCGCCTCAGTTTGAAGTGGCAGATGAACGGACCCCTCTGGAAGTGACGAAAAATCTTTTGCGGCGAGGTTATATTCCTAGTTTTTGCACGGCTTGCTATGGTTCGGGGCGGACAGGGGACCGTTTTATGTCCTTTGCAAAAACCGGTCAGATTAGCAATTTCTGCCAGGCAAATGCTATCCTGACTTTAAAGGAGTACAGCATTGGCTATGGGGATGCAGAGTTTCAGCAATTGACTGACGCGTTAATCGCAGCAGAAGTGGAAAAAATCCCTAATGAAAAGGTGCGGGAAAAAACCAAAGAATATCTCACTCGCATTGAACAAGGGGAAAACAACTTTAAGTGGTAAGAAGGGAAGACTATGGCAAATTTATGGGAAACGCCTAGTGGGGAGCGTATCCATATAGGTTTTTTAGGATTAACCAATGCTGGGAAGTCTACTTGGATGAATGCGCTAACCGGGAAAGAAATGAGCTTGGTCTCTGCTGTGGCGGGTACGACCA
Source organism: Peptococcaceae bacterium (assembly GCA_022791255.1). Classification (GTDB taxonomy): domain Bacteria; phylum Bacillota; class Dehalobacteriia; order UBA4068; family JAAVYR01; genus JAAVYR01. The sequence continues at coordinate 26,687 of JAAVYR010000014.1, read as the reverse complement.
CTGACCCCGTAGAAAAAACCATGGAACTTTTGCCTCTGGGGCCAGTGCTATTTATGGATATGCCAGGCTTTGGTGATGACAGTGAACTAGGTGGTGTCAGAGAAGAAAATATACAGAAGGCGCTTGCCCAGCTTCACCTAGCAGTTGTTGTGGTAGGAAACGATAGACCTTTATCTCCTTTGTATCAGGCGTATTTTGCATTGCTTCGAGAGAAGAAAATCCCTTTTCTGATTTTGGTTAATGACTTTGGTAGTAGTAAGTTTCCTACTGGTTTGCCTAGCGATACGGAGATAGTTTTGGCAAATCCTTTTCATGCTGCAGGCTGTGAAAAGGTAAAAGAGGCCATTATCCGGAAAGCAACAACTGAGGAGCTCCAAGAAGAGCGGTCTTTAACGGCAGGGTTGGTAAATCCCGGTGACCGGGTGCTGCTTGTCATTCCTCAAGACGCTCAGGCGCCTAAAGGGCGATTGATTTTGCCACAAGTGCAGACCATCCGAGATTTGCTGGATAAAAACGCGCTGGTAGCTATGGTGAAATTAGAGCAGCTTCCTCAATATTTGCAGGAAATGCCGTTACCGGATTTGGTTATCGTGGACTCCCAAGTATTTAGCCAGGTAGACGCATTGCTTTCCAGAGAGGTACGACTTACCTCCTTTTCTATCCTCATGGCGCGGTATAAAGGCGACATGGGTATTTGGTTGGCAGGGGCTAAGGCTTTAGCACAATTGACTCCAGCAAAACCTGTCCTCATCTGGGAAGCCTGTACGCACCATGTGCAGAAGGGAGATATTGCTCGGGAAAAGTTGCCTCATGTGCTGGCAAAAATTGCTGGTCAACCCTTAGATATTCATTGTCATAGTGGGAAGGATTTCCCAGAGAATATCCAGGATTATCAGCTTATCGTCCACTGTGGTGGTTGTATGCTGAACCAGCCCCAAGTCATGGCCCGGCTCCATATGGCAGAAGAAGCGGGTATTCCTATTACTAACTTTGGCATGGTTTTTGCCTATGCTGGAGGAATATTGGATAGGGTGTGTTATTAAGAAAAGCAGTGCATAACATGCACTGCTTTTTATTTTTTATAGTTGCATCGAATATCTAGTTGATGGTTGTAATCTCGCTTGTTCTGGTGTTAATCACAAAGCCATCGTAGAAATCCTGTCGGGTATAGTCGCTGCAAGGCCAAAGCAGATAGAGGTAGGTTACTTCTTGGTTGTTTTCCCCTGCTGCTTGGGTGATTTTTCGGGTGAGGAAGGCGGCTTCATGCTCTGTGGAATAGCCAGGACCTGGCAGGTTCGAGAGACGCTCAATACCACCATCTGCAATATGAATGACATAAATGCCAGGGGAGTAGGAAGTGGTTTCTCCTAATTGCAATACGAAGATTTCTCCGGCTGTGGCTAGGAGTGGGGTGGCGTCTAGGAAGAGGTCCTCTACTTTGCCGCTTTCTGCATCTAGGCGGCTGATATTACCTGGCATTTCTCCGGAAGGGTATTCGGTGCGGCTAGTGGCTAGGTAGATAAGATTTTGGTTTCTGGCAATAACTTTTGGGAAGAGTAGATTGTCACTTAAAATAGTCATTTCTCGCTGATAACCAGTTTCTCGCTCATATTGCAGCAACTGAGTGCGGAAATAGCCGCTTTCTATGGTAGAGGCATCTTGGGATTTCTCGGTAATAACGAAAATGGTTTGGGTGAGATAGGAATAATTTCCGTCTTCGTAAAAGACTGCCTGTACTGGTTTTCCCTCAAAGACATCGTCAAAGTTACTGTCTTCTACCTGGTAGCTATATTCCATTTCTGGGACGATAGGATTTTTTTTGTAGCCATCTGTGAGCGGTGTGTTATCTTCGCTATTGTAATAGCAGCCCCATTTCCCGTCATAGTGGTAAAGCATGGTGGTCAGTTGTTGTCCGGTAATGGTATCGTTTTGTTCTTGATAACCGCTCCATTTATAGCCTAGCTTGTGAAATTCTGTTTTTTCCGGGATAAGATTAGCTGAGAGGGAAAGCATGAACATATGATTTTTCTCATCTAATGGTGTAAGTTTTGCTTCTAATAGCTGATAATCGCTGATAGCAAAGGCAGGGAAGAGGCGAGTAAAGAGAAAACTGTTTAAAAACTCTTTGCCATACACGATTTCCTCTGCTGTGCCCGGTGGTGTTTCTACGCCACAGAAAAAGTGCGTGTTGATGCTAGATAGGGAATAAATACGCATTTCTGGGATACCTTGGGGATTGTTACTATCATAAATCACCTGCAGCATAGAAAAGGGATGTACTTTGGTTAAAAACTGAGAAGCTCGTTTATCTACAGCGACTTTGATTTCTTGTCCAGGTAGCACTGGGTCGATGAAATAATCAAAATCTCCTTCTCGTCCCAGATAAAGCAGGTCTGTCTCTTGAGGCAACTCTAAGAGGCTGATTTCTTTGGTTTCTCTCTGTAATGGAGTATCCTGGTTTTCAGGGGGGGCTGGTTTCTGACTACAGCTGCAAAAGAAGAGAAGGCTGCAGCACCAGAAAAGAACCAGGACAGTTTTATGGACTTGCTGTTTATTTAAAATTTTACGCATCATAGGAGACGCCTCCGAGAATATATTTTAGAAGGATTGATATTCTTAAAAATCTATGTTTTTGATGATTTGTTCAGCACAGCGGATGCCGTCTACTGCTGCAGAAATAATACCACCGGCATAGCCTGGCCCTTCTCCGCAAGGGTAGAGCCCCTTGATGCTGCATTGACAGCTCTCATCCCGAGGAATGCGGATAGGCGAAGAGCTTCTGGTTTCCGGTGCGGTCAGAAGCGCTTCTTCATAGGCAAAGCCAGGCATGACTTTGTCTAGGGCAAGGATGCCTGCTTGTAGACTTTTAGTGATTTCTACAGGGAAGAGATTAGCTAGATTGGTGAGTACAACACCTGGCTTGTAGGTAGGTAATACATTGCCAAAAGCAGTAGATGGCCTATCTTGTAAAAAGTCTTTTAATACTTGGGCAGGGGCCAGATAGGTATCTTTGGTCATTTGGTAAGCTTTTTGCTCGATGGTGCGCTGCAGCTCTATGCCTGCTAAGGGATGGCTGGAAGGAAAGTCCTCTGGGGTAATGCTTATCAGCAGGGCGCTATTGGCGTTTATGCCGTCTCTGGCATGGTAGCTCATGCCATTGGTGACAATGCCGCCTGCTTCAGAAGCAGCAGCTACCACAAAGCCACCAGGACACATACAGAAAGAATAAACCGTTTTGCCATTAGGCAGGTGAGTAAATATCTTATAATCAGCACTACCAAGAGCAGGATGTCCTGCATAGGTGCCATATTGCAGGTCGTTTATATATTCTTGAGGGTGTTCTATCCTGGCACCGATAGCAAAAGGCTTTTGTTCCATGGGCACTTGCTGTTCATATAAAGCAGTAAATGTATCTCGGGCACTATGGCCAATGGCCAAAATTACTTGGTTTGTCTGCCAAGTTTTTGGGCCTTGAGGGCTAGAAGCGATGACGCCTATTACCTGGTTATGTTCTATGATGAGCTGTTCCATCTTGGTTTGAAAATGGATTTCTCCACCAAGACGGATAATCTTTTTGCTTAAGTTTTCTACAACAGTTAGTAAAATATCTGTACCAATATGGGGTTTTGCCAGATAGAGGATTTCTTCTGGAGCGCCGGCAGCTACAAACTCCTGACAAACCTTGCGGTTGCGGGGGTCTTTGGTGCCTGTGGTCAGCTTCCCGTCTGAGAAGGCGCCTGCACCGCCCTGGCCAAACTGTACATTGGAGTCCGGGTTTAGCCTCCCTGTTTGCCAAAAAGTTTCGATATCCTGTTTGCGCTGGGATACTGGGCAGCCTCGTTCTAAGATAATGGGGGCAAGGCCAGCTTCTGCTAAAATAACACCGGCAAGTAACCCTGCTGGTCCGCAACCGATAATGATGGGACGAGATTTATTTTGCTTTTGTGCTGGTTGTGGCGCTGCATAGTGGTAAGGGGGAGCCTTTGTGATTTTTGTAGATTTTAGCTTTTTTAGGAGTTTCTCTTCTTGTTGGTGCTGTAAGATAACATCAACCGTATAGATGAAGGCGAGCTGTTTCTTTCGGGCATCCAGAGACTTTTTGTAGATAATTATTTTTTCTATATCTCTAGATGTTAGACGGAGTAGGCGGCAGATTTGTTTCTCTAGATTGTCTGTTTCTACTGGCTGTCCAGAGCTATTTACAACTTCATCTAAAGTTAGTTTGATATCTCGAATGCGTAACATGGTTTCTCTCCTTGGACGAGTGATACTTCTACTATAAATATTATTATGCTTATTATACTATGAAGAAGAAAAGAGGGGAAGAGGTATCCTATTTGGTGGGCTTATCATTTGAGAATAAAGAATGGGAAAAAGCGAAAAGGCTCTTGACTTCAGTAGGGGATTGTAAGATACTTAACTTAGATAAAAGGGATATTTCTCAAGGATTTTGACAGGTGGTATTGATGGCAATTCCTTGGGATTTTCTCTTGCCGGGAATAGATAATCATCACAATGTAAAAGCTGGAAAGAAGAAAATTTAGGAGGGGTTCTCAAATGAGTAGTAAACGGGTTTATAATTTTTCTGCCGGTCCTTCTATGTTGCCGGAGGAAGTATTGACCAAGGCTGCTTCTGAACTTTTAAACTATGAAAATTCTGGGATGTCCGTCATGGAAATGAGCCACCGTTCTAAGGTGTATGATGGTATTATCACTGCGGCAGAAGCAAAGCTGCGCAGCGTCATGGCTATCCCCGAGGACTATGCAGTGCTTTTTCTCCAGGGGGGGGCTACCTCGCAATTTACCATGGTGCCTATGAACCTGGCCACGAAAAGTGGTGTTGCTGACTACACGCTGACAGGGGTATTCAGCAAAAAATCTTATCAGGAAGGGAAACGGTTTTGTGATGCTCGTATTGCCTATGATAGCAAAGAGGAAAACTATAGCCGTCTGCCAAAGCAAGAAGAATTGGTGCTGACACCTCATGCAGACTATTTTCATATGTGTGAAAATAATACCATCTATGGCAGCAAGTGGAGCTATTTGCCGGAAACAAATGGGGTGCCCATTGTCTCCGATATGTCCTCCTGCATTCTATCAGAGCCGGTAGATGTAGCGAAATACGGGGTCATTTATGCTGGTGCTCAGAAGAATATGGGACCTGCTGGTCTTACGGTCGTTATTGTCCGTAAAGATTTATTAGGCGAACCTCAAGAAAAAACACCTGTTATGTATGGTTATAAACTGATGGCAGAAAACAACTCTATGTATAACACACCGCCTACTTATGGGATATATATTTTGAAGCTGGTTTTAGAATGGGTAGAGTCTTTAGGCGGGCTTACTGCTATGCAAAAGCGTAACCAGGAAAAGGCTGCCCTTCTCTATGATTTCTTAGATCAAAGCAATCTCTTTCAAGGGAAAATCCAAAAGGATAGCCGTTCCATGATGAATGTGACTTTTGTAACGGGAGATGCTGACTTAGACGCTGCATTTGTAGCAGAAGCGGCGGCTGCCGGCTTTGTAAACTTAAAAGGACACCGTTTGGTAGGCGGTATGCGGGCGTCTATCTACAATGCGATGCCGCTCCAAGGTGTAAAAGATTTGGTTGACTTTATGGCGAAATTTGAAGCGGAACATAAATAAGAAACCATAAAAAATCATATGGTATGGCAAGTTTTGTCATACCATATTCTATATGTGCTTAATTTTCATTCTGGGGAGTAAAACGACGAAGAATTTAAAGATCCTTCACATTCGTTCAGGATGACATGAAATCATAAGTAAGCATACGAAAAGAAATAAGGAGGTCTATGATGTTTACCATACAAACTTTAAATAAAATTTCACCAAAAGGGTTAGCCCAGCTGGACGAGAGAGTCTTTACCATTGATGACCAAGCGGTAAATCCTGACGCTATTATGGTACGGTCTTTTGCCATGCATGAGATGGTATTTTCCGACTCGTTAAAGGCCATTGCCCGGGCTGGTGCTGGGGTCAATAATATTCCCTTAGACCGTTGTACGGAACAGGGCATTGTGGTCTTTAATACACCGGGGGCCAATGCTAACGCTGTAAAGGAACTGGTTATTTGTGCTATCCTTTTGGCTTCTCGTCGTATCTATGAAGGGATTACTTGGGTAAGAACCTTGGCTCCTGAAGGTGAACAAGTAGGCAAGCTGGTGGAAAAGGGTAAAAGTAATTTTGCCGGCAATGAAATCACCGGGAAAACCATTGGTATCATTGGGCTGGGTGCTATTGGTTCCCTAGTAGCAGAGGCGGTAGGCGCCCTAGGTATGCAGGTGGTGGGCTATGACCCAGTTCTTCCTGCCGAAAAGGCTGCAGCGCTACAGGCAAAAGGGATACAGCTTGTTTCTGATTTAGCTGATTTATATGCGGTAAGTGATTATGTATCTCTCCATGTTCCTTCTCTTCCGGATACGAAGGGGATGATTTGTGCTGAAAGCATTAGCAAAATGAAAGATGGTGTAAAAATCATCAATATGGCTCGGGCAGACCTCATCAACAATGCAGAGCTAAAAGCTGCTTTAGAAAGCGGTAAGGTGGCTTATTTTGTTACAGACTTGCCTAATGCAGAAGTACTGACGATGCCAAATACACTGGCTTTGCCTCATCTGGGAGCCTCTACGGCAGAAAGTGAAGAAAACTGTGCTGCTATGGCCGCAAGAGAGGTGGCGGACTATTTGCAGGCTGGTAATATTACCAACTCTGTTAATCTACCAGCTGTTGTGGCCCCTTGGCAAGGTGGGAAGCGCATTGGTATCATAGCCAGAGAGGATATTCATCTTGACCAAGTTATAGCTGCTCTTGGGGTTACTGTGCAAAATCAGGCTCATGGTGTGAAAAAGGGCGTCTCTTATACTTTGCTGGGCGTTGCAGAAGGTTGTTCTGCTGAAGCGCTGGCAGCTGCAAAGGAAGTCCCTGGTGTGATTACGGTGCGCTGTTTTGGCTAGTTTGAAAAAGTGAAAGACACGAAAAATAAAAGATTTGAAAAGGACCGATATTTGTCGGTCCTTTTTCTATTGCCAATGTGTATGACTTCTGTTAAAATAATTCACAGGAATTTGGTATGTATTAAATAAAACAGCTTGATAATTGGCTTGATGAGAAAGTAGGTGCTTTCCTTGATAAAAAATGAAAATATGCTTTCTTTAAAGAAACATACAGTTGTTGTGCACAATCAAGTATTTCAATTGGTTTTTGCGGCTCTTTGCGTTAGTATGGGGTTGGTGTTACCCAGCTTTTTTCATCTTATTGGCGGGGCAGGGCCGGCTTTTTTACCAATGCATATTCCTGCGCTTTTGTGTGGGTTTATCTGTAGCTGGCGTTATGGGTTGTTATGCGGTATGGTGATGCCTCTTTTATCCTCGGTGATTACCGGTATGCCGGTACTTTTTCCTACCGCTATTGCGATGTGCTTGGAATTGGCTACCTATGGTTTGGTGACCAGTCTTTCTTATGGGCGGCTGGGGGTATACCCATCTCTTATCTTAGCTATGATGAGCGGACGGTGTGTGGCTGGAGTTGCGAACTTCTTTTTGTTGGGATTAAAGGGGATGCCTTATGGGTTGGAGACTTTTATTAGTGCTTCTTTTGTGGTGGCATTGCCGGGAATTATTTTGCAGCTAGTATTACTGCCTCTTTTGGTGAAAATGGTAGAAAAAGCTGCACTTTATATGGCGAAATAAGAAAGGAGTTTTGGGGCATGAGTGTGTCTAGGTCGCGGCGTCAAACGCGTATCTTGGTTCATAGCGCTATGTGGGTGGCTCTTTCAGTGGTGCTGATTATGTTGGTGCAGGTGCCTCTTTTTGCGGCGGCACCTTGGATGAAATATGATATGGCGGATGTGCCGGTTATCATTGCTTCTCTTTACTTAGGTCCTGTTTCCGGGCTGATGATTTTAGCGGCTGTTTCTCTTATCCAAGCTATGTATTTTGGTGGAGATGGCATGGTAGGTTTTCTCATGCATTTTATTGCTTCTGGCTCGCTGGTATTTCTTACTTCTGTTATTTATCAGAAAAAGCAAACTTTGCTAGGGCTAGTTATGGGGCTTGCGGTGGGCGCTTGTACCATGGTAGCGATGATGATACCGATGAATTTTATCTTTACTGTTCACTTTTTTGGTGTGCCGCAGGAGATGGTAAAAGAAATGATGCTGCCGGTGATTATTCCTTTTAACGCTATTAAAGCGGGGCTCAATGCAGTGATTTCCTTTGCTGTTTATCAAATGCTTATCAAACGCAATGCCTTCTTTGACTTTACAGAAGAATAAATTTCTTTCTGTTTTACCAGACCGTCCTTGCGAGGATGGTCTTTTTTATTTGAGGCGGAGGCATTCGTTACCGCTTCTTGAAAAAACAGTGGTAAGTGTGGTATACTAAATCTAATTCGTCCTTATTTCCTTCTTTGGCAAGACTGTAAGCGATAGCTTGGGGCGAAATCGGGGAAACCCATTAAAGGAGTAATCTATATGAATGAACATAATAAAAGGTTGATGCGGGAAATTATTTTGTTTGCCATCGCTTTTATCCCACTGCTATATGTGGTAATATCTTATGGCAAGCTGCCGGAGTCTATCCCGACCCACTGGAATACAGCAGGCGATGTAGATGGCTGGACGCCGAAAGGCATGTTATATCTTTTGATGATGTCAGTGCCGGTGTTTTTCAATATCCTGTTATTATTTGTGCCGAAGCTGGATGCTGGGCGGGCTGAGGCCATCATGAAAAGTTCCATCTACTATTTAATCCGCGCTACGCTGGTGGGTGTTTTAGATATCGTGCTGGCTGTTTCTACTTATGCGGCCTTAGGGCATGATATCCCTATGTCTACCATTATATCGCTGGTAATGGGGATTATGTTTTTGATGGTGGCTTACTACCTGCCGCGTATTCCATATAACTATTTTGTAGGTTTTCGTAATCCCTGGACCCTTTATAGTAAGGAAATCTGGAAGAAAACTCATTCCTTTGCTGGGACTGCTTTCTTTTTGGTAGGGGTTTATATGCTTCTTAGTAAGCAAATTTTCACGAAAGAAAATGTCATTAGCCAGTCAATGTGGATTATTTGTATGTTGCTTTGCTGCTTTGCGCCTATCTTTTACTCTATGTATTTGTATCAAAAAGAAGTAAACGGCGGCAAAAAGAAGCAAAAGAAAAAATAAGTAATATAAAAGACATGGGCGTGTTTACCATGTCTTTTTGTTATACGATTTATTTACTTTTAAGTATTGGACGTAGCAGATTTTTCTGTGGCATAATACCACTGAGAAATGCCTTTATGGAGATAATAAAGTTGGCTATAGCCTAGCTGGTGGAGTTTTTCTGCCATTTCGATACTGCGTTCTCCACCATGGCAATAGATAACGATTTTTGTTGTTTGGTTGGGAGCTAGGATAGGGATTTGAGTCTCTGCTTCTGCTATATCCAGATGAATGCTTTGGGGAATATGTTCGGCTTCATACTCTAGTTTGGTGCGGACATCCAGCAATAAGAAATCTTCTTTTTCCCGCAAAAGACGTTTTAAGTCTTGGGGATACAGCTTATGATAAGGTCTTTTTTCTTCTGGGAGCAGGGCGATTTGCCCTTGCCGAAGATAAAAACGCATATTTGTAGGTAAGTCTTTTATTTTTTCAAAAATATGGGATAATAGAACCATAGAGATTTATTCCTTTCTGTTTCCCAGTGACAGATTTTTCTTTTCAAAATAGTATATGAAGGGAAAACAGAAAAAGGCATTCTTGTTAGAGATTTTTAAGAAGGGGGTAGCTGGTATGCCGGATTTTACGACCCATCATATTGTGGGACAGCAGGTGCTGCCGGCCCTTCCTCGGGACACGACGCTCGCCATTGCGGTGAGAAATTATGAAGCTGCTTATAACTGGGGGCTGCAAGGCCCTGATTTGCTTTTTTATACCAAGCCTGTTAGTTTCAAACGGACGGTGCCCCATTGTGCTTCTTTGTTACATAAGTTCTCTGGGGAATTAATCCTCACTGCTGCTTGGCATTTTGTAGAGAGTCGGCGAGAATACGAGGATTATGCGATGCTCCAGGCATACTTGGCAGGGTTTGTTTGCCATTATATGGTAGACTCTATTGTTCATCCATATATTTATTTTTTACAGGAAAAGCTGCGGAAGAAGTTGCCAAAAATCGGCGTTTCAGCCCTTCATGGTGCCATAGAGCGGGATATTGATGCAATTCTTTATCAATATTGGTATTTAGAGGGGGTTTCCTTTGCGGGGCTCAAAGAGAGTTATCAGGTAACGCCAGAACTGGTGCAGGCAGTTAGTGGGCTATATGGTTACTTATGTGATACTCTTTTGAATACGGTGGTAACGGAAGAGGATGTAGCGCGGGCCTTTCGTTTCAGCCAGCGGCTTTATCGCTATTTTTATCCTCAGTCTATGGCGGTAAACCGTACCACTAAAAAGGTGGTCTCTCTTCTCGCTAAGAAAAAGGAGCTATGGCGACCGTCTCAAGATGAAAAAATCTATGATATTTTAAATGATGTCCATCGTCCTTGGTATAATGTGAATGTACCTGATGAGGTTCGTTATGACTCTTTAAGTGATTTATTAAAAATGAGCGTACGGGAAACCATCAAGGTACTATCGAAAGAATTTAGTGAGCAATCTTTTGTGAATTTACCAGATAATTTTCACAATGGGAAGCCGTAAACAATTTTTAAGGACGACTGTATGATAGAATAAGGGAAAAACTAAAAAAATAAAAAGACTGTAAAGACATTTTAGCTTTACAGTCTTTTTTAAATGCCAATGGTTTTGGTCATGCGCCAGTGAGCAGCTACAGCAATGATACCGCTAATCACCAGCATGGCATAAAAATTAATAAACCGAGTGAGGAGCATGGCTGGCAGCAAGATGGCCGGTGCAAAAAATATCTCAAATAACTTTAAAAAACTACCTTCTGAGGCGCCTACTGCACCAGGTAGTGGCAGGGCTGAGACGGAAACTGTCAGCACTACCTGCATGGCGATAATCTCCCAGAAGCTGTATCCAGAAAGATGAAAGGCCATGTAAACGAAGTAGGGAATGGAAAAATAACAGAGTAACTGTAGCAAGGTAATGAGAAAATTATAGGTTAATAGCTGAGGGTGGCGTTTCATATGAGCGACGCATTGAGCGTACTCGGCTAGTTGCTGATCTGCGTGTTCTCTTGCTTGCTCAGGATCTTTTACGATTTTACAGAAGGTACCTAGTTTAATGACTGCATAAAAGATTTTCTGAATAAGCGTCTGCGAGAAAATAGCGGCAAGGATGAGTCCTAAGGCTGCTAGATAAATGGTAATACCTAAGAGAAAGAGTGGACCTAAACCTTTCATGGCGGCTAAAATAAAATCTGACTTGAGTAAGAAGAAAACGATACCACACAACAAGGTTACAGTCTGATAAATCGCAAGATTTATCAGCAATGTCAGGGCAGAAAACCCGACAGGGATACCATCCTTTTTCATGTAATAAATTTGAGCTGGTTGTCCCCCAGTAGCAGAAGGTGTGATGGCGCAGAAGTAAAACCCGATAAAGGCATACTTTAAGCACTGCTTTAAGGGTAATCTTTGCCCAAAGGTAGCCATAATCCGTCGGGTGTTTAGTGCTTCACAGCAGATATAGCAGAACATGATAAAAAGCCCACTTAAAAGAAAGAGGGGATTGGCCTGACTTAGGCTCTTTATTAGCTGTTCTAAGCTATAATCTTTGCAGAGTAGGTAGACTGTAAGCCCTATTAGTAAGGCGAGCAGTCCAAGGCTAGCCCAATATTTCTTTTTATCATTCAAGAGAGAATATTCTTGGTTCATAGTTTATACAACGCTTTCTGGTTTTACAAATTCGTAGTGTTCTTGTTTCCAGATGGGCAGGATTTCAGCAAGAGCAGCAATGGTTTTTAGAGGTGCGTCTTTGGCGCCGCCATTGTCTTCACCACTGTCGTGGAGGCAGATGATACCGCCGTTTTTCGTTTTTCTCAGTAATTGATTGGCTATAGAATGAACGGTGGCTTTTTCTGACCAATCTTTTGCGTCTACATTCCAGAATACCATTTGTAAATCATGTTGCCGTGCGATGGACTCGGTGAATAAATTACTTCTGCCCCAGGGTGGGCGGTAATATTGCACTTGCCAGCCATAAGTCTTCATTAAGGCCAGAGAAAAAGCAAAGTCTTCTTGGGTGGCACGATAATTTTTATACCAGGGATTTTTATGTTCGCAGGAGTGAAGGGCTACCGTGTGTCCTTCTGCTTGCATTCGTTCGATGAGCTGCGGATACTGCATAGCCTTGGTTGCAACTACAAAAAAGGTTGCTTTTGCCCCGTGTTTTTGCAATAAATCTAATAGCTTACCGGTATAACGAGGGTCGGGACCATCATCAAAGGAAAGCAGAATTTGCTTTTTATCAGGCAAGGTATGGATATTTTTTTTATTCCAATATTTATGGTAGAAGGTGGGAAGGAGTGCATACATGAGGAAGATGGTGCTTACCATAGCACCAGCGATGGCACAGGTGGTTAGCATTATGCACAAGCACCCCCTGCTGTTTTTTGTGTTTCTGGAGCGGTGATTGGATTTGTGGTTATTTGATTTAATGTATTGATTAAGGCGTCGGTTGGCAGATTATCCTTTATATAGCGGATATTTTCTCGGCAAGCGGCTAAGAAGTTATCATCATAGAGCGCGGCAGCGATTTCTTCGATGCAGTTATTGGGTGCAGACTGCATAATTCTGCCAATCTGATAGTGGCGGATAAAAGCGGCGTTTTCTTGTTCTTGGGCTAAAAATGGCGTAAAGGCAAGGATAGGCAGTTCACTATGGATGGTTTCAAAAAGGGTAATGCCACCTGGTTTGGTAATAATCAAATCTGCCTCTTGCATGTAGCGATAAACTTGGTCTGTAAAGCCAATGACCTCTAAATCAGGAAAGCGATTATATAGGCGGTTGTAGAGTGCCAGATTATTCCCGGTAATGATGGTGGTGTGAACTCCTGGTAGGCTGCTGAGCTGCTGATAAAATCTGTCCTGTTTTGGTAGTAAGCCTAAGCCACCGCCCATAATCAACAAGTGTTTCTCTGCGGAATGACTTTTGATGATAGGTTGTTTGAATTGTTCCCGTACTGGGATGCCTGTAATGATAATGCGTTCTTCGGGGATGCCTTGGCTGATTAATTCTTGTTTTGTCATCTGAGAAGCTACCAAATAGGTGTTTGTTTCAGGGGTAATCCATTCTACATGACTGCTGATATCTGTAATGCAAGTGAAGAGTGGAATATTGCTATGATATTTTTCTTTATATTCAGAAACTAGCTGAGAGCAAAAGGGCAAGGTGGAAATAATCAAGTCTGGTTGATTTTTCTTTATCAGGCTATCCAGGCCCAGGAGATAAGGTAAATAGAACGAAATAGGACTGGAGCCAATATTAGGCTTTTTCCCTGTTTCGATTTTCTTATAAAAGAAGTTATAGATTTTGCTACCTTTATTCATCAGCAGGGTATAGGCGCTGTAAACGGTTTTGGCTATAAACGGTGTGGTGTAGGTAAAAATATCTTGGGTTTCGATGCAGGCTTCTGGCATATTTTTTTCGATTTCCTGCACAAGGGTTTTTGCTACAGAATAATGTCCCATGCCAAATCGTCCAGTTAAAATTAAAATATTCATGGTGATATCCTCCCAAAAGATAGGCTTAAAGTATTTTTTATTTGGTTCTCTTATCTAACTACTCTCACTATCATAACGAGAAAAAGAGAATTTTATCTTCAAAAAATTTTTTTAGCTTGTTATCTTTGCTAGCATGCTTTTAGTAGTATGCTTCTATTTTGCTAGCTTATGTTTTTATCATAATAGATAAAACTTAAATTTAGGCTATGATAATTCTTAAGAATTCTTAAGGAAGAAACCATATAAAAAAGAGCAGTCTCTGGGACTGCTCTAAAAGGGGTTTTAGAAACTGTTATTTAGGCTTGGAGGATATTTTGCTGTACTGGTAACGTAATCAGAATGGAAAAGTATTTTTGCGTTTTGGTAACGGTAAGGGCGCCGTTATGGCGGGTTACGATTTTCTTACAGGTTTGAATGCCAATACCAGAGCTATCCTGGCTCGTGGTTTCGGTAGCGATTTGGTTGCTTTGGGTCAGCATAAGTTCCTGTCCGATGATTTTGGTAGAAAAAGAAACTGGCTGTGTTTGGTCAGCATACTTCATAATGTTGGAACAGAGATTGTCGAAGACTCTGCCTAGTTGTTGCACATCAACAGAAAGGGTGTAAGGAAGGGTCGTTTTATCTTCATATTCTACTACAAAGCCTTTGTCTTCTAATACATAAATGCAGTCGGAAATAAACTGGGCCATTAGTTCATTGCCGTTGACTGCTTCGTATTTGAAGGGGATTTCTTCATTGGTTACAAGAGAATGTTCGAATAAATTATCAGCAAGACCTTTGATTTGATAAGCTTTGTTTTTTGCATTTTCTAGATAGGTGTGGAGCATTTCCGGGCTATCATATTTACCATCTGCCAGTAAATCTAAATAGCAGATGACGGAGGTAAGGGGCGTGCGGATATCGTGAGAAATAGCGGTAATCATATCATAATTTTCTTTTTTCGCTTTTTCTTCCCATTCTAAGCGTTCCTGCATAGCGCGGCTCATATCATTAATGCTGATGGCAAGAGAGGTCAGTTCATCGTCATCTTGCAGTGGAATGCGGTATTTTAAACCGCCGCTTTCAATGATTTTAATGCCCTTCTCGATGAGATTAATATAATGGATTTTCTTTTTTAGGAGCGTCATAAAGATAAGAATGCAAACCACAAAGGTGAAGATATAGCAGCCGTATTTGATAACTAGTTCATAACGCATTTGAAAAAGAGCGGTAATGATGACTTTGCCTTTTGTGTCTGTAAAGGTAATATCGTAACCGTATTTATAATCTAGGCCATCGGAGAAGATGACTTCTGGTGCAGTAGATTGACTGTCTTCATAAACGGAGGGTTGATAAAATAAAGAGTCATAAATAATACCGTCTTGATTATAAATGCGTATCATTACATACCAATAAGCGTCATTCCATGCAGAAATGGCGTCCTGATTGGTAGCGGAAATCTGATTGACGGTAATATAGTTTTGTAGGTCGGCAATGGTATCATTGATTTCCTGATTAAAGTAATTTTCATTGCGGGTGATAGAGATGACGGCGCTTTCCGTTATCAAGTAAGTGATAACTCCCAGTACGGCGGCAATGGCAAAAGAGATAAAGAGATAGAGAACGATGGTAAGGCCAAGCTTAGAATAAAGGGCTTTCCGGGAGTCTAGGAAGTTCCGAATACTAGCCAATGTAATACCCCTTTCCCCAGACCGTTTTCAGATACAGTGGGTTTTGTGGGTCTGTTTCTATTTTCTTGCGTAGGTTGCGGATATGGACCATGACGGTGTTATTGGCAGAGTAGAAATAAGGCTCTTGCCAAATCTGTTCATAAAGGTCAGCGGCGGAAAATACTTTTTTCTTATTGCGGAGCATCAGGACAAGTATTTGATATTCGATATCGGTAAGGAATATTTCTTTTTCTTTTAAGTGGACTTGCTTGGTATCGGTATCTACTGTTAAATCTCCTGCAGTAAGCTTAGCGCTACAGGTGACAGGAGCTTTTCCCTGATAGACGAAATAACGTCGTAAAAGGGATTTGACTCTGGAGATAAGCTCTGCATAGGAAAAAGGTTTGGCGAGATAATCGTCACCGCCGGAAGAGAAGCCCATGGTTTTATCGGAGTCTTGGGCTTTTGCTGTTAAAAACAAAATGGGAGCGGTGGTTTTGTTACGGATTTCCACACAGGCACGGAAGCCGGATTTTATGGGCATAACCACATCTAAGATGAATAAATCAATGGTGTCATCTGTTAGATCGATCGCTTCTTGTTCGTTTTTAGCTGCCACGACTTCATAGCCTTCCCCTGTTAAGAGAATTTCAATGATATCACGGATTTCCTCACTGTCATCAGCGATTAAAATACGATTTTTCCCCTCTGCATTCATAGTCTCACCTGCTTTTTATAGCATTATAAAAGATATTTTTTAGCTGTTGCCTGTTATTCCGGACGCAATCAATAAGATCCTTCACTTGTGTTCAGGATGACAGCGCCTGCTCATTTGTCTTTATTATAAAGAGTTCCCTATTTGATTGCAAATCATAAATAAAAAAAGAGCCTAAACACAAAATGTGCTTAGGCTCTTTTGGAGCTGGTGCCGAAGGTGGGACTTGAACCCACACCCAGCAACCTGGATCGGATTTTGAGTCCGACGCGTCTGCCAATTCCACCACTTCGGCATAAAGAAACAGTTGTTTTCAACTGCATGGTTTATTCTACAATAAACAAAAAAATTTTGCAAGTATTTTTTTTATGATTTAAAAAGATTTTTTTAGGATTATCGGAAAATTGGTTTGGGATTGGTTCGTAAATTTTGGTAAGAAAAATTTTTCTGAAGGGATGTTGTTTTTTGACGAAGTGTTGTATAATGGCCCTATGTATGTCGAAAAGAGGTGAGAAAGGTGTCTCGTGCAGAATTAGAATTGGTAGAACGGGCAAAGACTGGGGATATGGCGGCCTTTGAAGAGATAGTGGCTGCTCATCAGCAAAAGATATATACAGTAGCTTTTCGCATATTAGAAAATGGGGAAGACGCGGCTGATGTGGCCCAGGAAACTTTTATCCGGGTTTATCGTTCTCTGGCCAATTTTAAGGGAGACGCTTCTCTTAGCACTTGGATTTATCGCATTACGGTAAATTTATGCAAGGACGCTTTGCGAAAGCGTGGACACCTTTTTACCCAAAGTTTGGACGAGCCAGTTAGTGAAGAAAGCGAGTCTTTATATCCCCAGCTGGCAGATGATAGACCGTTACCAGAAGAGTTATACGAACAACAGGAATTAAAGGCTTATTTAGAAAAATTTATTGCTTGTCTCTCTCCTGATTATCGTATCGTGGTAGTGATGCGGGAGCAAATGGAATTGTCTTATGAAGAAATCAGCCGTCAATTGGGGATTTCTCTTGGTACGGTAAAATCTCGCTTAAATCGAGCTAGAAAATATTTAAGAGAAAGTATTTTAAAAGACCGGGAACAAGAAGGCAAACTTCTCCGTCTAAAAGATGAAAGGAGGGGATGAGGATGTCTTGTTGCAAGGAAGAAATCAAAGAGCTATTGTCTAGCTATGTAGATGACGCTTGTTCTGAACTGGAAAAGCAAGCAGTGGAACAGCATATTGCCGGCTGTGCGGATTGCAGGCAAGCGTTAGCAGAGTTACGATTGATTGTTGCTGCTTTACGGGAAATGCCGGACATTCCTCTCCCTGCCGGTTTTCAGGAAAGTTTCCAGGCCCGGTTTGCAGCAGAGCTTGCGGCCGACCATTTGGCTGACCAACCGGAGGAAGCAGCTGCTTCTGTTATTCCTTTGGGGACTGTTCGGAAGAAGCATTGGTTTCAATCTCGGCGGTTTGTGGGGATTGCGGCTACGGTGTTGCTATGCTTTTCTGTGAGTGTGATTGGTGGGCATATCAATCATGGTTATGACCATTTTGTTCGGAACGGTCTGTATCAGGAAACCGTTAATGGTGAGCAGGCTTATCAAGAAAGCGCTGCTATGCAAAAAAACACTGCGGTGGTCAATGATGACCAGTACAATGGAGGCATCTTTCCTGATTTGAGCGTTAGCAAGGCTGTTCGAGAGGAAGAAGGTTTTTCTGCTTCTAGTCGAGATGGCAGTGCGGTAGAACACTATATCTTAGCAGAGCCTTATGAAATGAAGAGCGAGGGTATTCCGTCAGAAGCTGATGGCTTGCCTGTTAGCGAACTTGATAATGAGACGGGGATTGCACCGGTTTCGATAGCGGCAGGATCTGAAGGCACTGACAATATGCCAGCGTCTGCAGACGGTGGGGTAAGTAGCCGTAAACTGCAAAGCACACAAAACAGCCAGTTAGAAAAGGCTGCCACCCAACAAATGACCGTAGCGCAAAATGCTTCTAGCCGGGAAGTATACAATGGATATATGGCATTGGTCACAGAAGATGTCGATGGTGTGAAAGAGAAAGTGGTATCTGTTGCTGCTCAATATGATGGCTTTGTAGATGAAGAAGTAGTGCTTTCTGGTGATGGCGGGGACAGTAATCGTCATATTCGTTTGACCATTTGTGTGAAAAGCGAGCATTTAGGGACTGCTATGACAGAGATTGCAGGCTTTGGCAAGGTGACGGCCCAGTCTGTCAACCGGGTGGATTTATCAGAAGCTTATTATGACGCGCAAGGACGGCTCACACGGCAACGAGCATTGGAGCAATCTTTATTGCGGCTCATTGCTGAGGCTAAAGATGTTGAAACCATTCATGCTCTAGAACAGGAACTGGAAAAAGTAACAACCGAAATCGAAACGATTATTGCAAACCTAGAAAAAATCTCTCAACAACGGAAATATTCTGCTTTGGTAATCAATATCTCTACCGATCCTCTGGCAGGTGCGGGGAGCGTTACTTTGGGCGACCGGTTCCAGTTAGGATTTCAGGCCTTTGTCGGCTTTTGTAAGTCGTTCCCTGATAATCTCTTGGTGGGGTTCGGTTTTATGTTTGAGATTTTTGCAGTGGTATTGATTTTATCTATTCTCTTTTATCTGGTGATGCATAAATTATTACGGAAGCCGGCAGCTGTTGCTTCCTCTAAAAATGAGCCTAAAGAATAGGCTCATTTTTTATTGATAAGACTAGGGAAAATCAAGTATAATAAAATAATAGAATTCGGTGAGATTAAAAAATAAAAGGATGAAACTAGATGGATAAATTTCTCTTAGTAGATGGTAGTAGTTTATTGCACCGGGCTTTTTATGCATTGCCGGTGCTGACGACCCAGGGTGGGGAATATACCAACGCAGTATATGGGTTTATCATGATGCTTAATAAAGTTATCAGTCAGGAACAGCCAGATTATCTCTGTGTTACCTTTGATAAAAGTCGGCATACCTTCCGTACAGAAAAATATGCAGACTATAAAGGTACTCGGAAGGAAACGCCTTCAGAATTAAAACCTCAGTTTCAATTGGTCAAAGAGGTATTGGACGCACTTTCTATTCATTGGGAGGAGTTAGATGGTTATGAAGGCGATGATATCCTAGGGACCCTTGCCGCATGGGGAAAAACAGAAAATATGGTCAATCATATTCTCACTGGGGACCGGGATCTTCTCCAGCTCATCAATGGACATACAACAGTGTACCTAACGAAAAAGGGCATTACGGATATTCGTGCCTATGATGAGGCGGCGCTCTTGGAGCAATATGCCTTATCCCCGGCGCAGATTATCGATATGAAAGCCTTGATGGGCGATAGCTCCGATAATATTCCTGGGGTTGCCGGCATTGGTGAAAAGACTGCTACCAAGCTTTTGCATGAATTTGGGGATTTAAATAGCATTTATGAACGGATAGACGAAGTGAAGCCAGAGAAGCTGAAAGAAAAACTGGTAACAGGCAAAGAAGTCGCCTATCTCTCTCGGGAGCTAGCGACCATTTTATGTGAAGTGCCAATGGAGAAAAGCAGAGATTTATTTGCCTTCCGTCAGCCAGATTATGAGAAATTAGTATCTCTTTATCAACGGCTAGAGTTTCACTCTCTTCTAAAAGCGCTCCAGGAAAAAGTCAAAGACAGTGAAGATGTATTTGCAGCGTCCCAGGAACAGTCATGGTCTTTCCCTTATCGGGAAATCTTTACAGTAAAAGAAATTCAAGCTGCTGCTGAAAGAATAAAGGCGGCAGGGGCTATGAGTCTTACCTTGCTTTTACAGGGGCGAGCCTTAGCTGGGGATGTACTGGCTGTAGGCATTGGCTGGGAAAACGAAGCAGTAGGCTTTGTGGTCAATGGTTGGCTGGAAAAAGAAAAGCTTATTGCATTAGGTGAAATCTTAGCAGATGAAACTATCCGCAAATATGTGGTGGATGGAAAAGAAGCTTATGTGGCCTTGGCCCAAAATGGTATCTCACTCAAGGGCGTCACCGAAGATGTAGCGCTAGCGGCATACCTCTTAAACCCCACGACTGGCAAGTATGCGATCGGGGAAATTGCCGGGCAATATGTAGGAATGATAAAAGATGAGGAAAATCTTGCTCTAAAGGCTGCCCAGGGTTGCGGGCTGATTGCTACTTTGGTGCCAACGCTCCAGGGAAAATTAGAGCAGGACCAAATGCTGGCCCTTTATCGGGAAATCGAGCTGCCACTTAGCATGATTTTAGCGCAAATGGAGCTAAACGGCGTAAAAGTAGATAAAGAACAGCTAGTGGACTTTTCTCAGAAACTATCAAAAGAAATCGATATTTTGGCCAAAGACATTTATCAATTGGCAGGAAAAGAATTTAATATTAACTCTCCGAAACAATTACAGGAAATCTTATTTCAGGATTTAGGCTTGACTCCTATCAAGAAGACGAAAACGGGCTTTTCTACCGATGGGGAGGTCTTAGAACAGCTCATTGAGGCCCATCCTATTATTGAAAAAATCCTAGACTACCGGGCCTATGCCAAACTAAACTCTACCTATGCCATAGGACTGCAAGAAGCGGTATCGCCTGTTAGCGGTTATTTGCACACCTCTTTTAACCAAATGGTAACAGCCACAGGGCGACTTTCTTCTACAGAACCTAACTTGCAGAATATTCCTATTCGGATGGAAATGGGGCGGCAAATCCGCAAAGTGTTTATCCCAAAACAAGAGGGGAATTTGCTCCTGGCGGCGGACTATTCTCAGATTGAGCTGCGGGTTCTTGCTCATATTTCTGAGGATCCAGTATTGTGTAAATCTTTCTTAGAGGGGGAAGATATCCATGCACGGACGGCTGCGGAGGTTTTTGAAATTCCCTTGGAACAAGTAGACGCTGCAATGCGGCGGAAGGCAAAGGCTGTGAACTTTGGTATTATTTATGGTATCAGTGATTTTGGGCTAGCGCGGGATTTGGGTATTGGTCGGAAAGAAGCAAAGCTTTATATTGAAAAGTATTTTCAGCGCTATGAGAAAATCTCTGCCTACTTTGAGAATATTGTGGAGCAGGGCAAGGCAGATGGCTTTGTCTCGACCATCCTGGGCAGACGGCGGTATTTACCGGAGCTGGCTAGTAAAAACTTTACGGTGCGGAATTTTGGCAAGCGGCTGGCTATGAATAGTCCTATCCAAGGTAGTGCTGCAGATATTATCAAAAAAGCCATGATATTAACAGCCCAGGCTATGAAAGAGAACCAGCTGCAGTCACAAATGATTTTACAAGTTCATGACGAATTAATCTTTGATATGGCAGCAGAAGAGCAGCATATCCTTATCCCTTTAGTAAAGGAATGTATGGAACAAGCGGTCAGCCTAAAAGTGCCGCTCATTGCAGATATGAAAATGGGGCCAAACTGGTATGATATGAAGAAATTATAAAAAGGATTTATCAAATTTTACGGGAAAAGAAAAGAGGTGCAGCTATGCCGGAATTACCAGAAGTGGAGGCTGTGCGCAGCAGTTTAGAGCCCTTACTTTGCGGGCAGGAAATCACAAACGTAATGATATATCATGCAGGCGTTATCTCACCCTTGACAGCAGAGGCATTTGCTGCTGCTCTGGTGGGGAGAACCATTGCTGCTGTCCGGCGGCGGGGAAAATATTTGCTGTTTTCTCTGCAGGAGAAAAATGGAGCAGAAATACTAAAGGATGTGCTCATGGTCCATCTGCGTATGACGGGGCAGCTGGTCTGTGAGGCACCAGACGCACCGCTGAAGAAGCATACCCATGTGGTGCTTACTTTAAGAAATGGGAAGGAAATCAGATTTACAGATGTGCGCCGTTTTGGTAAAATGGCAGTATTCCCTGGGGGCGATTTTTCTAGAGAGCATGGCCTTGCAGCGTTAGGGCCAGAGCCCTTATCAGAGAAATTTTCGCCAAAATATTTCTATACTAAGATAAATCAGAAGAAGATAAAAATAAAAGCAGCACTCTTAGACCAGGAAATTGTGGCAGGGTTAGGTAATATTTATGCAGATGAGGTGTTATTTGTAGCGAAGGTTTTACCGACGCGGCCTTGTTGTAGCCTATCCCGGCAGGAAGTGGACTGCTTGTGTCAATGTATCAAAAACATATTGGCAGAGGCGGTGTTACATAAAGGTACCACTTTTCGGGATTATGTAGATGGCGAAGGTAAAAAAGGCAGTCACCAGGATTTTCTCCAAGTGTACCGGCGGGAAGGCATGCCTTGTTCTCGTTGCGGCACAATCATCCAACGAGTGAAAATTGCAGGTAGAAGTAGTCATTTTTGTCCCCATTGTCAGAAATAATGAAAATAAATTTTGTATGAGGCAGGAGAAGGTGGAAAGGCAATGGAAGTAATAGGGCTAACAGGAAATATCGGTAGTGGGAAATCTACGGTAGGCCGGATCCTTGCGGAGCTTGGCGCTGTGGTTATTGACTGTGATGTGGTTAGTCGACAACTGACGGCTCCCGGTATGCCTTGTCTGCAGCAGATTGTCCAGCAGTGGGGGGAAGCGTATTTGCTTTCTGACGGTAGTTTGGACCGGAAGAAGATGGCAGCAAATATTTTTTCTCATTCTTCCGAAAAAGAAAAATTAGAGCGAATTCTTCATCCTGCTATCACAGCAGAAGTACAGCGGCAAATAGCAGTAAATGAAAGCAAAGGTGTTTGCTGTGTGGTTTTAGAAGCGCCTCTTCTGATAGAAGCTGGTCTTACTAGTCTGGTGGATACTATTTGGCTGGTAATCAGCCAGCGAGAAGATGTATTGGCAAGATTGGTTATCTATCGAGGTTATACGCGGCAAGAGGCAGAGCGGGCCTTAAATAGTCAAATGCCAGATACGGAAAAAATCCCTTATGCAGATGTGATTATCTCAAATAGTGGTGATAGAGAAGAATTGAGAGAAGTAGTAACAAAAGCGTGGCAAAGGTCTCATGATGTTAAATAAGTGATAGATAGGATAGCAAATCAGGTGCTAATAGTGCAAAAAGGAGTGGGGATATTTTATGAAGGAAATGAAACAGGAACTCAATACGATGCAGGCGGTAGCAGCATTTCAACCTGAGGCAGACAGATTATTTTACTCTGCGAACCATGATGAAATCTTAGCTGGGGCAACAACGGATATTTATTTCGTAAAGACGCTGGAGATATTATCTCATCTGGGTAGAGAAAATGCACAGGTAAAGGCAGAAATCTTTGCCCGTCGAGATGGCATTTTTGCAGGCATTGGCGAAGTGAAAAACTTGCTGCAAGGGAAGCCTGGCATTGAGCTATGGGCACTGCCGGAAGGGGCGGAGTTTCATAATAAAGAAGTCGTAGCTACTATTTCTGGTCCATATAGCAGCTTTGGTCTGATGGAAACAGTGATTTTGGGGATGCTTGCTTCCTCTTGTGGCTGGGCTACTGCAACAAAAGAAATCAAAGAGGCGGCAGGCGACTACCCCATTACTTGCTTTGGTGCCAGACATGTGCACCCTGCTGTAGCTCCTGTCATGGAACGGGCAGCTCTTGTTGGTGGTGCAGATGGTGCTAGCTGCATTTTAGGAGCAAAGCTCATGGGCCGGGAGCCACAGGGTACAGCGCCTCATGCCTTAATGCTCATTGTTGGGGATACGGTAGAGGCAGCTCTTGCTTATCATAAAGTAATGCCAAATGGTGCTTTGCGCCTGGTATTAGTGGATACCTTTAAAGATGAAGGAGAAGAGTCTTTGCGGGTAGCAGAGGCATTAGGTGATAGCCTAGACGGTATCCGCCTAGATACGCCGGGAGAACGAGGCGGTGTTACGACCGAGCTGGTAAAAGAATTACGGGCGCGGTTAGATATCGCCGGCTATGAAAAGGTAAAAATCTTTGTTTCTGGTGGTCTTACGCCAGAGCGGGTGCGGGTATTGAAAGAAGCAGGTGTAGACTCCTTCGGGGTAGGCAGCTATATTTCTGGGGCGTCTGCCATTGATATGACCATGGATATCAAGGAAGTAGATGGGAAACCCATTGCTAAACGGGGCAGAATTCCTGGTATTCGCAGCAATGACCGTTTGGTACAGTTATTATAAAAAGTAAAGTTATGGCGATGAAAATAAAATGAGTAAAAATGACTTTCCTATGATATCCAGCAGGGAAGGCCGTGACCTGACCGGCAGTGAAATCATGCAATACAGCAAAAGTGCAGAAGAAAAAGTACGGCAAAAAGCCTTTTTTCGCAAGAGAAGAAACGGCTACTTGCTGCTATGTGCTGTTATCTTGTTAGTATTTGGTATTTTTGTTTCTGGGGGCTTTTCTACGGGAGAGGGGGAAATGCCGCTGGATAAAGAGTTGGTCGTGCAAATCTCTTCCTCAGTGCAGGATATTGACCCTGCCTATGCTTGGTCTGATGGGGAGATTACTATTTCTCGATTGATTTTTCAAGGGTTGGTAGCCTATGATGCTCAGGGTATTCTTGCGCCTGCTCTTGCTGAAAAGTGGGAAGTAAGCGATGGCGGTCGGACCATTACTTTTTACTTAAAAGATAATGTCTATTTTCATAATGGGCGAAATGTGACGGCAGGTGATTGTAAGTTTACCTGGGAGCGGTCTTTGCGGGTCTCGGCACCTACTTCTTATATTTTTGAGAATGTTGTGGGGGCTGGAGATGTGTTGGCTGAGCGAAGCAAAGAATTAAGCGGTGTGGAAGTGATGGATGATTATACACTGCGGGTTCATTTGGTGCAGCCGCAACCGGATTTTGTTACCTTATTGGCACAACCTGCTGCTGCTGTGTTAGACCGATTTGAGCTGGTGGAACAGGGTACAAGTTTTGCTCGTCCTGGAGGCAGCTTACCTAGTGGCATTGGACCTTTTCAGCTGGTAGAGTGGAACCATGGAGAACAGTTGGTTTTGGGGGTGAACGACCTTTATTGGGAGGAAAGACCTTGGCTGGAACGGATTAAGTTTGTCTTAAATTTATCTGTGAAAGATAGGCTTATTGGGTTTGATGCAGGAGAAATTGACATTATCCAGGATTTTTTGCCGCGGGATGGTGCTGATTGGTGGGGCAAGCCAGAGAAGTTGAATTTATATACGGAACCGGTGCGGTTGGTGCAGTTTGTAGCATTAAATGATCAAAAAGCTCCTTTTAATAACCCAGCAGTGCGGAATAGTATTATGACTGCAATCAATGCAGACAATGCTTTAGCAGCAGGAAGAGACAACCAAGGTGCGGTAATTGGTGGGTTATTTACAGAATATTGGCGAACGCTGAACGCTGGTAGTAGTGGTAGCAGTGGAAATATAGAAGCCGCCAAAGTTATCTTAGCCAATCATGGTTTAGCTGATGGACAAGGTATCGGGCCGATGGTTTTATATTGTCCTGATACAGCGGAAGATCAGGCAGTCGCCCAAAGTATTCAGGCCGATTTAGCTCAGCTGGGTTTGCAGGTAACGGTTTCACCGATGTCGTATAAAGATTTGCGCTTAGCTATTCGTCGAGGAGAAGTGTCTTTTTACACCATGCAGTTTGCTGATAAGGGTGGGGGCATTGATACTTTTTTCTATGAAATTATTGATGGTCGCTATCAGAAGGTGCTGAATAGTAGTGGGGTTAACCATCTTCTGCAGCAGGGATACCTTGCCGAAACGGATAGGAAGTATCAGCTATTTGAGCAAGCAGAGCAAATCTTAACTGCAAATCATGACTTGAAATTTCTCTATGCGGTACAGACCTCTGTATTGAGTAACGAAAAATGGCAGGGGGTTATGGTAACCAATGGTGGTAACCTAATTTTAGAACGCATACAAGAAATAACAGATATTATTCATTAAAAGGGCAGTAAATGTAAAACAAGAAGGCAGCAAATATTTTATGGTTTGCTGCTTTCTTTTTGCTTGCAGAAGTTTCTTTTATGTGGTATAATAAACCTCGTTCTGATGGAAACACCAGAATAAGCCTAATATGCGAGCATGCTGGAACTGGCAGACAGGTACGTTTGAGGGGCGTATGTCGTATGGCGTGCGGGTTCAAGTCCCGCTGCTCGCACCAAGATAAATTGACAAATTCGTAATTGAATTTGTCAATTTTTTTTACTTAATAATGAAATTATATAAAATCCAGAGTGTTTTTTGTAGCAAATAGTTTCATTCTGTCATACTGAGGAGCACAGTGACGAAGCATCCTATAGTGCCACGATGTACATGAGAAATGCCGATTACTTCTGACAGGTGGTATGTAATTGCTCGGTAGTAGGAAGTAGTGCTTTCGTAGAGTGTGGCACCATCTAGGATCCTTCGCTATGCTCAGGATGACAAGTAGTGCTACGCTGTACATGAGAAATATTGGGTGCTTCTGACAGAAAGGTATGTAATTGTCGGTAGTAGAAAATAATGCTTTCGTAGAACGTGGCACTACTCCCTGCTGCTCTCCATGGTTCCCCCTATCCCACAGGCGGCATGGGCGGCGCCAAGCAGTACCAATAGTGCGCCGGCGTTGAGCTTAGCATTGGCCAGCAATGTGAAGTACCAGCTGGAAAACGGCAAGACGTACACATTAAGTGCGGCTAGCGTTTCCAACACAGTTATTGAAGTGGCTAGCGGCAGAACGGCTACAGTGGTAGTACCGAAGAATGTAGCTGTTACCATTGACGACTACAATAACGGCTG
>JAAVYR010000013.1 GCA_022791255.1 Peptococcaceae bacterium | reverse complement strand
GCACCACATCCACATATTCTTCAAATTCATCGATTTTGTCTTCACTCATGAGCTCGCTGACTACTGGGAGACCATACATTTCTCGGGCTTTGCACATATACTGGAGACCTGGGGTACCCAGGCCTTGGAAGGCATAGGGAGAAGTTCTGGGCTTGTAGGCGCCGCCCCGGAGCATAGAGCCTCCCGCTTCTTTGACCCCTTTGGCAATTTCTAAGAGTGGTTCCTCTCCTTCTACAGAGCAAGGTCCACCAATGACTACGATTTTCTCCTGCCCACCGATTTTAATGCCGTTCACATCGACAATGGTATCTTCTGGGTGGAAGAGTCTGTTTGCCTTCTTATATGGCGCTGCTATCCTCGTTACATTGTCTACATAGGCGTTACCGTTGAGCATCCGTTCGTCGATGCTGGTGGTGTCACCAATGATACCAAATACATTATAGTCTGTCCCTTGGATGAGACAGATAGAAAAGCCCTTATCTTCAAACTCCCGCGTTAATTTCTCTATTTCTGATTGGGGAGTACTTTTTTTCATGGTAATAATCATAGGTTTAATCCTCCTGTAATTTATCTTTTAGCAATATGATTGCCTCTTTATAGCCGTCAATGCCCTTTCCCGCTACTGTTGCAAAGCAGGCCTTCCCCGGATAGGAAATCTGCCGAAAATCTTCTCGTTCTTCTACTTTAGAAATATGGATTTCTACGGCAGGAATACTGACTGCTTTCAGCGCGTCTAAGATAGCAACGCTGGTGTGGGTGTAGGCTGCAGGATTGATGACAATGCCGTCTATCTTCTCAAAATATGCCTTTTGTATTTTTTCTACCAGAGCCCCTTCATAATTACTTTGGTAGATTTCCACTTCGATATGCAGGTCATCACATACCTGCTGAATAAAGACTTCTAAGTCCCGATAAGTAAATCGTCCATAAATGTCCGGCTCTCGGATGCCCAGCATATTTAAGTTGGGGCCATTTAATACAAGGAATTTCATTGGTTTCCCTCCCATCCTGCTAAAATTTTTATGACAGCTTCTTCTACTGTGTCGTTATTTTCTACTTTGATGTCACAGCATTTTTTATATAGGGGATACCGTTCCAGGTAAAGACTTTTTACAGCTTCTGCATTGGCAGATAAGGGCCGTCCCTGGCCAACTTCTAGTTTCGTTAATTTTCTATCTAAGAAAATAATTTGCCCGTTTTGTTTCAGGGCGTCTATATTTGCTTCATTTTTGATGATACCGCCACCAGTAGCGATAACCAAGCCGTGTTCTTTTCCTATTTCTGCAATGACTTCCTGCTCTAGCTGGCGGAAGTAATCTTCTCCAAATACAGCAAAAATATCAGGAATGCTCCTGCCTGCTTTTTCAACGAGCAAGCTATCTGTATCAATAAACTGCTTGCCCGTTTTTTGGGCCAGTTGCCTACCGATGGTGCTTTTTCCGCAGCCAGGCATACCGATTAATACCAAATTATTAATTTCTCTTTTTAAGCTCTGATAAATTTCAGATATCTTTTCTTCTGCAATTTTTTTCTGAAAGAAGATTTCTTCCGCCACCTTCGCCTGCGCCACCAGCATTTCTAGTCCATTTATGGCAGGAATTCCCAGTTTCCTGCCTTGTTGCAACAATGCCGTTTCCAGAGGGTTAAAGATAACATCTACCACAGCTTCTAGCTTGGGGTAGTTTTTTAAATCGACTTGACAGTTTCCTACATTGGGATACATGCCCACTGGCGTTGTGTTGATGATGACTTGTACCTCTTTTTCCTGTTTGCATTGTTCATAATCGATAAAACCATTCTTTGCGTTACGGCTAACAGTTAGGATTTTTTTTGCCTTGCAGTGCTGGGCTACAGCCATTACCGTTTTGCTGGTGCCGCCAGTGCCGAGTATCATCACTGTCTTACCCGTTAAATTAATATTATTTTTTTGCAGAAGGTAGAGAAATCCATCAAAATCAGTATTATCACCATAAAGCTTCTTTTTCCCTGTTTGGTCGATCTCTACTTTGATGGTGTTGATGGCACCGATAGCCTTTGCTTTGGCACTGATTTCATCACAATAAGGAAAAACAGCCTCTTTGTAAGGGATGGTTACATTTATCCCACAGAAGTTCTTCTTCTCCATAAAATTATGAAATTTTTCTTTGCATAAAGGCTTTAGCTGGTAATCTTTACAACCCAAAGCCTGATGTATTTGCGGGGAAAAACTATGTCCTAGTTTTTCCCCGATTAAGCCATATTCCATATTGTTCACCTGATTTATTTGTTTGTCATCCAGAGGTATCCATATCGTGCTGTGTATAAATCTACTAAACCAATGGCCAGCATACTGTCTACCACCACTCTTGCTCGATGAATAATAGCTGGGTCATGGCGACCGGTGATTTGCAAAGTTTCTGCCTCTTTTGTAGCCATATTTACGGTCTGTTGTGGCTGATAAATCGATGGTGTTGGCTTTACCGCACATTGTACCAAGATAGGCATGCCATTAGAGATCCCGCCATTGATACCGCCGTTATGATTGGTTACGGTTTTGATTTTTGCTTGTTTGTTGTCATAGCAAAAAGGATCGTTAGCTGCACTTCCCTGCATATTAGCAAAGTCAAAGCCGCTGCCAAAGGAGACTCCCTTTATTCCAGGAATGCTAAATAACAGTTGGGAAAACACACTTTCGATAGATTGAAAGAATGGTTCGCCAATGCCTGCTTCCACACCGATGATAGCGCTTTCTAAAATGCCGCCTACTGAGTCGCCTGCCTTTTGAGCTGCCTCGATGCAGGCGGTCATTTGCATTTCAGCCTCGTCTGCAATGGTCGGAAAATACTTATCATTGAGACCATTTATCTGCGTGAGAATTGCTTCTTCTGTTTGCGCAAAGGCAGTGTCAGATATATTTTGCAACTTGGCAATATGGGTACCAATATGAATATTTTTTGTAGCTAAGATTTGCAAGAAAATAGCCCCGGCTGCTACCAGTGGTGCAGTAATCCGACCAGAGAAGTGCCCGCCACCTCGATAGTCTTGAAAGCCCAGATATTTTGCATAGGCCGTATAATCTGCATGAGAAGGCCGCAATAAATTTTTTAGTGCCCCATAGTCTTTGCTGTGTTGGCACTGATTTTCGATGATAAAACAAAGCGGCGTGCCTGTGGTGTAGCCGTTAAAATACCCACTTAAGAAAACTAACTCATCAGCTTCTTGTCGCTGTGTAGAGATTTTTCCTTGGGGTTTTCGTTTATTTAGCTGCTTTTGTATCAAGTCTAAATCCAAAGGAATGCCTGGCGCTAGTCCATTGATAACCGCACCGATAGCCTTGCCATGGGACTCACCAAAAAGACTGATTTCGATTGCCGTTCCAAAGTTACTTTTCATACCGACCTCACTGACCGTTTTCTATAATTTATCCACATAGGTTTTTATTTCTTGAAAATCTACTTTTTCTAGATACGCCTTTCCTACTTGCGGTACCTTGACGATGGTAATTTGTTTGCCCTGCATTTTCTTATCTTTAGCAATGATTTCTAATATATGCTCTTTCTCGATAACGGTATCCGTAGGTATATGCAGCTTCTGTTGGAAGATATCTTTTACCTGCTTTCTTAAAGCATCATTTTCTATCATGGGAAGCATACCAAGAGCGACACATTCTCCATGATACAGTCCGCCTAAACCAAAGATGCTTTCGATACCGTGCCCCAGCGTATGACCTAGATTAAGTAAGGCTCGCTGTCCTTGCTCCGTTTCGTCTGCTTCTACCACTGCTTTTTTCACTAGCAGAGATTGATAGATGATCTCATCAATATTGTCTTCTATTTCTCCCTTTACAAACAAATCAAATAAATGCTCGTTACCAATTAACGCCGCTTTTAATGCCTCAACTAAACCATTATAGAAGTGTCGCTTGGTTAGAGTTGCTAAGGTATCACTGTCGATAATGACGGCTTTGGGCTGATAAAAAGCACCGACGATGTTTTTCACTTCTCCAAGGTTGACGGCAACTTTGCCGCCGATGCTACTGTCTACTTGGGAAAGTGTGGTCGTAGGAATATTGATAAAATCAATGCCTCGCATATAGCTTGCCGCCACATATCCGCTCAGGTCCCCCACTACACCACCGCCCAGGGCAATGACTGCATCGTTGCGGTGAAATCCGCAGTCAAGAAGCTTTTGACAGAGCTTTCCGAAGACAGGCAGACTTTTCGCCCCTTCCCCCTGTTTTACCACATGATGATAACCTTGGGGCAGTTGCGCGAGAACCGTCTCTAAATATTCTTTGGGCACACCGTCATCAGTGATGACCATGATTTTTCTATTTAAGTTCAGGTAAGCAGCCAGATTTTTAATGCTACCCCGTTCTATATAAATAGGATATGCTTTTCCCGGTATATCCACTATCAGTTCCATTCTCTTCTCCTTATTCTCTATTTTTCATATACACCGACAACTTTTAGCGTTTGACAAATCTCATTTAATTGCTGCAAAAGAGTTTGAGCACCTGTTTCATTGATATCGCCTACTATTTCTACATAGAAATAATATTCCCAGGCGCAGCCCGGCATTGGTCGAGACTTAATAGACTCTAGATTAAAGCCGTTTTGCCCGATAGTTTGTATCACATTAGCCAGCTGCCCCGCTTTATGAGGTACCGTAAAGATTAGATTAAAACGATTGCCCTTTTTTCGTAAATCTTTCTCTAGGACAATAAATCGTGTGGTATTGTCATTGGCAGTATTAATATTTTCAGCTAATATTTCTAAATCATAGAGTGCAGCTGTTTCTTTAGAAGCAATAGCTGCCTTATGGATATCCCCTGTTTCCTGCACAAGCTTTGCAGCAAGTGCTGTGTTTGCAAAAGGAATAATCTCAAAATCATAGTGGTTCAAAAACTGTTTGGATTGGGCAATGGCTTGTTGATGGGAGTAAACTTGTTGGATGTCACTGATTTTTGCGCCCTTTAAGCCTAAAAGGTTTTGCCGGATTGCTAGATCATAAATAGCCGTTACATGGCAATCATATTGGAATAACAAATCTAATACATCATTGACATCCCCCGTGGCAGAGTTTTCTAACGGCAAAACACCATAAGCAATGCTGCCGTCTGTAACCCCTTGGAAGACTTCCTGAAAGGTCGGAAAGTTGATTTTATCTTCATGAGGAAAGAGATGTGTGGAAGCAATATAAGAAAAAGCCCCCTCTACTCCCTGGTAACCGACTTTATTTGCATTGTTCAGTTTTCGTTGGTAAGACTTAGAAAGCCCCATCAAATGTGTAATAAAGTCTTGATAATACCCTTGATAATCTTTGTTTTCGATATAGGAAAGATTTTTTTCGATGACAGCCTGTTCTCTGGCACCATCAAAGATTGGCAGCCCATTAGCTTTTTTATAGGCAATTACATCAGCTGCACAATCCATTCGTCGGCAAAAAAGTTCGGCCATTTCTTTATCTATTTGGTTGATTTCATTACGAGTTTCTGTTAATTCTTTCACTAGCATACACCTCTTCCACAATAAGAGATATGATTTCTTATTTTAGCACATTTATTTCGAATGTCAAAGGATTTTTTTAAATAAAGCCCTGGGTACACTAAAAAAGGAGATAGGCTTTTGCCCATCTCCTGATGACATTATTTTAATAATCCTTGCTCTAGCATATCTCTTGCTGTTCCATCAATGGCCGTCTTCACATGATAACGGTTTAATCCTCCTTGGAAGAATACTTGATAAGGCGGGATAACCGGCGCGTCTGCAGAAAGCTCAATAGAAGCCCCCTGAACAAAAGCTCCCGCCGCCATAATAATAGGATGACTATATCCAGGCATTGCCCATGGTTCCGGGGTGACAAAGCTGTCAATGGGCGCATACTTTTGGATACCGCGGCAGAAAGCCAGCAGCTTGTCCCTATCTTCCAGTTTGATGGCCTGGATAATATCTGTCCGTTTTTCTTCTGGGAGCGGGCATACTTCATATCCCAGCGTCTGCCAAAAGGCTGCTGCATAGATAGCCCCCAGGAGTGCTTCTCCTACAATACCAGGTGCTAAAAATAACCCTTGGTAATATAAACGATTATCAATAAGACTACACCCTACTTCTTTTCCTCCGCCAGGTACATTGAGGAAATAGGCTGCATTTTCCACCAGGCTTTTTTTGCCGGCAAGATAGCCGCCGGTCGGTGTCAGGCCCCCACCTAAGTTTTTGATAAGAGAGCCGGCTACAAGGTCTGCGCCGATTTGGGTTGGCTCTACTTCTTCTACCAGTTCACCATAACAATTATCCACAAAGACAATGATATGCGGATATTTTTCTTTTACTGCCGCAATGATGGTCTGCATTTGGGCCATACTTAAGGACGGCCGCCATTCATATCCTTTAGACCGCTGCATGGTAATCATTTTGGTTTTGGGGCCAATGGCTGCGACTATGGCAGCCGTATCAATATGGTCATAATCAATGAGAAACTCCCGATAAAGAATGCCTCGTTCTTTTAAGGACCCTGGCACTTCCTCCTGGTAGCCAATGACCTTTTGCAGGGTGTCATAAGGTCTACCAATGGCGAGCAGCTCGTCTCCTGGCCGTAAGTTGCCAAAATAGGCAAGGGAGATGGCATGGGTACCGGAAACGATTTGCTGCCGCACCAGTGCGTCCTCTGTCTGGAAAATATCTGCATAGACAGCTTCTAAGCCGTCCCTGCCCATATCGTCATAGCCATAACCTGTGGTGGCTTTTAAGTGCTGCTCAGAGATTTTATTTTCACGGAAGGCATTTAATACCTTTTGTGTATTTTTTTCGATAACAGCTTCTATCTGCTCTCGTTGCCTGTTTACGATTTCATTTGCTTGTTTGCTAATTTGTTCTATAGAGATTGTCATATTTTTTGCCTCCTAAGAAAGTGCCGATTACCGATATATACTTTTCTCATTATACAACCTTTTTGGTTTTTTTGCTACTAAAAAACGCTCTAGGCTTTTGTACCCAGAGCATTTCCTAAAAAAATTAAATAACTTCAAAGCGTTGTTTGGTCTCATCTGCTTCCCCATAAGGCATTTGCTGCAAATACTCTATCAGTTGCGTTACATTGGATAAATTGGATAAATTTGATAAATTACAAAGCTGGTTTAATTGGTGAACCATTTCGTTCTTTTGTTGTCCTGCCATACGGGTTGGGTTCTCTTTTGGTGTGCTTTTCTCTATCTGGGCTAATCGTTTCATTGATTGTTGAATATCCTCAGCGGTGATTTCCATTAAGTTGTTCTTGTTTAATTGCCAATCCGTCCTTTCTAGTAATCGCACCGCCTGCGCTCGAATAGATGCTTCTGTAATATTCCGCACCAGGCGAGCATTACCATGATTTTGACTATCTCCACTTATACATGCTGTTAAAGATTGCTTGAGTGCAGCTTTTGCCTCCTGGGTCATCCTGTAATCCCTTACTGCATACATCTGCTCTGCAATGGCCGCAAGGTCAGAGAGGCTATAATCAGGAAAATCAATATGTAGCGGAAAGCGGGATTTTAAGCCAGGATTGCTGTCCAGAAAATAATCAATTTCCTTTGGGTACCCGGCTAAGATTACCACCAGATTATCCCGATGGTCTTCCATAGCCTTGAGGATGACTTCTATGGCTTCTCTACCGAAATCTTTCTGGTCGCCGCGAGCTAGAGCATATGCTTCATCGATGAATAAGACGCCGCCCATGGCCTTTTTTACTTGGTCACGAGTCTTTTGTGCCGTGTGGCCGATGTATTCGCCAACTAAGTCTGCCCGTTCTATTTCTACCAAGTGACCTTTTTCCAGCACACCGATTTCTTTTAGCATTTTCGCCATAATACGAGCAACGGTTGTTTTGCCGGTACCGGGATTTCCTTTGAAGACGCAGTGCAGTACGGTACCTTCTGTATTCAGCTGTTGCTCTCGACGCAGCTTCTGGATTTCCGCAAAGGCCTGCACTTCCAAAATCAACTTTTTCACTTGTTCTAAGCCAATGAGACTTTCGAGTTCTTCATAAATATCGGATAGTCCCTGCCGTTCTCCTCGAAAAGGTTCTGTGTGTTTCTCCAGCATGGCTGCCTGTTTTTTATGTTTCAATAAGTTTTCTTTTAAGTTATTCTTTGAATTCTCCTGTAAATTGCAGCCATTGTCTATTCCGATTTCTGCATCGTTCTCTATGGCGTTTTCATCTTGATAAAGATTTTCCCAGCAAGTTTCCCCATCTGTCCCTATTTTGATTTTAATGTTCATAAAAAAGGCTCCTCCCCAGTTGGTGCTTTTGCCTTATTATATGGGGAGAGCCTTTTTTGGTGCTTGTATCTAGTTGTTAGTTGAGATTTTCTTATTGAATGGCGATAACAGTGTAGCCTTGTTCTTCTACTGCTTGTTTTAGTACATCATCTGTATATTCCTGTTCCATGGTGATAGTTGCTTGTTTAGCTTCCAGGTTTACTTCAGCTGTTACGCCAGAGAGCGCATTTAATGCTTTTTCTACTCGCGCAGAGCAATGTCCACAGCTCATTCCTTCGATGGTCATGATTTTTTTCATTGTAATATCCTCCTTCGTTTTTCTATGGGGTTCCATTTTCATTTTGTTGTTATTTAGCTTTAATCCTTTTAATCGCAGCGCATTCGTAACGACAAAGACAGAGCTACAGCTCATAGCTGCTGCTGCCAGCGATGGTGTTAGCTTTAAGCCCCATAGGGTATAAAATACACCTGCTGCAATAGGAATACCTAAGATATTATAGAAGAACGCCCAGAATAAATTTTGTTTGATGTTCCGCATAACAGCCTTGCTAAGCTGCAGTGCACCCACGACAGACATTAAGTCACTATTCATCAGCACGATATCTGCTGCTGCAATGGCAATATCCGTGCCGGCACCAATGGCAATGCCCACATCTGCCCGGGCAAGAGCAGGTGCGTCGTTGATACCGTCGCCTACCATGGCTACTCGTTTCCCTTGTTCTTGTAGGTGACGGATTTCCCTTTCTTTATCTTGTGGTAAGACCTCGGCGATTATCTGAGGAATACCTGCTTGCCGCTGCATATAGGCGGCAGCGTTTTGGTTATCCCCTGTTAAGAGCAGCACATTTATGCCCTGTTGTTTTAATGCCGCTACCGCTTCCTTACTGGTAGGTTTGATTTTATCTGCTACTGCAAGGAGGCCTAACAGCTCTTTTTCATTGCCAATATAGAGAACAGTTTTTCCCTCTTGGGTCAGTGCTTCTCCCTGGGCAACCATGGCCGTTTCCTCTGGTAGCATTCGCGCTAGGAGCCGTTTATTACCGGCAAAATACAGCTGCCCATTTTGTCTGGCAGAGATACCTTCTCCTGGCAGATTTGTAAAATCTGTCATTGCTTCCGGTAGGATATCTTTCTCTTTACCTGCATTTATCACTGCCTTTGCAATGGGGTGCTCAGATAAACTCTCTAAAGAAACAGCAGTAGATAATAGCTGTATTATAGTGGTACCATTTAGCGTATTAGGCAGCATATCTGTGATTACTGGCTTTCCTTCTGTCACGGTGCCGGTTTTATCTAGCACCACTGTATCAATGTTATGGGTAGTTTCTAATGCTTCTGCTGTTTTGATGAGGATACCGTTTTCTGCTCCCTTACCTGTGCCTACCATGATGGCGGTAGGCGTTGCCAACCCCAAGGCACAAGGACAGGATATAACCAGAACAGATATGCCCATTCCCAGAGCAAAATCAAATGAAGCGTCCAATAACAGCCACCAAGCAAAAAATGTAACTAAGGCTATCATAATAACAGTCGGCACAAAGATACCACTAATTTTATCAGCAAGTTTTGCAATAGGTGCTTTTGAACCACTAGCTTCTTCTACTAACTGAATGATTTGTGCGAGAATGGTATCTGTCCCTACTCGCTGTGCCTGCATTTGAAAATATCCGGCTGTGTTGATAGTGCCGCCGGTAACAGCATCTCCTATTTGCTTATCGACAGGGATACTTTCCCCGGTAATGGCTGCTTCATCAACAGTACCAGCACCTTGTACTACGATACCGTCTACCGGTACCTGCTGACCGTTTTTCACTATCAGGATATCCCCGACCTGCACCAATCCTAAATCTATTTCTTCTTCATTCCCATCTATGAGGCGAACGGCTGTTTTGGGCGTTAAATCTAGCAGCTTGGTAATTGCCTCATTGGTATGGGATTTTGCTCGGGTTTCTAGGTATTTCCCCAGTGTGATGAGGGTCAGTATCATGCCGGCAGACTCGAAATAAAAATCCATGTGATATTGGTGCACCAAGGCCATATCCCCATGACCAAAGCCATAGGATAGCTGATAAAGCGCAAATACACCATAAATCATAGCCGCGCCTGCACCAGTTGCGATTAATGAGTCCATATTTGGCCGCCCATGCAATAAAGCACGAAATCCGCCTGTGAAATATTTTTTATTGATGACCACGATAGGCAGCGTCAGCAAAAACTGAGTAAAAGCCATCATCAGGACATTTTCTTGCCCACGAAAAATACTAGGAATAGGTAATCCCATCATGCTGCCCATAGAAAGATAAAATAAGGGCAATAGAAATAATAGCGAAACCAAAAAACGCTTTTTCATTTTTGTCAGTTCTGTAAAGGCCGCTTCTTCTATAGGTCCTATAGGTCCTGTAGGTGCTGTGCTTTTTGCTTGTTCCCTTTCCTCTTCCTGCCAATAAGGCTGTGCCCCATAGCCGATTTTTTCTACAGTGCGGATAATATCCGCATCTGTCAATAGGTCAGTATC
This sequence comes from Peptococcaceae bacterium, assembly GCA_022791255.1. Taxonomy (GTDB): domain Bacteria; phylum Bacillota; class Dehalobacteriia; order UBA4068; family JAAVYR01; genus JAAVYR01. The sequence goes on along the minus strand of JAAVYR010000013.1, from coordinate 16,641 downwards.
ACAAGTGATTTCCATGGTATTCTGCAATAAGTTCACAGAAACACTCTCTACTGCCGGCAGCTTGCTGAGACCTCGTTCGATGGCTGCACTGCAAGCGCTGCAGGACATACCGGTAATCTTAAATTTCTTCTTTTGTTCCAAGATAACGCTATCCCCCTTTCTGTCTTGAGGATAAAATATCATTACTAGGCCTTATTAAATTTCTTAAATAGCGCGATTAGCTCATCAATTACCTCTAGTTTGCCATTTTCTAGGTCTCTTGATACGCAGCTATATAAATGATTTTCTAAAATATGATTGGCAAGACTTTTTACAGAATGTTCTACAGCTGAAAGCTGCACTAACACATCGTTACAATAAGCGTCTTCTTGTACCATGCGACGAATACCTTTCAGTTGTCCTTCAATACGGCTGATACGGTTAGCGATGATTTTTCTTTCCTCTTCTCCGCGATGGGTCTTTTTCCCGCAATTACATGCTTCTTTTGTTTCCATTTATTCACCACCTTATTAGCATTTTATACCCTAGGGGGTATTTTGTAAATATAGGGGTATCCGCTGTAAATACTGATATATTCTTATGTTGTGAACAAAAAAAGAGAAAAGCAATGTCGTTACTTTTCTCTTGAAGGGAAAGTGATTTTATTGTTTCTCTTCCTCTTGATTTTCACTATTTAAAAGGAGCGGTGCCGCTATAGGACTGTCTATCAGTTTCCGTTTATGCTTTTTCTCTTCTCTTGATTTACGCGGTGTTTTTTCCTGTACCAGGAGCACCTCATCATCGACTAAGATTTCGTTTTCATCTTGAGAAAGCACCTGGATATTAAACTGTTTTGATGGTGTGATGGTAGAAATGGCATGCTTATAAATCATTTGCTGTCGTCCATCAGAGTCTACCAATACGATAAAATTGTCAAATCCTTTTACCACTGCTTTCAGTTGAAATCCATTGATTAGGTAAAAGGTAGCTGAAATGTTTTCCTTCCGTAATTGATTTAAATAATAATCCTGCAAGCCCCAAATTGTTTTTACCATATTTCTGCCCCCTTAATCAGCCGGTGTCATCCTCCACTGGGCAGCGATATATTGCCATACTGCCTCAGTAAGATGCGCTTGATTGGGATATGCAGAAACATCAAACCATTGGATACGCGCGTCTTTACGAAACCAAGTCATTTGCCGTTTGGCAAATCGTCTGGTATCTCGTTTTATTAGAGAGATAGCCTCTTCCAGGGTCATCAGGCCCTCCAGGTAGGCCACTAATTGTCGATAACCTATTCCCTGCATGGCGTTGAGTTCTTTATCATAACCAGAAGCTAACAACCCCTTGACTTCGTCTAGTAAGCCTTGTTCCATCATGATATCGACCCGTTTGTTTATGCGAGCGTATAGCAATTCTCGCGGCATACTTAACCCAATCAATATCAAATCATATGCAGAAGAAGGCGTAAATTTTCCTGTTTCCTCTTTTTTTTCTGGTAATAAAGCTTGCTGTTTTTTTGCTGTTTCTATTTCCAGTGCCCGGATGACTCTTTTTATATTATTGGCATGGATTTCTCTTGCCCGTTCCGGATTTAGGGCAGCCAATTGTTGATGCAGATATTCCCTGCCAAAAAGGATAGCTTCTCGTTCCTTTTCTCTACGAAAATCCTCACTAATCTCTTCCACGGGGAACTGATATTTATCACCGTCTGTAACAGCATTAATGTAAAGTCCTGTGCCGCCAACAAGCATAGGAATATGATTTCTTGCCGTGATTTCCTCGATGATGGAGCCAGCGTCCTTTTGAAAATCTGCCACACTATAAGCCATATCAGGGGTAAGATTATTAATCAGATGATGGGGCACTCGATAACCATTTTCCGCTACCTGCTCCTCTGGGGTTATTTTTGCTGTGCCAATATCCATGCCTTGGTAAAACTGCATAGAGTCTCCAGAAATAACTTCTCCCCCTATGCGTGCAGCTATCTCTACCGAAAGAGCCGTTTTCCCACTGGCAGTAGGTCCTAAGATGACTAAAAGTCTTTCCTTCATTGCCTGCTTCATAGCTTTATCCTCTAGTTTGTACGGATGAATTTCCGCTTGATTTCAGATAAAGAGATGCGGATAATGGTTGGTCTCCCGTGAGGGCAGGTAAAGCCGTGTTCTGCTTTATCTAATTCTGTCAGCAGATAACCGATGTCACTGTTGGTTAGGAAATAGCCAGCTTTTACTGCCTTTTTACAAGCTGCCATAAAGAGTTTTTCCAGGTTCATTCCTGGGTTTGCCTTGTCATCTTCTAAGAGCATATCTAGTATTTCAATGAAAATACCTTCATCACAGCCCAGACTTTGGAACCATGCAGGTACACCCCGTAATAAATAGGTATTTTCCCCAAATTCTTCGATAACAAAACCCAGCTCTGATAGTTCTACAATGTGATTTACCAATCGCAGCTTTTCTTGGGTATTTAAATCAACAGGCAACGGCACCGCTAGGAGATAAGAGATTTTTTCGCCCTTTACATCTCCCTCTGTTTCATAATATTGTTTGCGCAGCTTTTCATAGAGAATGCGCTCATGAGCAGCATGCTGGTCCATTAAATAAAGTCCATCATCCCCTACTGCCGCAATATAAGTAGCGTCTATTTGTCCCAACGGCCGTAAATCACTAAAACGAAATTTTTTACTGCTGGCCGCAGGTGTGGTGTCATCTCTGTCGCTAAATAAATCTGGTAGCTGAATATGAGGCTTATCTTGTTTAAAAGGGCTATCCATTGCGCCTTGAATGACGCCGGATTTATAGGGCATATTTAGCGGCACATCATAGACGATTTCTTCTGGCATTTCATTTTCACCATACTGGGATTTTTCTGCTGCTAAATACTCAATCTCTTGTTCTGTTTTATGTATTGGCGGCGTTTGCGGCACTATTTTGTATTCTCGAGCAGGCGGTTCTGCTGCCGTCATCTGGCGGAAAGGCACGGGAGCGGCCAGATTGGTTTGGTTCGGGAATAACTCTGTTCCACTGTGCTTCCCTTCTAATACTGGAATAAGTCGTTCTTTTTTAGCCAGTGCATTGCTGATGGTTTCGCCTACAATTTGCTTAATTTTTTCATCATCTGCAAACTTGATTTCCATTTTACTAGGATGGACATTAACATCTATTTGATTAGGCGGCACATTTAAATGCAAAATAATAATGGGATATTTGCCCTCTGGGATAACGGTGTAATACACTTTATCGATTGTTTTAGCCAGCTCTGGACTTCGCACCCATCGACCATTGACAAAGAAATTATAATACTGTCGGCTTGCCCTGGTTAAAGCAGGTAACGATACCAATCCCTCTAAAGAAATACCTTCTTCAGGATTTTCATAGTGGATAGGCATGAGGTTTTTGGCCGTTTTCCCACCATAGATAGCAAGAGCCGCTCCAGCCAGGTCGCCTTGTCCAGGAGATTTGAAGACGGTTTTTCCTTCGTTTTGCAAAAGGAAACTGATGTCCGGGCGACACAAGCTGATATGATAAACAAAGTCAAAGATTTTATCTGTTTCCACACGATAGCTTTTTAAAAACTTTTTCCGTGCTGGTGTATTATAAAATAAATCTTTTACCAAGATACTGGTGCCAATAGGCGCTGCTTCTTCCGTGGTCTCGACAATAACCCCTGCTTCTATTAAAAGTCTTGTAGCAGATAGACTGTTTTTGGTGCGGGAAATCATTTCCATTTTAGAAATCGCTGCAATAGAAGCCAATGCTTCTCCGCGAAATCCTAAAGAAAAACTGCTTTCTAAATCCTCGATAGATTGGATTTTACTAGTAGCATGATTTTTAATGGCAGTGGGCATATCACCAGCAGTCATACCACAGCCGTCGTCTACCACTTGGATGGTGCCGCCAGCTGTTTGCCAGAGCTTTACGATGATGTTTTTACTGCCTGCGTCAATGGAATTTTCTACCAATTCTTTGACTAAGGAAACAGGCCGCTCTACTACTTCCCCAGCAGCGATTTGACTAGTTGTTTTGGCATCTAAAATATTAATAATGGATTGTTCTGCTTGTGGTTCAGACATAGCGTCTCCTTTTATTCGTTAACCTGTTAATACTCATCTCGATACTGGTCTTTTAGTGCTTTTGCTTTCTTTTGCAAGCGGTCCAGCTCAAACATAGCCTGGATCGGCGTGATGGTACTGGCGTCTAGGAGACCAGTTTCCGCCAAAAAGCTCAGCACATCTTTAGGTACTGTTTCTACGACGATATGCTTTGGCGGTGCAATGCCCTGGGCCAGTTCATGGGTAGGTTTTGCTGCTTCCAGTTGGAGCAATACTTCACTAGCCCGGATAATCACTTCTTTCGGCAGGCCTGCAAGTTTTGCCACTTGAATACCGTAGCTTTTATCCGCACCGCCGGGAACAATTTTTCGTAAAAAGATAATGCCGCCATCTTTTTCTTTTACGGCAACAGAGCAATTTTTCACAGCAGGATAATCATCAGCTAGCTGTGTTAATTCGTGATAATGGGTAGCAAACATGGTCTTTGCTTTCAGTTCCGGCTTTAAGAGGTATTCTGCTACTGCCCAGGCAATGCTTAAACCATCATAGGTACTGGTGCCTCTGCCAATTTCATCTAGGATGACGAGGCTGTTTCTGGTAGCGTTTCGCAGAATGTTTGCCGTTTCACTCATTTCTACCATAAAGGTACTTTGCCCTGCCGATAAATCATCACTGGCCCCGACTCTAGTAAAGATACGGTCCACTTTGCCGATAACAGCTTTCTCTGCTGGCACAAAGCTACCAATGCGCGCCATCAATACACAAAGAGCCACTTGCCGCATATAAGTAGATTTCCCAGCCATGTTTGGTCCAGTAATCAAAAGCAGTTGTGTATTTTCATTATCCAACATTACATCGTTGTCTATGTAGTTTTCTCTGCCAATGATTTTTTCCACGACGCTGTGGCGGGAAGCCGTGAGCATAATTTCTTCCCCATCGTTTACTTCCGGACAGCAATAGTTATTTTCCACAGCAACCTTAGCAAATGATTGAATAACATCCAGCGCCGCCAAAGCATGAGCCGTATTTTGCAGCCGATCTGCATTATCTGCTACCACTTTGCGGATTTCTAGAAAGATATCATATTCCAGGGCGGTCAGCTTTTCATTAGCCCCTAAGATTTTATTTTCCCAGTCTTTTAATTCTTCTGTAACAAACCGTTCTGCATTGGCTAGTGTTTGCCGACGGATAAAGTAGTCTGGCACCAAATCCAGATTGGTTTTTGTTACCTCGATGTAATAGCCAAATACTTTGTTATAGCCGGTCTTTAAAGACTTAATACCCGTCTCTTCTTTGAGTTTTGCTTCAAGTGCAGCAAGCCAAGCCTTCCCCGTAGAAGCAATTTCTCTTAATTCATCTACTTGTGGATAATAGCCTTTTTTGATGACGCCGCCATCTTTCGGAGATAAGGGCGGCGCATCATCAATAGCCTTTTCTATCAGCTGTTCGATATCTTCCAAAGCATCTATGCGGTCATAAAAGCGTTGGAAGATAGGCTTTTCCAGCTGCATAAGAACATTAATAATATGAGGCAAGAGACGGATAGAATTTTTTAAGGCTATCATGTCTAGTGGACTAGCATTACCATAACACACCCTGCCGCAAAGCCGTTCTAAGTCATACATTTCGTTTAATGCCTGTATCAGGTCATCATGAAGAAAGGGCTTTTCGATTAATTCCTGTACCCCCTGAAGCCGCATATTGATGTGCATCGCGTCGATTAACGGCTTTTCTATCCATTGCTTTAAGAGTCGAGCCCCCGGCGAGGTGCAGGTTTTATCCAATACCCAGAGCAAAGACCCACGCCGTTGGTTTTGCCGTAATGTCGCTGTTAATTCCAGATTTCGTCTGGTTGTTGCGTCCAACACCATGAAAGTTTCTAAGTTGTAAATCTGGATTTTATTTAAGTATTGAAATTCTTGTTTTTGTGTTGCAGCTAAAAAGTCTAATACGGCTGCCACCGCAATGGTTGCGGCGGGCATGGAGCGAAGTCCTAATGCTTCAACATTTGCAACTCGGAAATGGGTGGCTACCAATACAGCTGCATTTCTCACTGTCTGACTTTCATAAGCCATAGGCGTCAGTACTTTGATATGAGAGCCTAAAAGCCCCAACTGGAACACATCTTCATTGATGAGAGATTTTGGTAAAATGCACTCTGCTGGGCTAATGCGACAAACTTCATTGACCATCTTCTGCAAGCTATCATCGCCGGTGATTTCCGTAGTTAGAAATTCGCCTGTAGAAATATCCGTATAAGCAATGCCATAAGTATTTTTTAGCTTGTATACTGCTAAAAGATAGTTTTGATTTAGCTCATTGAGCATGTTGGTTTCCATAACGGTACCAGGCGTTATCACTCGGATTACTTCCCGTTTTACGATGCCTTTAGCAAGCTTTGGGTCTTCCATCTGTTCACAGATAGCTACTTTATAGCCTTTGGCAATGAGCTTAGATATATAAACATCTGCTGCATGATAAGGCACGCCGCACATAGGTATTTTCGTTTCTTCCCCACCAGCGCGGCCTGTTAGCGTGATTTCCAATTCTTTAGAGGCGACGATAGCGTCCTCATCAAACATTTCATAGAAATCCCCTAGCCGAAAAAATAAAATAGCGTCAGGATGTTGTTTCTTGATATCCGTGTATTGCCGCATCATAGGCGTTACTGCTGCCATACTTACTGTATCTCCTTATCTCTTCTTCCTTACCCATCTTACCCCTTATCTTGCTGTTTTTATCATGGTTCTTTTCGTTTGTGGCGTTTCATAAGGGTCGATGACAATCATACCATCCTTGAGATATGCCTTTTCAGGATAATTGCCTGCACTTTGGTCGTTATCCTCTGCTCTTGCAGCCTTATCAGCTATCCGCAATTGATTAGCGGCCAGACGATAGGCCATAATATATGCCTCCGTATCTCCGGAAGCCCCCGCATGGGCAATGCCGCGTAAAGTCCCCATAACTAAAATATTGCCAGTGGCAATAATATGGGCCCCAGGATTAATATCTCCCATAACGATAGCATGTCCTTCTACCATGATTTTCTTCCCAGAGCGAATGCCATAAGGGATGAGCACCCCATCACCGCTTTGTTTCATCAAATACTGGGTGGTTCCTTGTTCCAGCCCTAAATCATTGATGGTTCCCTCTTTCCCCTGAGGAGCAGTTGCTGTAGGCTCCGGCAGCTTTCCCTGGGTTAGTCCATGACGGATGAAAATATCTTCAATCGCTTGGATTTGTGTAGCGTCAAGGCCGGCATTTGGGTCTATGATATAATTTGCCTGGGCAAAAAACTGGGCACCGTCAGATAATTTTTTTTCTAACCCCTGACATATTTCTTGAAAATCTGCAACATCGGTGTTAAAGTTAAAAACAAGACCGTGAAGTGTGCCTTTAATTTTAATCAGATCTTTTTCCATAGCCTATCTCCTCTATTCTAATTAACATGTTTATTTTCGCCAAAAAGCTGATTTTTCCTGCTAAATCTAATGGAGAAATCTTTTTGTGTATTATCTTCTACCAAAGGAGGTTCCCCTATGCCAGCCAAAGAAAAACCGATTGCCGACAAAATCCTGCATAAGATGAGAAAGGCCATTACTGACTATGGGATGATTGATAATGAAGAGCCAATCCTCGTGGGGCTTTCCGGTGGTAAAGACAGCCTTACTCTCTTAAATATGCTAGTAAAGTTTCATCGTTCCTCTAAATATAAATACAAGTTAGCTGCCGGACATATTGCCTTGGGCAACAATAAGATAGAAGATGCGAACAATAGCAAAATTTTAGCAGCCTATTGTAAAGAGCTAGATGTACCATTTTTTTATAAAGAAACCAATATTGGCGAAATTATTTTTGATATTCGCAAAGAGTCTAATCCCTGTGCACTTTGTGCAAAGATGCGGCGCGGCGCTCTTAATAACTTAGCAAAAGAAAACGGCTTTTCAAAGGTGGCCCTTGGTCACCATCTGGACGATGTTTTAGAAACGCTGCTCTTAAAAATGTTTTTTGAAGGAAATATTGACTCTTTCAAACCTGTTAGCTGGCTTAGTAATATGGAAATCACTGTTATCCGTCCGCTGATTTATGTAAAAGAAGCAGAAGTAAGCAAATATGCAAAGACCGTGACATTACCAGTGGTGCATAGCTTCTGTCCTGCTGATGGCTTTACCAAACGCCAGGATATGAAGGAAATCATTAGTCATATAGAAAAGCTAAGTCCCGGCTGCAAAGACCGCGCCTTATCTGCCTTGCAGCATTTGGCAGATAATAGCTGGAATATTACAGAACAACCAAAAGAAATGGAGCGCCCAAGATTATGATATTAGTTAGTGCTTGCCTATTAGGTCAAAATGTAAAATACAATGGTAACAATAATTATAATCAAGCTGTGATTGATTTTTTGGCAGGTAAAGACTATCTGCCTATTTGCCCAGAGTCGGCTGGCGGCCTTACCATCCCTCGCCTTCCATCAGAAATCTGTGGTGGCACTGGTGTAGGAGTCCTCGGTGGCACTGCTACCGTTATCAATCAAGAAGGGGTTCCTGTTACCGAAGCGTTCTTAAAAGGAGCAAAAGCCATAGAAGCATTGTTAGAAAAATATGATGTTACCATGGCTATCTTAAAGGAAAATAGTCCGTCCTGTGGTGTAACTGCCGTCTATGACGGTACCTTCTCTAAAGAGAAAATTCCCGGCATGGGCGTTGCTGCAGCACTGCTCCATTCCCATGGTATTCCTATCTATAGTGAAAAAAATTTACCTATTCAATCTTTTGAATAATTTTCTTAAAAAGGGGTGATTATTTTATGACAAAAGCAATTCTCTCTACTATTTTATCTATGATAGGTGGCTGTATTGGCTTCTTTCTGGGGACGGGACTTAATCAGCCAGTAGGCATGATGATATTTGGCGCAGTGGTGGTTGGCATCGGCTGCATTGTCTATGCAATCGAAAGTAAATAGCTGTATGAATAAATAATACTTGACGAACTAATAAAATCAAGATATAATAGTGATGTTTCGTAGGGGTATGGCTCAATTGGTAGAGTAGTGGTCTCCAAAACCATTGGTTGAGGGTTCGAGTCCTTCTGCCCCTGCCAACAAAAAAAGCAGTAATCATTTTGATTGCTGCTTTTTTATTTTTACTTAGATAGTGTAACATTACATGTCATCCTGAGCGCAGCGAAGGATCTTTAAGATGCTTCGTCGCTTTGCTCCTCAGCATGACAAAAATAAAACCACATATTACGGAAGCATTACTTCCTACTACCGACAACTACCCATCCTCATGTCAGAAGTACTCAGTATTTCTCATGTACAGCGTGGCAGTATCCACCCGTTCCGGAACCTTTTGGATGGTAAAGGTACCATTAGAGCTTTCTGTGGCCCCTGCCCCGGAACCAATCCCGGTAATTTCTTTGCCTTCATTGGTAAATGGTTCCACACTTTTTGTTAACCCAGATAACTGGCTTCTCATGCCGGTCCAAGTTGCTGTGTTAATCTTTGTAATATTGGAGCCTTGCACAGTAGTAGGCTTATACCCCATTTGCAGATAAATCGGTGTTTCGCTTTTTCCCCATTGACCACGTGATGTGGTAATCATGCTGCCGTTCATAGCAACCAATGAAGCCCGGTTTCCCACATATACTTTACCGCCTCCACCACCTTGGCCACCATCACCAGCTTTATTTGCTGCATAGTAACCAGTACCATACTTCATGCCTGTGCCGCCAATTTTTGGATAGAGACCGACAGTACCTTTGGTTACATAGTCGCTAGTTAGCACAGTAGCACCTTGGAAATAAGAACCACCGTTACCATGGCCGCTGTCAGCACCATTATAACCATTAGCACCAACTGTACCTTGGGGCTCCCCTGCACCGCCAGAGAAACCACCGCCACCAGCACCATGGTTGGCACCTCCTCCGCCGGCACCGCCTCCACCTACACCTGCAGCAGGATATCCTCCACCGCCGCCTGGAGAAGAACCAAAATATCCACCGCCAGCGGCAGCGCCGCCGCCATATGCAGTAACCCGAATAGTATCAAGAATATAAATGGTTCCTGCGTTACCGCCAGCTGCACCGTTAAAACCATCACCAAGGGTTGCGCCTACACTATTGGCAGCCCCTTGGCCACCATTCCCACCATTTCCGCCGATACCAGCACCAGCGCCTCCACCACCAGAAGCACCAAAGTTACCACCAACAGTAGAAGTCGTACTTTTGCTGGCATCGCCACCATAGGCATTTATCTGCCCGCCATCTCCTCGTAAAGTTAAGGTAGCATTTGTCGGCACATAAATCCCCGGATAGCCACCGGTACCAACAGCTGCTCTACCGGAACCTTCAGCAGCAAAGGCACCTGTATTGGAGGTAATGGCAGTAGAGTCAACGCCGCGGCTGCCATATACATTTAATACACTGTTTTTTGCTGTAACGATCGTCAGCGAACCACCGCTTTGTACAGAGATAGGCGACAGATTTTTGTTGCCGCTATCATCCAGAGTAATGGTCCGTTCTGCTGGTAAATTCAGTACAACACTTTTCCCGTTTCCCACTACCAAGGACACGCCAGTAAGCTTTGTTCCATTGCCATTGGTAATGTTGTATGTGCCATTGCTCAGGTTGTAGGTGTTATTGCTCTGCAAGAGCAAATCGCCCGCTGCTGGACTGCTTGGCGCCGCCCATGCCGCCTGTGGGATAGGGGGAACCATGGAGAGCAGCAGGGAGAGGCTGAGTGTAACAGCTACAGATTATGCTACTTTTTACGAAAACACCACTCCTACTACTTCCGGATTTTGCTCCATATTACGGAAACATTATTTCCTACTACCACCAATCACCATTCCCTTCTGTCAGAAGTACCTAGTATTTTTTATATACAGCGTGGCACAATATGTCATCCTGAGCAAAGCGAAGGATCTTTAAGATGCTTCGTCACTTTGCTTCTCAGCATGACAGAATGGTGCCACAGCTTACGAAAGCATTACTTACTACTTCCGACAATTACCTTCTTCACTGTCATGTGTACTCTAGTGTGTACTTCTTAAAAAAAAGACCTAATATCTTATAAGATATTAGGTCTTTTTACATGGTCGGAGCGACTGGACTTGAACCAGCGGCCTCTACCACCCCAAGGTAGCACTCTAGCCAAACTGAGCTACGCCCCGACAGCAATATTCATTATATTGCCTTCCTATCCTCTTGTCAAGATAAGACAAAAGAATGGAAAGGCAATACAATCTTTATATAATATGTTATGTTATCATCTTGATCATTGTGCGAAAAGATGATTATCCTTTGTCTATTCTGCATCCAAACCAAATGCTGTATGTAAGGCAGCAATGACAGCATTACAATCTGCTAAATCAATAAGACAAGAAACTTTGATTTCAGAAGTGGAAATCATTTTGATATTGCATTGTTTTTCAGCTAAAACCTGGAACATTCTAGCTGCAACACCTGGGTTCGTAATCATCCCAGCACCAATAATAGAAACTTTACCAAACCCTTCTGTAAGCGTATAGGAAGAAGCACCGATTTCAGGAACGATTTTGTCTAAAGTGGCTATTACTTTATCTTTATCATCAGAACTTACCGTAAAAGACATATCATTTTCTTGTTCGGTTCTGTTGCCGCTTTGTACAATCATATCTACATTAATTCTAGCGTCTGCAAGAGCAGTAAATAACTTACTGGCACTACCTGGGGCATCAGGGGTATCAAATACAGTTACCTGCAGCACATTATCATCTAAAGCAACGCCACTTACCACCATACTTTTTTCTAATTCTTTTTGCATTTCGCATTCCTCCTGCACTATGGTTCCTTCGTTATAGTTAAAACTGCTGCGAACATGAATTTTCACACCAAATTGCTTGGCTAATTCTACACTTCTAGGCTGTAATACGCCAGCTCCAGCACAAGCCATCTCCAGCATTTCATCATAAGAGATAACAGGGATTTTTTTAGCTTTAGGAACAATCCTAGGGTCTGTGGTATACACACCATCTACATCTGTGAAAATCTCACAAACATCTGCATCTAACGCAGCAGCAAGTGCCACCGCACTGGTATCAGAGCCGCCCCTACCTAAGGTATTGATTTCACCGTGTTCATCTCCGCCTTGGAAGCCCGCAACAACTACGATTTTCCCCTGTTCCAATTCTTCCTCTACTCTATGACAGTCAATAGAAAGGATTTTGGATTTTCGGGAAACGCCGTCAGTCATAACCCCTGCCTGCAATCCTGTTAAGGAAATAGCGTCTTTTCCCATAGCTTGGATAGCCATAGCCAGAAGTGCAATAGATTGCTGTTCCCCTGTAGCCATTAACATATCAATTTCCCGTGGTTGAGGATGTTCGTTTAATTGTTTGGCCAAATCTAATAAAATATCTGTGGTATCCCCCATAGCAGAAACAACCACAACAACAGAATTTTCTGTTCCAGCAGCTTCTACCACTCTTTTCGCGACTCTTTTAATTCTCTCTGCATCGGCTACCGAACTTCCGCCAAATTTTTGAACAATCAGTGCCATACGCACCCTCCTTATATACAAACTTAAGGCAATATTTTTGCCCCTTGATTATCTACTGTTAAAATTTTTGTCTCACAAGAAATGCCAGCAGCAGTAAACCCTTGCTTCATAGCCTCAGATACAGCTATACTTTTTCCGTTATCCACCCAGGCAATCATAGTCGGACCGGCTCCCGAAAGCACACAAGAGATAGCGCCGGCATCTTTTGCACCTGCAATCACCTTATCTGCACCAGGAATTAAAGGAAAACGGTAGGGCTGATGAAGCTTATCCTCCATCATTTCTCCCCATAAGGCAAAATCTCCTTGTAAGGCAGCAGCTACAACCATCGCTGTACGACTCATATTAAATACTGCGTCCTTCATAGGGACCGCTTCTGGCAATGCTGCTCGCGCCTTTGCCGTGCTTAGCTTGAAATCAGGAATAGCAACAATTGCCTGTATCTCTTCAGGAATAGCACATTTTACATGCCGAACACCTTGCGCTGTCAAACATGCAATGGTAAAACCACCGCAAATAGCTGGCACTACATTATCAGGATGCCCCTCTATTTCTGTGGCAATTTTTATTAAGTCATCTTCAGAAAAAATATTGCCTAAAAGCGCGTTGCCTGCAAATAAACCAGACACAATAGCGGCAGAAGAACTGCCCAGCCCTCTGGCAAAAGGAACTACATTATCACAAACCAAATGTAATCCGTTTCGCTCTTTCCCTGCTAACTGAAACAGTTTATCAATTGTTTCCACGATAAGATGGTGCTTAGGATTTAGCAGTCGTTGCGGCTTTTCCCCAAGAATTTCTACCACTACATCTTTTTCTGTTTCCACTACTGACAATGTATTATATAGAGATAGCGCAACCCCCATCGTATCAAAGCCAGGACCCATATTCGCACTAGTAGCTGGGACTTGTACTTTTATCATGCAAATGACCTCTTTTTTCTTAAATCAATTATTTTCCCAACTATCGTTTTTCTACCCGGATTAAAGATTTAATTTCATATAAACAATCTAATGCCTGTGCTTCTTTCAGGGCTTTTTGCACATTCGCTTCTAATACTGTATGTGTAATCAGCACGATTTGTGCAGCGTCTCCCTGCTTATTGTTGTGCCCTTTTTGCATTACAGAAGAAAGACTGACCTTGTTGTCCCCAAAGGCTTTGGTAATCCGAGATAAAACCCCAGGGTCATCCATAACAGCCAAGCGAATATAATACTTGGAAATGGTTTCATCCATATGCTTAATGCGTTTATCTTCAAAGCAAGTGCAGGCAATTCTGCCAGTTACTTCTTGGCAGATGTTACGAGCGCTTTCCATGATATCTCCTACCACCGCGCTTGCTGTTGGCAGTTCCCCTGCACCGCGACCATAAAACATGGTATCGCCTACAGCGTCCCCTGTTACAAATACAGCGTTAAAGGAGTCGTTTACAGAAGCCAATGGATGTTGCAATGGAATAAGAGCTGGATGTACCCGTGCTTCGATTTCCCCATTATCTTCTTTGGCAATGCCCAGCATTTTAATGCCATAGCCCAATTCACGAGCGTATTTAATATCAATATCCTGGATATTGCTGATGCCTTCTACATAGACATCCGTATCTATTACTCTACTATTAAAGGCAATAGAGGCCAAGATTGCTACTTTTCTTGCCGCGTCAAAACCTTCAATGTCGTTAGTAGGGTCAGCTTCTGCATAACCTAATTCCTGTGCTTCTGCCAGACAAGATGCAAAATCAGCCCCTGTCTGAGACATCTGTGTCAGAATAAAGTTTGTTGTCCCATTGACGATCCCCATAATCTTTTGAATTTTATTACCAGAGAGACATTCCTTCAGTGCATGCAAAATAGGAATGCCGCCAGCAACACTTGCCTCAAACATCAAGTCTCTGCCTTGTTCCTCTGCAATGTGAAGCAGCTCGCCGCCAAGAGACGCCATTAAATCTTTATTAGCAGTAACGACATTTTTCCCGGCTAATAATGCAGACTTGATAAATTCATAAGCAGGATGAATGCCGCCAATGAGCTCTACCACAACAGAGATTTCTGCATCATTTAAAATATCATTAAAATCATCTGTGACGATATCTGCCGAATATCCAATTTCTACTGCTTTTTCTTTTGCAACAGTCACATTTTTATCGACAATTCTTTTCAATGAAATGGGAGTTACCCTTTTGGCAATAAGGTCACTGTTGGATGACAGCACCTTTGCCACTCCTAAGCCAACAGTACCCAAGCCCACCAAACCAACTTTGATGTCTTTCTTTTCCATACAAATAACTCCTTTCATTTGACAATTTCATTATTTTTTCCTATAAAACAGATTTTCTGCTCTATATTAGGTTGATTATAGCAAAAACGCCGCTTAAATACAAGCGGGAATTAAATAAAAATTTAAATGAAAAAGGAGACTAAGAAATCCTTAGTCTCCTTTTTCCTTGCTTTTTATATATGCATTTTTTTGCCAGCTTCCAAATCTCTTATATGGAAGGCTTGATACCACTCGTTGAAATGCATAGCAAAAGATTTTTCGCTGAACTCAGAATGACAAAAGAACGAGCTACCACCTCGTATTGTCATTCTGAGGAACAGAGTGACGAAGAATCTTTCACAAATACCTTACTTCCGCCTTTCTTCAAAGTAACGTTTCATATTAAAACGGACAGCTTCGGCATGGGGAGCATACTGCTCCAGATAGGGACGAAGTTCGCACATCCCAATCCAAGCAGAAACAGGCTCGCTATCTTTAGACCCAATCCAGAGATAAGGACGCTCCCAGTGGTATTGCACGATATCCGTCCAGTAGTAAAAGTGACTGGGGCGAGCTTCTTTGGTGTAGTAGTCATAGTCATAAAAAACCAGCATTTCTGGATAAATGTCCACATGGCCTTTTTGTTTTCGAGTTAAGAAAGACACCAGTCCAATCATCAGCAAAAGGAAGATGAGACTTACAACTCTCCCCTCAATGCCTAAATCAATAATGGGTTTTCTGCCTCGCCCCCCCCAAAAAAGAATACAAGAGATACACCCTATAATGATTGGCAATACTTCAAAAAGGCTAGGGTTACTGCGCCGTATCCAAAAGGAAGCAAGCCGTTTTTCTTCTGGAGGAATTTTCTTCATCATTTCAAAGTCTTCATCCAACCATTCTCTATCACTAATCACAGTTACCACGCCCTTTCTCTTTATCTGCCACTTATTGTATTTTAGTCCATTCTAATACCTGCTTCGATATCCCGTTCATGGAAAGTCTGTTGCCATTCATCAAAATGCATAGCGTCATCCATCAAATCCGTCTTAATATATTCTTTAATTGCCTCAGCCACTTTATCTAAAAGTTCATCTAACACTGCCCCAAAAACGACATTTGCAATAACTGCCGTTACAGTGTATACCCAACCACCTGTTGAGTTAAAAGCAACTTTTAAGACTAATTCAACAACCATTCCTGTTCCCACTTGAGAGGTTTTGGTTTTTATACCTTCTACCACCACATCGGTAATCATATCGCTGGAGGAAATGACGCCATTGTTAATATCTTCTTCCATGGCACTACCCATAGAAAAAAGAATTTCCATACCATCGATGGTCTTTACCCAATTCTTGGTACCTTTAGCCAAATCTCCATATTTTGGTGAACTAGCATAGGTATCTTTTACATCATTTGTTTCCAGTATCCTATCCATTGTGTCAAAGACATTGCCAACATCACCAGCTCTATCACTCATCGCCCCAAAGACAGTTTCACCATTGGCAACTTCTTCACCAATGGGGTCCGGCTTCAGGTCGTCAGGATTTAAGCCAAACATTCTCCATAACAATCTGTCTACCCCTAAAACCATAGGCTTCCAATCTTTGAAAAGATAGTCCGGGTCCACCTCATGGACCAAGTACCCTTCCCCTTTTGGGATGGTAGTGCGTTTCTTGATGTAGAGCCATTCTGCCATATCTTCATCATAGACGCCGTTTGGCTGGCCGCCTAGTTTAGACTGGAGCAGCTTCATAGCCGTTTGGTATCTATCATTATTATAAGAGTTTCCAAACCCGAAAACAATACCGCTGGGCGGT
>JAAVYR010000012.1 GCA_022791255.1 Peptococcaceae bacterium | reverse complement strand
TAAATTCTATCTGGAGAAAATCAAAAGCAGCGAACGATACGGCAAATTAAAAAAAGGGCAGGAAGTCATATTCAAAGATTTACAGCAATACTTGGCCTCCGATTATCTCCGGGATAGACTGTCCAAAGTAGACCAACTCTACAAGCGGCTTTATGCCCCCTTTGAAAAGAACTTGTGGATTTTCTTTAACCTGGGCTATGACTGCTGCCAGGCATAAGATTTAAAATAAAAAAGACTTGCAATCTAAATTGCAAGTCTTTTTAAGATCCTTCGTCACTTCGTTCCTCAGGATGACCTATTATGCCACAGAGTACGAGAAAATTACTTACTACTTCCGACAATTACTTTTGCATGGGAAGTAGTGAATTTTGCTTTCGTACAAAGTGGCACCATCCGTACAGCGTGGCAAAATATACTACGCTTGATTAGAGCTGCCAAAGAGACGGATTTTTTCTCTGACGATGGCAGTCATTCTTTCTCTGGCTGGCCCTAATACCTTCCGTGGGTCGATTTCAGATGGGTTCTGTGCCAAAGCGTCCTTTACCCCAGCCATGAAAGCTTCCCGGATATTGGTGTCGATGTTTACTTTGCACACGCCCCGTTCGATAGCTGCCCGGATAGCGTCATCTGGCACCCCAGAGGAGCCATGCAGCACGATAGGCGTATCCAGCATACCAGCAATTTTTTCCAGACGAGGCAAGTCTAGTTTCGGTGTGCCCTTGTATTGCCCATGAGCTGTACCGATAGCGATAGCCAGCGCGTCTACTTTACAGTGATCAATGAAATACTTGGCTTCTTCTGGCTCTGTATACATAGCTTCCTTTTCACTGACGGTGATATCATCTTCTGTACCACCGATTTTCCCTAATTCCGCTTCTACAGAAACACCAGTTGCCCGCGCTACATCCAATACTCGATTGGTCAATACAATATTTTCTTCCAGAGGCAGTTTAGAGCCGTCTATCATCACAGAAGAAAAACCATTGCGGATACATTGCATTACCTGGTCAAAGCCTGTCCCATGGTCTAAGTGCAGACAAACAGGGATAGAAGCTTTTTCAGCAGCAAGTTTCGTCATGGTGGCTATGTATTCGATACCGGCATATTTGATAGCCCCTTGGCTTGCTTGGACGATGACCGGTGCATTTTCCGCCTCTGCTGCTGCGATAATCGCTTGGACGATTTCCATATTATTGCAGTTAAAAGCTCCCACTGCATAACCGCCCTTTTGTGCCTTTCCCAATAATTCTACCATTGATACCAGTGCCATACTTGTTACCTCCTATATCTTTTCTTATTTATGATTTCATCTTATTCCCGTATACCATATTGATACCATCTTTTCTCAAAATCAGACCTTCCGCCTGTTGCATCAGCAGCAAATCTTGTTCCTTCGCTGCCAGTAAGAAGCCGCCATTCCTGCAATGAGGACAACACACGCCGATACGGTCGCGATAAATCCGCACATCAAGGTCCTCGCCGCAGTCATGACATTGCACCTTTCCAGCCGACATCAACACATAGAGTCTTTTTAAGACACCGTCTATGATTTCCATAGCGGAAAAAAAACCCCATAGGGAAAAGCTCTCTGATAAAGATAAAATATCCCGGTCTATGACTTCAGCAAGAATACTTCTCCGGTCCCCCAAATAACCTAAATGGATATCTGTCCGGCTGCAAGCAAGGGCAAGAGAATTCTTAAGCAACTGCCCTAAAGTAAAGACAAAACGATGAGGTTCTTCACAGCAATCACTCCAAATATCTACAGCATAATGCTTTTTTCCCTGAGGGGCAATAGCGCAAATAAGAAACCCACAATCACAGGAAATAAACACCTTACCCTGCCCTTGAATGGTAAAGATAGACACTTTCCGGTGCAGGATAACCTCTCCACAGCGAGGACAACGCGCCATAAAAAACACATCTGTTGTTGCCATCAGCCACCTCGTTTTTCTTTATGTTTCCATCTTGCTTACCAGGTTATATTCTCTTCGTTCTTTTTATTTTCCTGCCAGACTAGGGGAACAAAACAGTGAATTTTAGCCAAGTTCTCGTTCTTCCACGGTATTTAAATGCAACTGCTCTGCCAATGCTCCTGTGAACACCCGAGGGATGGCTACATTGGCAGTAGTTCGCCGCAACGGTACCGCCACTTCGTCACCAGCCTTGGCCACTACCCCCGTAAGAGAGACAGAAGTCAGCTGCATACCGATACGCCCCACTACCGGCACGCTTTTCCCATTGACTCGTACATAGACAGTGCCATACTTGCCAGCTGCCTTGGCCAACGCTTTTAAAATATCCCGGAAAGTGCTCTGTATCGTTGCAGGACGAGTACTTGCCAATACATTAAAACCATCTGCATAGCCATAGGGGATTACTCCTACCAGCTCCTCTTTTTTACAGCGATAGTCGCCGCCATAGCCGATAGCACCACCAGCAGGCACAGTTTTTACTTCTACCAACCGTCCTTTCGCCTGCCAAGGGTCCTGCAAATCCAATACATGAGGCGTCTCTGCCGGATACTGCCCATAGAGGATAGTCCCAGCTCGCACCATGTCAAACCTTGCCTCTGGAAATTTAATCAGTCCAGCGCTATTAGCCAAGTGCGCCAACCCATAGTCGATACCTTCTGCTTTCATATCGGCTAAAAGCTTCTGAAAAATAGCGATTTGCTTCTTTGCAGCTGTCACATCTGACTGCTGCGCCGTAGCCAGGTGAGAATAAACCCCTGTCATCTGCACGTCAGGTAATTCTTTGCTTTGTTTAGCTAGTGCTAACCCTTCTTCGGGGAAGGCGCCCACCCGGTGCATCCCTGTATCTATCTTCAGGTGGAAACCACCACCTGCTGCAGCCTGCCAAGCCAGCAACGCTTCCTCACAGTCAATACTAGGCGTCAATTGCCATCTTTTCATATCATCACATTGGTCTGGAAGCATGGGCGCAAAAACCAGAATAGGAAGAGCCACACCAGCTTCCCGCAATTCGCGACCTTCCTCGATAGTCGTAACAGCAAAGGCGTCTACTCCACCATAGGCAAGGGCTTTCGCCACACCCACACTGCCATGGCCATAGGCATTCGCTTTTACCACTGCCAATACCTTTGTCTCTGTTCCTACCAGCTGTTTGATTTCCTGTAAATTATGGCAGATACAATCGACATTTACTTCTATCCACCTGCTATAACCCATGGCATGCCCCTTCTTCCTTTGCTACTTCACTACTTCTCCAGTTTTCCGCTTCAATCATTTCATCATTTCATCATTTAACAATTGACTATTTATTTCGTCTGTCCCCGCAACCGTTTTTTCAGGTTAATCAACTTGCGCACTGTTTTCTGATAAAGAGGCTCTGCAAAGTGATAGAGTCGATAAACAGCTGGTTTATAAATCAAATCATATTCACCGATAAATTTGGTATATTCCCCATTAAAGCCCCGTTTAAATTTTACCAAACCATAGAGAGGATGGTTTTCGTCCACATCTCCCGGCACGCCGCGGAAGTCATACATGGTGCAGCCGTGTTTCTTTGCCCAGCAAATCATCTTCCATTGAATGAGATAATTGGGCATCACATTACGGTGTGCATTAGAGGACGCACCATAAATATACCAAGCTTTATCCCCTAGTTTAAAGGCAAGGGTCCCCGCTATGACATTCCCTTCATAGGTAGCAAGGAACATTTCAGCCAGGCCCTGCGGCACCAGTAAATCATAAAACGCCTCATAGTAGCTAAAAGGACGAATTAAAAATTTATCCCGAGAGGCTGTTTCTGATAAGATATCATAGAACACCTTCAGCTGTTCTCGCGGTGCGTTTTCTAAAATTTCCACACCGCGCTTTTGGGCCAAGCGAATATTATACCTGGTCTTTTGATGGCAATTGGCAAGAAGGGTCTCTTCATCAGGGCTAATATCTAAGCGGAATACAAAACGCGGCTGCACACCCTCAAAGCCAGGCCCCTTATCCACCGGACGAAAGCCAGAGCTTTCTATCCGCTCCCGCCAAAGAGCATTGTCATCTTTCACATCAGGGTCGATTTTTAAGAAAATGGCGTTATGCTTTTTTGCCTGCACCTTCACACCCTCAAGGAGTGCGTCCCACACATCTTTTTCTTCGATAGCAAGGACAGGGCCCCGCGGCGCATAAAAAATGCACCATTTTCCTGTAGGTACCAGTCTTTTTAGGACGGAAATCGCACCAACGATTTTCCCAGCACGCTCCGCCACCAGGCGAATAGGCGTCCAACCGGTTTTTGCCTTCAGTTCCCCCCATTCCCAAGTCTGCAAGACATGCCCTTTTACGGAGTCCGCTAAAAAGCTGTTAAATCGCTCCTTTTCTTCTATGGTAATTTCTCTTACCGCCACAGCTGCCGCTGCTTGTTCCATTTGCAATGCTTGTTCCAATGCTCCCATTGCCTCCTATCAGATATGGTGATAAGACACCCGCCCTTCCCAAAAGGGCGAGTGTCTTTTAAATATTTCTTTTTATTTTACACCTAACGCCGCCCCGATAAAGGCTACCAAAAGAGGATGGGGCGTGAGTGGTCGGGATTTGAATTCTGGTAAAAATTGACAACCTACAAACCAAGGATGGTCTTTCAGTTCTATCATATCCACATAGTTATGTTCTCCGGAAAAACCGGAAAATACCATACCTGCTTCTGCCAATTGTTGTAAATAAACAGGATTAAACTCATAACGATGTCGATGCCGTTCTTGGATTTCCGTTACATTGCCATAAGCTGCTGCTGCCTTAGTATCTGGCACTAACTTCGTCACACAGCTCCCTAACCGCATAGAGTCTATAGGCTCACCTGCCTTATTCACCCGTTCTGGCATAATGAAAAGGGGATATGCCGTCTTTTCGTTAAATTCTAAGCTGTTAGCGTCCTTGAGACCTGCTACCTTTTGAGCAAAGTCTACCACAGCCATTTCCATGCCCATATTAATGCCGAGGAATGGTACATTATTTTCCCGGGCAAATTGAGCTGCCAACTTCTTCCCTTCGGTACCTCGAGGACCAAAACCACTAGCCACTAAGATACCGCTAACGCCAGATAATTCCTCTTTGATATTTGCTTCGCATAAATCAGTAGCATTGACCCAACGGATATTTACCTTCACATCATGAGCAAAGCCGGCATGACGCAACGCTTCGTTTAAGCTAAGATAGGCGTCTTTCAGTTCTACATATTTTCCCACCAGAGCAATATCTACACTGCCAGTAATATGTTCCACTTTATTACAAAAGGCTTTCCAATCATCCATCTGCACAGGCCCACAGGAAAGACCCAAAGTATCTACCACAATGTCGTCTAAGCCTTCTTTTTGCAAATTAAGAGGCAGTTGATACAGGTTGTCCACATCGATGGCAGGAATAACTGCTTCTTTATCAATATCGCAGAAGAGAGCGATTTTATCTATCATATCAGAGGTGAGAGGCCGTTCTGCCCGGCACACCACAATGTCTGGCTGAATGCCAATGCTCCGCAATGTTTTTACACTATGCTGGGTAGGCTTAGTTTTGGGTTCGCCAGCTGCAGAAATGTAAGGAACCAATGTCACATGGATATAAGCAATATTTTTTCTACCAATATCCCGTTTAATCTGGCGGATAGCTTCTAGGAAAGGTTGGCTTTCGATATCACCAACGGTACCGCCGATTTCGGTAATGACCACATCAGCGCCGCTTTCTTCTGCTAAGTCCAACACCCGCTGTTTGATTTCATTGGTGATGTGAGGAATAACCTGCACTGTGCCGCCCAGATAATCCCCCCGCCGTTCTTTACAGAGCACTGACCAATAGATATTACCGGCAGAGACGCTGCTCCGTTTCGTCAGGTTAATATCCACAAACCGTTCATAGTGACCTAAGTCTAAATCAGTTTCTGCACCGTCGTCTGTCACAAACACTTCCCCATGTTGATAAGGACTCATTCTGCCGGGGTCTAAATTCATATAAGGGTCTAATTTCTGAATAGCAACTTTTAATCCTCTGGACTTTAACAGTCTGCCTAAGCTAGCTGCCGTTAGCCCCTTTCCCAAAGACGACACCACACCGCCGGTAATAAAAATATGTTTGGCCATTTCCCTTCCTCCTACTTTATTGTCAATATTATTTCTTTCAAATCTTTTATAAAAATATGCTATGTCTTGATTTTGCACACCGTTAGGCTGCTTACATTTTTTCTGGTGCTGTTACCCCCAGGATACCCAAGCACTTGGCGATGGCTGTCGCCACCCCAGAAATCAGCCATAGTCTGGCTGCCCGTAAGTTATCGTCTACCCCCAGTACCCGGCAATTGGCATAAAAGCCATGGAAAAACGCCGCCAAATCCTGGGCATAGACTGCAATGCGATATGGCTCCATATGAGTTGCGCTATAAGCGATTTCTTCCGGCAACTCCATCAATTTATGGATTAAGTCAATTTCACTTTCATGGGTCAGCAAACTAAAATCTATCTGGTCTAACGCCGGTAGCACAAAGCCGTCCTCTGCATTTTGCGCTAAAATGCTATGAATACGCGCATGAGCATATTGCACATAGAAAACAGGATTGTCTGCAGACTGCGCCTTTGCTAAGTCTAAGTCAAAGTCCAGTTGACTATCAGCACTGCGCATACAGAAGAAAAATCTAGCCGCGTCTACCCCAATATCGTCCATCAATTCTTCTAAAGTCACATAAGTACCCGTTCGCTTAGACATCTTTACGACTTCACCGTCTTGGATAAGCCGTACCAACTGCATGAGGATGATATGGAGCCGCTCCCTATCGTAACCCAATGCTTCCATAGCGCCCTGCATCCGCGCCACATGGCCATGGTGGTCTGCCCCCCAAATATTGATAGCCTGGTCAAAGCCACGGCTATATTTATTTTCATGATAAGCAATATCCGCTGCAAAATAAGTAGGAATACCATTAGCACGAACAATTACTTCATCCTTTTCATCACCAAGGACCTCCCCTTTTATCCAGAGAGCGTCGTCCTTTTCATAAATGCAGCCCTTTTCCTGCAGGCGCTGAATGACTTCGGTAATAGCACCGCTGTCATGGAGAGACTGCTCGCTAAACCAAACATCATATTTTACCCCAAAGCGCAAGAGCCCTTCCCGGATAGCCGTGATTTTCTTTTCCAGGGCATATTTGGTCAACATTTCCCGGCGAAGGTCCGCATCTACATCTTTATATTTATCACCATGCTCTGCGATAAATTCTTCCATGGTGCGAGTAATATCTTCCCCATGGTAGCCATCTTCCGGAAATTCAACATCTTCCCCTAAGCACTGCAAATATCTCGCTTCCAAAGATAGGCCAAACTTTACGATTTGATTACCGGCGTCGTTGATATAGTATTCTCGGCTCACTTCATAACCGGCGGCTGTCATAATATTGGCAAGAGAGTCGCCCAGCGCTGCACCTCGCGCATTTCCCATATGGAGTTCCCCTGTAGGGTTTGCACTGACGAACTCTATCTGCACCTTTTGCCCCTGACCTAGATTACAGTTGCCATGGGCGCTCCCTCGAGATAAAATCTCTTTGATTTCTTCTGTCAGCCATCTTTTTTGCAAATAGAAATTAATAAAGCCCGGTCCAGCCAACTCCATTTTTTCAATATAGAGCTTGTCCCGCCACTCTGGTGCCGATAAAGTATTTACCAAATATTCACCGATTTGCCGTGGCGGCATTTTTGCCTGCTTGGTCAAAACCATAGCAAGGTTAGCAGCAAAGTCCCCGTGGTTTTTATCTCGAGGAATTTCTAAAACAAAATCCGGCAGCGTCTCATAAGTGAACACACCGCTATCTTTTCCTTGCTGGGCAGCCTCTTGCAAAGCTGCTTTTAAAGACTCTTTCATCTCTGCTATCGTTACCACAAAAATACCTCCATATGCAAACATTATTCTGCTATCTATTCATCTATTATCTTAGAAATGACAACAAGAAAACAATCATTGCGACTTCACAATTGCGGCACCACAACGATTTTTCTCTGGCTTTCTAAAATAGTTCTCCCAATCTATATCTTATTGTAACACAACTACCTCGAAATAAAAAGAAATTCTCGTGAAAGAATAAAAAAAGACTGCAATTTTTTGCAGTCTTTTTCAAGCTCTATGCTCCTCATTCTTTATGAGCTTTATTTTTAATGCCACTTACCAACTAATAAGCATACAGCATAGGCAGCGATACCCTCGCCACTACCCGTAAAGCCCATACCCTCGGTGGTAGTCGCCTTTACATTGACCATAGCAGAGTCCAGTCCCAGCGCCGCTGCAATATTTTCCCGCATTTGTGGAATGAAAGAAACCAGCTTTGGCTGCTGCGCCACGATAGTGCTGTCTACATTTTGCACAGCAAGACCAGCTTCTGTTAATTTCTCCCCCACGCGCTCCAACAAAACTAGGCTGGAAATACCGCGATATGCCGGGTCATTATCTGGGAAGTGAACGCCGATATCCCCTAGGCCTGCAGCCCCCAAAAGACTATCTGCAATAGCATGGAGTAACACATCCCCGTCACTATGAGCCAATAGTTTTTTTTCAAAAGGAATTTCTACACCACCCAACACCAAATGGTCCCCCGCAACCAACCGATGGGCGTCATACCCCATACCTACTCGCATATGCCAGCCCCCTTCTTTTCCCTAGCCAGAAGGTACTGCCCATATGCATAGTCCTCCGGCGTCGTAATTTTCAAGTTATTTTTCTGTCCTGGATAAATCAGCACTGCCTTACCGCATACCTCTAAAATACCAGCATCATCTGTGCAGACAATGCCTGCTTCCATGGCTTTTTCATAACACCGGTATAATGTGGTAAAGCGAAACAGCTGTGGCGTCTGCACTGCTATCAGGTCTTCTCGAGGCACGGTACAACCTACACACCCTTGAGAAACCGTTTTCACCGTGTCTTGGAGAGGCACCCCTAAGACGCCCCCAGCAACATCACTGGTTAGCACCGCCTGCACAAAATCTGCAAAATCTGCACCATGATAAAAAGGTCTTGCCCCATCATGGATAACTACCACATCTGGGGTTGGCGTTAAACTTTCTATATAATTTAAGCCTTGCCATACAGAGTCTTGCCGCTCCTTGCCGCCGAGAACGATTTTTTCCACTTTACTGATTTGCTCTTTCCGACAGATATCCGCGATTTGCTCTTCCTCACCCTCTGCGCAAACCACCACGATCCTATCTACCTGAGAAATATGCTGCCAGATAGTAAGCGTCTTACCCAAAATACAGCTTTCGTCCAACGGAAGAAACAGCTTATTCTGCTCATAGCCCATACGGGTTCCCTTGCCGCCGGCTACAATCAGCGCTGTCACAGAAGGCAAGAAGTTTTCTTCACTATGTTTAACCCCAATCATAAAGTCACCCTATTCCTAAAAAAACTGGCCGCTAGTCTACCCGCTCTTCCTCTGCCAGCAACGCCACCGGTGCCGACTCCCCTGTTTCCAAAAGCACACTTTCCGGGATAATCTCCCGAGAAGGTTTTTTATTCCCCAAAGGCCGAGCAAAAATCATCCGTCCAGCAGAAGTCTGTAGCACGCTGGTAACCACCACACGAATGGTCTTCCCCATATAACGCCTGCCGTTTTCCACCACAATCATGGTGCCGTCATCCAGATAACCGATACCTTGATTATTTTCTTTGCCATCTTTGATGATTTTCAGCATCAATTCTTCCCCTGGCGGGAAAATCGGCTTTACACTATTAGCAAGGTCATTAATATTCAGCACCGTCACATCCTGAAGGCCTGCGACTTTGTTCAGATTAAAGTCATTGGTAATAACAGCACCCTTGAGATCCTTTGCCATTTTCAACAGCTTAGAGTCTACCTCAGGGATATCCGGGTAGTCTTTTTCTACCACCTGGACCTGCCGTTTGAAATCCTCTCGCAGCTGATTTAAGATATCCAACCCCCGTCGCCCTTTGTTCCGTTTTAAGGGATCAGCAGAGTCTGCAATATGCTGCAATTCAATGAGAACAAAACCAGGAATAATCAAATTCCCTTCTAAAAAGCCGGTAGCATAAATTTCTGCAATCCTACCATCAATAATCACACTGGTGTCCAGAATTTTTGGAACAGCCTTCACATGATCACGGTCCCGTTCCCGTTCACTTTTGGGGGTCCGTTCCTTGCCTACTGAAATACGCCCTAGCCCCGTCGTAATAATGCTGACAATTTCATCCTTTTTCTTATTTCCCAGCCACATACCTACATAGCCAAAGGCACACAGCACAGCAAAGGCAATATATGGTCCAACGAAGGCAATTTTTTCAATGGCAGAGCCAAGCAGGCTCCCGATAACCAGGCCGCAGATAAGTCCGAATACAGAACAAATAATATCCACCAAAGGGATTTTAAAAAGTTGATTGGTTAAAGAATTAAACACATGGGTGCAAACACCAATGACCATAGGAGAAATGGTCAGCCCAAAGAGGCCAAAGACTGCTGCCCCAATAAATAGTGACCCAATTTGCTGCCAAACCACTGTAAAATGCAACCAGTTTTCTACCAGGAAATGGGCCAGTACGGCGCCGATAATTGCAAATATGACAGCCACAAATGCCGCTGCCGCTTTTAATAACTTTGCTTTTCGTTGTTCCGGAGTTAATTCCGCCTTTTTCTCTTTTTTCATCTCTCTCACCTCCTTTCCATAAAATGGCTACATCTCAATTATAGAGAAAGCTGCCAGAAAATACAAGGCAAGGACAAGGAAAACACCCAAGCAAATAATATTCTTTTTCGACTTCCTTAGTCTTACCTTACACTAATCTTTATAAAAAAACCGCAACCTAAATAGATTGCGGTAAAGACCAATAGCTTTTAATTAATTTTCTTTTGGGAAACACTCATTAATCATATCTTTTGCCTGCTGTTCATCAATATCCTTTGCAACCATAAACTCACTGACTAAGATTTTCCGTGCTTGGTCCAGCATTTTACGCTCACCGGCAGCCAACCCCTTTTGCATATCACGCAAAGTTAAGCTACGAACCACTTCTGCCACTAGGAATACATCACCGCTTTTTATCTTAGTCATATGCTGCTGATACCGCTTGTTCCAAGCGATGGTTTCTTCTTCTTCCACACAACGCAGCACTTCAGATACACGCTGCAAGATAGCGTCATCGCTGACGCTTCTTAAGCCCACACCCTGGACAGCATCTACCGGTACCATTACTCTCATTTCACCGTCAAAAAGTTTTAAGACATAATATTGTTTTAATTCCCCAAGAACTTCTTTTTCCTCAATTGCTTCAACGATACCGGCGCCATGTACCGGATAGACCACTTTATCCCCTATACTAAACATAGCGTCCGCTCCTTCTCTTTTCCTTTTGACACTATCATATCATATTTTTTTGCTCCGGTCAAAACAAAAAAATTTATTTTACCATACCTATATAAGGTTGTCAATTCTCTTTCTTACTAGATTTCCCTTATCCTTTTGGACATCAGCGAGAAATCTTTTAGGAAGTATCTTTTTTAGATTTTCTTATCGTTTTTTATGGTGTTTTTTCCGTTTCTTTCGTTTGCCGCCTTCTTCTTCTGGTGCATCCCCCATAGCTGCTTCCACTGTTTCCCGGTCGGGTACAGGAATATTTTCATTTTGAAGAATTTCCGCTGCTTCCGACTGGTCGATGTCTTTTTTTAAGCTATCCGTCAAGTTAGAGATATTTTCCCGGTTAGGCCCGTTTGGATTTTCCAGTTCGTTAATTAAGTTTCCGATTTTCTCCTGCTGTTCCGGAGAAAGAAAGCTGCTATATGCATTAACCAACCCTTTCACCTCTTCGATATTTTTTGGTTTTAACAGGTTGATTAAGTTCCCTAGATTTAAATTGCCCGCCATGGCATAGCCCCCTCTGTTTTCTTCTTTTTTGCCATTATATGCAGGAAAAGGAGAAAAAAACCGCAGCAGCCAAAAAAAAGCGGAAGCGCCTCCCCATCTGTCATCCTGAGCGCTAGCGAAGGTTCTTATCGTTTATTTCTGGCACCTCGTGGCAGAATATAAAAAACCTGCCTAATTCATCATTAGACAGGTTTTTTATTTGGTGGATCCACCTGGGCTCGAACCAGGGACCAACCGGTTATGAGCCGGTAGCTCTACCACTGAGCTATGGATCCGAAAGTGGCTCCCCGAGTGGGACTCGAACCTACAACAACTCGGTTAACAGCCGAGTGCTCTACCATTGAGCTATCGGGGAATACCGCATCCCTTATTATACTAAAAGTTCCATCTTCGGTCAACAAGAGAAAGGCAGTTTTTTGTCGCGGACAAGTTAAATTTTAAACCCACCGATACCTAGTCCCTGCATAACCGAGGTGATTAAGATAAGTACCAAAAGGATAGGCGCTACCCAGCGCACCATCACCCGATAAAGCTTCTCCCGACGGAATACAGCGCCTTCCGCCTTTACCTCCTCCTCTACCACAGAGGTACCCACCCCATAACCTATTAGGATGCAAGTAAACAGCGCCACGATTGGCATGAGCACCGAATTAGAAATGAAATCAAAGAAATCCAGAAAGGCCATACCCAAGAGCTGAACACCAGCTAAAGGACCATAGCCCAGACAAGAAAGGATACCCAACGCAAAAAGCAATACCGTTACCAGAAGAACCGTAATGCCTCTTTTTAATTGGAATTTATCCATGAAAGAAGAAACGATGGCTTCCATGAGAGAAATAGAAGATGTCAGCGCCGCAAAAGCCACCAATAGGAAAAAGAGAGTCCCCACCAAGCCCCCGGCAGGCATGGTCTCAAACACCTTTGGCAAAACACCAAACATCAGCCCCGGGCCAGCTGTCGACTGAACCATAGTGGTATCCCCACCGCTAAATGCCACTACGGCTGGGATAATCATCAGCCCTGCAATCATGGCAATACCGGTGTCGAAAATTTCGATTTGTCCCACAGAATGCTCTAGCCTATTCTCTTTTTTCATGTAGGAGCCATAAGTAATCATGATGCCCATAGCAAGAGACATAGAGTAGAACATCTGCCCCATAGCCGCCAACACCGTCATCCAAGAGAAATGGGAAAAGTCAGGTAATAGATAAAACTTCAGCCCCTCCATAGCCCCAGGAATAGCTAAAGAAAACCCTGCTACCACAATGGATAGCACTACTAAAATCGGCATCAATACTTTGCTGGCCTTTTCGATACCCTTTTCCACCCCAAAGCCAACAATCACAGCTGTCAAAAGAATAAACAGTACAAACCAAAGAACAGGACTCCCCCATAATCCTGGTTCACCTGCTGCGATGAAATTCCCAAAGAATTGGTCTCCGGCTGCCGCCATCCCATTACCACGGGTAAATTCAAATAAATATTTCATCACCCAGCCGCCGATAACGCAATAATAAGGCGTGATGATAATGGGCACTAAGGCAGCAATCCAACCTAAAAAAGAAAATCGCTTACTTAAGGCACCATAGGCACTGATACAAGATAATCTAGTCTTCCGCCCAATGGCAATCTCCGTTACCATCAAAGCAAAACCAAAGGTAACCAACAGCAGAATATATACTAAGAGAAAGATACCGCCGCCATATTTCGCTGCTAAATAAGGGAAACGCCATAAATTTCCCAGTCCCACAGCAGAACCAGCTGCTGCCATGACAAAACCCAACCGACTGGAAAAGCTGCTCCGATTTGTTGTCATTTCCTAAAAACTCCCTTTCCGTTTCTCTTTCCGTTTATCCCCTAGTAAAAAACGGCTGCGCCATCTATCAGGGCTCACAGCCGTTTTTGCTTGCGTTTATTCTAAATAATCTTTTAATTTCTTGCTGCGGCTCGGATGTCGTAACTTCCGCAAAGCCTTTGCTTCGATTTGACGAATGCGTTCTCTGGTCACGCCAAACTCTTGTCCCACTTCTTCTAAAGTACGGGAACGACCGTCCTCCAGGCCAAAGCGTAACTGCAGTACTTTCTTTTCTCTTGCTGTCAGCGTGCACAGCACATCATCCAACTGTTCCTTTAAGAGGAAGAAGGAAGCAGCTTCAGCCGGGGCTAGAGCGTCTTCATCTTCGATGAAGTCTCCCAAATGGCTATCCTCTTCTTCACCAATAGGTGTTTCTAAAGATACTGGTTCTTGCGAAATCTTGAGGATTTCTCTTACCCGCTCCGTAGGAATGTCCATTTCTTTAGCAATTTCCTCTGGGGAAGGGTCCCGGCCCAGCTCTTGAATTAATTGCCGCTGAATGCGAATGAGCTTATTAATGGTTTCTACCATATGCACAGGAATACGAATGGTTCTTGCCTGGTCAGCAATGGCACGGGTAATAGCTTGGCGGATCCACCAAGTAGCATAGGTGCTAAATTTGAAGCCTTTACGAAAATCAAACTTTTCTACCGCTTTAATCAGCCCCAAATTCCCTTCTTGGATTAAATCCAAAAAGAGCATGCCTCTGCCTACATACCGTTTAGCAATGCTCACTACCAGACGAAGATTAGCCTCCGAAAGCCGTCTTTTTGCCTCTTCGTCCCCCTGCTCCATACGCATAGCCAACTCTACTTCTTCTTCCGCAGAAAGCAGCGGCACACGGCCAATTTCCTTTAAGTACATACGCACTGGGTCATCAATGGCGATACCATCAGGAACAGAAATATCCATGGCTTCGATGTTAGGAGACAATTCCTCCTGAGCCTCTGCCATAGCTTCTATGGTTTCCTCTGGTTCTCCACCCACCTCAATGCCTAATTGGCCTAAGTGTTCATAGATTTCTTCCATTTGTTCTGGACTAAGCTCCACATCGCCGATGGCCTCGATGAGCTCTCCATAGGAAACAGAACCTTTTTTCTTGGCAGTCTCTATTAATTTTTTTAGGTTTTCTGTTTTCGTTTGTTCCACTTTCACCAAAGTCCCCCTCTTTCCAGCCTTACAGGTTACGATTTAATCGCTGGATTTCCTTTTGCATCACAGAAATTTCCTGCAATAGGATTAATTCCTGCGTAGCGTCTCCCTTTATCTTTTCAAACTCACCACGGGATTTTGCAATCTCCCGCTGTAGATGTTCTATTTTAATAGCGCGAATACAGCTGTCTGCCAGCTCCTCTATATCCTCTATGGGCATATCCTCTGCCAATATTTCAGACGCAAGGCTTAGCGCCTCTCCGGTAAGACCAGTCAAAAAATTAGCAAGCTGCCAATCATACCCCTCTAAGTTATCCCGAACCATCTGTAATAGCTGAGCCACAGTTTCATCTGCCCACTGCTCTTCACTGATTTCTGCTTCCACCTTTTGCCAGATAGCCTTATTTTCCAGCATGAGCCGCAGCAAAAGCTTTTTCACCTGCATATCCCGGCGACGAGGCCCAGGAACAGCGGTGGTTGGTCGTCTAGAAGACCGGCCTCTAGGGCTGTCAATGCGGTAACCATTTTTTTGTAAATCAGCATAAATGCTTTCCGGCGGCACACCCAGTTTTGCAGCAACCACTGCAATAAAGCTATCCCGTTCTACTAAGCTACTGCACTTTGCCATGTCTGGTAATAATTCTGTGACGATGGCGCCTTTTCCTTCCGGTTTTTCCGGATTATATTTTTTTAATACCAAACTCAGCTTAAAGTCCAAAACCCCCATGGCCTTCTGTGCTACTAAATCCCGCCAGCCATCTTTGCCATTGGCTTTTAAGAAATCATCAGGGTCTTGTCCATCAGGGAAGGATACGATTTGCAAGGTAAACCCCATCTCCCGCAAGATATCAATGCCTCGCACTGCTGCTTTGGTACCAGCACCATCACCGTCATAGGCCAAAATCACATGGTCTGTATAGCGCTTTAAGAGTCTGCCATGTTCGGGAGTAAAAGCTGTCCCCAGAGAGGCCACTGCATTATTCACCCCATGCTGATGGGCGGTGAGCACATCCATATAGCCTTCCATGATAACAGCACAATTCTCTCGGCGGATAGCCTGTCCTGCCACAAACAGTCCATAAAGATTTTCTGATTTATTAAAAATCAGCGAGTCTTGGGAGTTTAAGTATTTCGGCAAATCTTGGTTTAGCACCCGTCCACCAAAGGCGATAAACTGCCCTTTGTAATCCAGGATAGGGTACATGACCCGATTACGAAACTTATCGTAGCATTTTTGATTTTTACTGCTCTTGCTGACAAGGCCAGCCTCTATCATATCATTATCTTTGAAACCTGCCTGGGATAAGTATTGATAAAGAGCGTCCCATGGCTCCTCTGGGCTAAAGCCCAGTTTAAAACTGGCAATAATCTCTTTACTCAAGCCCCGTTTTTCCAGATAGGCACGGCCTGGCGCGCCCTCTGGCGCACTTACCAGCATTTGCTGATAAAAGCCCGCTGCCCGCTCATACATATCATAAAAGGTTTTTTTCTTATGCTGGCGGGAGATATCCTTTTGGGAATACTCACTCTCCGGAATGACCACCCCATACTGGTCTGCTAGCTTTTCAGCAGCTTCCGGCAAAGTAAGCCCTTCCTGTTCCATGATAAAGTTGATCACATTGCCGCCATGCTGACAGCCAAAACAATAAAAAATCTCTTTGTCAGGAGACACCACAAAGGAAGGCGTATCCTCACTGTGAAAGGGACATAACCCAACAAAGTTACGGCCTTGCTTCTTTAAAGACACATAACCGCTGACTACTTCTACGATATCTGCTTTTTGTCGGATTTCTTCTATAATTTCGGGAGGGACAAACCTTGCCAAAATTTCCACGCCTGCTTTCACTAAATTAACTCTAATTCAATTCGCCACGATTAGACTTTTTCCTTCTTTCTTTGGCTAAAAAGTAATCAATAGACAATCTAACTGGGCTAAAAATAGCCCCTTTGCAGATAATTTCACAGAAAATCATTTTCGCCCAGCTAAAAACATCTTTATCTTACGCAATCCTACATTCATTTATACACAGGCAGCATTTACTTCTCCTTTTTATGTATAAATCAAGTAAAATCATCAAATAATAGCCATAGGAAGTGACCAAACCCTGCTTTGTATTTCGTCTATACAAGGATAGTCTGACCGACAAAGAGGTTTGCTTACTTCCTTGTTTTTTATGGACTTTTTACTGCCCATGTAAGCTACAGCATAGCCTCTGCCCGCCTAAACACATGGCCTCGGTCATCCTGAGCACAACAAAGAATACCATTACGAAAAAATATGACTTATTACTTTCCGGCAATTTCATTATATTTTTGCAAGGCAAAGCTATCACTCATACCAGCAATATAGTCCAGCACCATCACATAGGGCTGGGCCTGTACTGCAGTATGCGGCAGCAAACCTAAATGGTCCAGGTAATATACATACAGACGGTCTATCATCCGTTCTACAGTTGCTTCTTCCATCAAGGCTGCTTCATTACGATAAACCCGAGTAAAGAGAAAGGACCGTAATTCCATCATGAAATCATAAGCTTCCGGCGTCATTGCCACCTGTTCTTTTCCCATACTATTGGCAATAATATCCAACACCATGTAATTAATGCGTTCCCCTTGAGAAAGGCCCATCTTTTCCCGTAAATGAGCCGGCACATCTTCAGCACTTAAAGTACCGCTCCGGATAGCGTCATCTAAATCATGATTTACATAAGCAATCCTATCAGCAATGCGCACAATCTGACCCTCTAGTGTATGAGGCAAGTGTTCCTCCCCAGAGTGGGAAATAATCCCATCTCGCACTTCCCAGGTTAAATTTAAGCCCTGACCATCCTTTTCCAGCACATCTACGACTCGCAAGCTATGTTTATTATGACGGAAGCTAGGCAAGATTTTCTGGATCGCGCGCTCTCCACTATGGCCAAAGGGCGTATGCCCTAAATCATGGCCCAGGGCGATGGCTTCTGTTAAATCCTCATTGAGCCGTAAGGCACGGGCAATAGTCCGAGCAATTTGCGCAACTTCCAGCGTATGAGTAAGCCGCGTGCGATAATGGTCCCCCTCTGGTGCAATGAACACCTGGGTTTTATGTTTGAGCCGTCGGAAAGCCTTACAATGCAGAATGCGGTCTCTGTCCCTTTGAAATTCTGTACGAATAGGACATGGCTCTTCCTGTCGCAACCGGCCTTTTGTCTCATAGCTTTTTGCCGCAAGAGGTGACAAATAGTCTCGTTCTACCTGTTCCCAGTCTTCTCGCAAGAATATCCCCTCCTTCTGAGTAGGACTTTTTATTTTTTTAAGAGTTTCTTCCTTTTTAGAAAAATTCCTCTTTTCTTAGCTTTCGCTTTTCCCTTTCATTTGGTATAATAATACATATATTCTTAAGCGTCATAATGACAATAAACCAGAATGACAACAAAAGATAAAGTGTATTTTATTACTACCTGCCCTACTGAAGGAGGAATTAATTTATGGCATACGGTAAAGGCAGCACTGCCATGATGATTATCTTAATTGTAATTGGGAGTATTTTCGGCTCGCTCCTGGGAGAGATTTTCGGGAACTTTTTTCCTTTATTAAACAGTAGCTATACCATGGGGTTTGCCCCTTTTACCCTGGATTTGATGGCCATTTCCTTTACCTTTGGCCTGCAGATTAAAGTCAGCATTTTCACTATTTTAGGCTTCTTTTTAGGACTGTTTTTATACAAACGGATTTAACCACTTTTCATAGCGAATAAAAAAGGGACTGCAGTTTTTGCAGTCCCTTTTATTTTACCTATTTACAAAATTGCAAATTAACGGAAAGAAAGCGCAACCCCTTGCTTGACCCCATCCATTAGACCATTGCCTTTGAGTAATTTTACAAAAAGCTCTACCAATTCAGGGTCCAGTGCAGTATGAGCATAGTAGCGCAATTCGTCAGCAGCCTCATCACAAGTAAGTCCCCGTTTATAAGGATTTGCCGGACGGGTCAGGCCATCGTACACCCATACAATGGAAAAAATACGACAAGCCAAAGGAATTTGATTACCAATCAAACCTAATTGACCGCTGCCATCCCACCGTTCATGGTGACAACGAATAAGCTCCGCACAGCCAGCCAATGGCGCAAGCATAGAAGCGATGACATAACCATCTTCACTGTGTTGGTTCCAGCGTTCCTTTTCCCAACCGGTACGGTTTTCCTTGCTTTCTAAGATGCAACTGGGCAAAGTAATTTTCCCAATGTCATAACAATAGCACAGCTGCTGGTAATGGAGTATATCTTCTTCAGACATTTTTAAAGCATTAGCTAACTTTTCCCCATAAAACACCAAACGCTGACATTTTTCCGCACTTTCCCGAGAAGGGCGGCTTACATTACCCACAAAACCAATATCCTGAATAATACCGTTGGCGCAATAGATTTCTTTGCTTTTCCGCAAGCCAATCATCATCAAAACGCCTGCCACAAGACTACGCAGAACCAGTCGGTACAAAGGCACCTCCGCCCACATCGCACCAGCAAAAGAATTTAAGTGACCGTAAAAATTAAACAGCACCGCGTCCAGCAACCAAAACGCAAAAGCAATCCCACTATACATCAAGGCAGGTAATAAATATCCCAAAACAATGCCCCCTATATACACGCTCAATAATCCATAAAATTACAAAAAACGACTTCTTTTTTATATTCTTGCTCTATTCCCATTCTCCTGCAAGAAAAACAAGTTTTTTCCACTTTTTTTCCATATATATGAATGTTCCACTATTACCAAACACAATCTATAGTATGAATGGCTCTTCCAAAAGGCTTCTATTACGCTCCTTTTCTTTACAGTACCCTTGCCGTATAGTATAATTTTAAATCATACCCCCATATGGATAAAAAGAAAGGATGATTACCATGAATGAAATCATAAAAGCCTTTGTCAAAGAACAAGCAGAATTATTAATCAGTGCTGACTCTTGCTGTCCAGAAGCAAAAGCAGTAGCCCAAAATTGGCTTGCCGCTTTAGGTACAGACAAAGAACAAGAAGTCAGCAAAAAACTGCTTGCAGAACTGGAAGAAGACATTATGCCCATCGACCAATTAATTGACTTTGCACAGTCCGAGGCGGCTATCGAAGTATTCGGAGCCGAAATGGCAAAAGAAGCAGCCGCCCATGGGAAAGAAATCAAAGCAGCCGGCGCCATTTATTGCGACTGTCCAGCCTGCAATGCCGCTGCTGCTATTCTCGAGAAAAAGGCAGAACTACTGACCCGTTAACTTAAAAACATGGAAAAATAGGAATAAGTGACCGATGAAATATTTACATACGATAGAAGGCACTTTTCTAGAACGGCCTAATCGCTTCATTGCCAAAGTTGCCTATCAAGACGAAATTATCACTGCCCATGTACCGAATACCGGCAGATGCAAAGAACTCTTCATGCCAGGCTGCCGCGTAATCCTGGAACAATCACAAAACCCTGCCCGGAAAACTGCCGCCTCTCTCATCGCTGTTTACAAGGGAGACCGTCTCATCAATATCGACTCTCAAATTCCCCACAAGATAGCAGCAGAAGCATTGCGAGAAGGCACTCTGCCCGGGTTTAAGACACCAGCGCTCGTCAAACGGGAAAAAACTTATCTAGACGCCCGGCTAGATATTTATTATGAATATTCCCCTGAACAAAACAATGGGAAAAAAGGTTTCATCGAAGTAAAAGGCGTGACGCTGGAACGAGATAATTTTGTTCTCTTCCCGGACGCGCCCACAGAAAGAGGCACCAAGCACATCCACCACCTGATAAAAGCAAAAGAAGAAGGCTATGCAAGCTGCATTTATTTCATCGTGCAAATGAAGGACGCAGATTATTTCACTCCTAATCAAGAGACAGACCCTGCCTTTGCAGCAGCGTTAAGAGAAGCGAACCAAGCCGGCGTACAAATCCTCGCTGCTACCTGTCAAGTCTCCCCAAATGAGATTACTGTTTCCCACCAAATCCCTATCAAACTATAAAAAGAGCTATTGGCTTTTCCGCCATAGCTCTTTTTCTTATTTATGATATGGTTCGTTACGGCTAATGCGAAAAGCCCGATAAATCTGCTCCAATAAAATCATCCGCATAAGCTGATGCGGAAAGGTCTGCCGACCAAAGGAAAGAAGATAGTCCGCCCGGTCTAAGATAGCCTGGCTGCAACCGCAGGAACCACCGATGACCCAAACAATACGGCTCTGTCCTCCCACGGCCAAATTGTCCAGCTTCTCCGACAACTCTGTAGAGGATAAATTCTTTCCCCTACTATCCAACACGATAACAAAGCTATCAGGAGGGATTTTGGAGAGGATTTTCTCTCCTTCCTTGTTTTTGGCGATTTCCAAAGAAGCAGCAGAGAGGTTTTCCCCCACCGGTTCATCAGGCACCTCTAAGATTTGTAGTTTCGTATAAGGCCCCAGCCGCTTCACATATTCATCAATGCCCTGCTGCAAATATTTTTCTTTGATTTTTCCTACACAGACAATATTATGAGACATAACCAACCACCTTAGTCTTATTTTTATCGCTATTTACTTTCCTCAAAATCAATTAATTCCACATAACCTCGTTTATTATGGATAAGTCCAGCCCAATCCAATATCGCAACTATCACAAAAGAAGGGTCTACCCCACTACCCCCAACAGCAACCCCTAAGTATTCTTGTAAAATAACTCCAGCCACAGTTTCTAGTCTACATTTTTCAGATCCTAATGGTGCTCGCCCCATCCCCTTTTTTGCTTTACCACCATTACTTTTCAGGAAGTCCATCACTATATCAAAAATTCCGAACATATAAATATGTCCATGAAGTGCATCGCACCCAAAAGATATACCGTCCGGTTCAGCCCATAACATATATTGATTTCCTGCATACGAAGTAATATATGTTCTACCACCACATTGCTTTAGTTTTCGTTTTACAATATCAGATGGCTTCTTGCTGCTCTCATCCACATTCCAATTACTTACATCAATCATACCCTTAGTTTTATCATTGTTTTCTTCCAAGGTATACAGCCCAAGGACGATTAAAAGTTCCTCAAGGCTCTTTTTGGCAGCAAGATATGAAATATTCAATTCCTCCTGAAGTCGGCTCATATTCCCTCGACATCGTAAAAAAGTCAAAAGAAACTTCCTTTGCGCCAAAGAAAGATCTGAAAACAAATCCGCTTTATTTTCAAACTGTCCCCGCAACTCCATACCGCAATCCGGACAAGATAACACTGTAATATTTAGTTTTCCACCACAAGATGGACAAGCTGCCATTCGTCTACTTACCATAAATACCCACTCCTCTCTTTTTAATCCAACACCAAAGACACACTTATCAAAGCGCTTTCAATCAGTCTATAATATAACATATACCAAGCAAACAAGTAAATATATATTTATAAATAGTCTTAAATAATATAAATACCATATATATAATTAATTACACCTAATGAGGAAAATAAAACAAAAAATAAGACCTACTCAAACCAAAAGTAGGCCTTATTACTCTTTTGCTAATAAATTTTTTCCTTTTTACTGAGCTAGCTTCCCTAGTGTCACATCAAGAGTCAGCGTTTCACCATTACGATATACGGTAACTTTAATGGTGTCTCCCGGCTTATGCTTAAATAATTCGTTTTGTAATTCATAAGCAGAAGTCACCTTCACATCCCCTAATGCTGTAATAATATCATAACGTTCCATGCCAGCCTGAGCTGCAGGCCCTGCACCTTGAGGCACCACCAAAACACCATAATCAATAGATAAGTTATTATAGGTAGCCACCGCTTCATTGACTTCACCGACCATTTGCACGCCCAAGGCAGGACGGATAACTTCCCCATGGTCCATCAGCTCCGCAACTACTTCCTTCACCGTATCTACTGGGATGGCAAAGCCCATACCTTCATAACCATTTTTAGCAATTTTAATATTATTGATGCCAATAACTTCACCCTTCATATTAATAAGGGCCCCGCCAGAATTACCGGGGTTAATAGCCGCGTCTGTTTGGATTAAACGGAAGAACAACCCTTCACTGGTAGTTACCAGCCTATCCAAGCCACTGATGATACCATGGGTAATAGAACGAGCA
Organism: Peptococcaceae bacterium; assembly: GCA_022791255.1. GTDB lineage: Bacteria > Bacillota > Dehalobacteriia > UBA4068 > JAAVYR01 > JAAVYR01. The sequence continues at coordinate 24,301 of JAAVYR010000012.1, read as the reverse complement.
AAGTCACTGCCGCCTGGATTACCAATAGCTACGACCGTTTCCCCTTCCTGCAGCGTTTCAGAGGTACCAAGTTTTGCAGTAGGCAGGTTTTCCCGCTCAATTTTGATAACCGCCAAATCACTGCGTTTATCCCCGCCAATAAGCGTCGCCTCTTCCTGAGAACCATCAGAGAGGGTTACCACTACCTTTCTTGCACCTTCGATAACATGATAATTGGTAACGATATAGCCTGCCGCATCAAAAATCACACCAGAACCAGTACCATTTTCCCGCTGTTGTTCCCCCTGGAAAAAGTCCTGATAATAATCATAATTGGTTACCCCTACCACAGCAGGCCCCACCTCTTTATAAATTTCCTGATACACAGCAGAGTTTCCAGTCAGCGTACCATCTAGGCGGATACCATTTCCTAAGCTATCATCGCCCACGTCCGATAAGCGGTCTGAGGTTGCCCCCTGAGACGGCAACACCAAAAGCCCCAACTGCTGCGCACCAAAAATAGAGACAACGCCGCCAAAAATACCACAGCTTAACGCTAAGAAAATCAGAAAAAACACCTTGCCACTGCCGGAAAAAATGCTTTTTTCATCGTTAAAATAACTCATAGTCTCACCTCAATATGATTTGTTTATATGTTTCTCTCTTTGCTTCTTCTATGGTTATTTTGCCAATGCAAACTGAAAATAATTTGAAATAAAATAAAAACATGGTCTCGCCATGCTTTTATTTTTATGTAACAACTATTTTATTTTCATTCCTCTTCCAGCGTAAATAAAGGCCCAGCCTCATATCGAGGTGCCACAGCCAGGGTCTCCTTTCGTAAGCATCCCAGCCGGCGAAGCTCCGCGTCTATTTCTAACAGAGCTATATCCGGTGTGTTGTTCACTTCGCTGAGATGACCTAAGACGATTTTTTTATTTTCACAGCCGATGGCACCCAGGGCCCTTGCTGTATCCACATTAGAAAGATGGCCCCGTTCACCGGCTATCCGCTGTTTCAGGTAAATAGGATAGGGCCCGTTTTGCAGCATTGTCTCGCTATAGTTTGCCTCCAGCAAAATGCCATCAGCGGTAGAGAGTGACTGCTCCATAGCCCGGCTAAAAAGCCCCGTGTCCGTCACCAGAGAAAACTGCTTGCCATGATGGTAAAAAGACATTCCTACCGGTTGCCTTGCGTCATGGTACAGCTTCAAAAACTCCACTTCTAAATCTCCCAAAGAAAAATCATAAGAAAACGGCACCAATTGTCCTGGCATCAGTTCCCCGCCAAAAGGCAGCGCTTCACAAGTTTTTGGCGAGGCAAAAACAGGTATGCCATATTTCCTGGCAAAAACAGATACCCCCTTGATGTGGTCGCTATGCTCATGGGTAATAAAAACACCATTGATTTCCTGAGGGCTAACGCCAATCTCTGCTAAATGGGACACTAGCTTACTTGCCGTGCAGCCAATATCTACAATAATCCTGGTATCGCCGCCCCGCACATAGGTAGCATTGCCGCTGGAACCACTGCAAAGCGTTACGAACTCTATCAACGCCCTCATTCCTCCTTAAAAGATTTCTTGCCTGCTTAAAATCATACTTTTCTGTCATTCTGAGGAATATTGTTCCGAAGAATCTTTACAGCAAGATACGTTTAAGATTCTTCGCTTTGCTCAGGATGACATTACGAAAAAATATACTTTATGCCATTTCTGGGAAGGTTTCCTGGATATATTTCACACTACTCATGGCAGCAATAGCACCATCACCTACTGCAGTAGACACCTGCCGCAACTGTTTCTGGATAACATCGCCTGCAGCGAAGATACCCGGTACAGATGTGGCAAGGTCCGCACCGGCCAAGATATAGCCCCGTTCATCCAAATCAACAACCCCGCGAAGAAATTCTGTATTAGGCAAAGTGCCAATAAAAATAAAGACTGCTGCAAAATCCTGCCAGGTAGGAGCAGCTCCCTCTGTTTGCAGCAAGACCTTTTCCACCTTTTTCTCCCCGGCAATCTCCAAGAGCTTGGTGTTTTTCATGACAGTGACAGGTGACTCTGCCAGCCGTTTCTGCAAGATGGCAGTTGCGCGGAATTTATCGCTACGATGACACAAATACACCTGAGAAGAAAACTGGGTCAAAAACACAGCCTCTTCTACAGCCGCGTCCCCGCCACCCACTACTAATATTTTCTGGTCACGATAAAAAGCACCGTCACAAATGGCACAATAAGAAACGCCATGGCCAGTTAGCTCTTTTTCCCCGGGAATATCCATTAATCTATATTGAGAACCAGTAGCAATAATCACAGCCTTTGCCTGATATTCTCCATCTGTCGTTATAATCTTTTTATAATCGCCCTCTACTGTAATGGAAACAACTTTTTCATTAATAAAATTAACACCAAAGCTAAGAGCTTGCTCCCAAAAAGAAAGCATCAATTCCGGCCCGCCTACGCCTTGGGGATAGCCCGGGTAATTTTCAATATGGGCAGTAAGGATAGCCTGACCGCCAGGAGCACCTTGTTCTAAAACAGCTGTTTTCATACCAGCCCGACTGCCATATAATCCAGCCGTAAGCCCAGCTGGTCCTCCACCGATAACCATTAAATCATACGCTTCCAATGCATTCCACCCGCTCTCTTATATCTCTCATATATCTCTTGATCTCATTGATATGATTTCTTTTATTGTATTATATTATACCAGGAAACAAAATAACCCCCAACGACTATAAACAAAGGCTAGAATATCAATATATTCTAGCCAGGTTTCTTAAAAAACTTTTATATGAGAAACTAGGATAAATAATTCAAAGGATTATACTGTTTCCCATTTACTCTTACTTCAAAGTGCATATGAGGCCCCGTACTTCTACCAGTGCTACCAACTTCACCGATTTTATCGCCTTTAGCAACAGTGCTACCTGCAGAAACACTAACAGAGTTCATATGGGCATACAAGGTAACCAACCCATCGCCATGGTCAATCATTACACAATTACCATAGTTCCCCTTCCAGCCAGCGCTGAGCACCTTGCCGCTTTCTGCAGCGGATACCCGTTGTCCTTTGCTAGCTTGGATATCAATACCGGTATGTAATTCTCGCCCTCTGTAACCAAAAGGAGAGTTAATTCTGTTTTTACTAACAGGCCAACCAAGGATCCCGCTACCACCGCTACCACGAGAAGCAACTACTACCTTGGTACCTCGTTCTACTACTTGCTTTTCTGGTTCAGAAACAACAACGGTAGAAATCCGTTCCCGGGTGATTTCCTTCCCATTTTGGGTAACAATCTTGAGCACAACATCTTCCTGCCCCGTTTTCCCAGCTTGTACTACTTTTTGTTCCCCTCTGAGCATATCGCTGTTGTTTACATATTCTGTAGAATACGGCAACTTATTGGTCTGTTCTACCTGAGACACAACGACTACATTTAAGAGTGGTTCATATTTGGAAACATTGAGCACACTGCCAATCCGCATTCTGGTAGGATTAACATCTGGGTTATAAGACTGAAGCTGTGCTGTTGTGATACCATATTTTTGCGCAATTACAGAAAGACTTTCCCCCTTTTCCACTGTATGAGTGATTTGTTTTTCTTGACCAGATACTAATAAATTCAAAGCACTATCTAAGTCAGAATTTTTATCAGCGGTAAAAGAACAAGCTACCACAGATACATCTTCTCTGAATTTTGCATCTAGGATTTTTGCGCTTTTGTCATCTTTGATGTAATATTTTTTGGCTTCTTGGATAGCTTTATCGGCCATTTCCTTGCTGGCCATATACACCTTAGTTTCCCCATTGATAACGATTGCTACCCCTTCTACCTGGATAGCTTCTTTATTACTTTCCAGGGCAGAGACAGCTTGTCCAACGGTTACTGCATCTTGTTTGCTTTTATCTTTGACAGGTAATACTTTTACTTTATCAGAAAAAGATACGCTATCTGCATCGCCTAAAGCAGTAGCAGCATATTCTTTCAAGGCGCTTTCTGCGTCATGACGATTAGCAAGCACAGCAATTTCTTTTCCATCGAGCTTAATGGCATACATAGAAGAACCGCTGCAGGCAAGAATACCTAATACAACAGTAAAACCAACCACACAACATGCAAGACCTGCATAAGGTTTTCTCAAAAACTGTTCAAGTTTAGAAACTTTTCTTCTGGGCGGCCGATTTCTATGCACACAGTCATTAGAACTTTGTAAATCTTCTTTTGTAAAGGTTTGCATAAATCACGCTCCACATTGTTATTTTATATGGCCACAATATATGGTTTCAATGAGTATTGATTACCTTCTTATTTATTACATGGATATTTTAGCATATTTTTTCCTGTTTTTCAAACTTTTGTGCAAGATTTTTCCATAAAATATGGTATATATATGACATGTATATAGAACACATAATTTTGTTTTCTTAAATTTCACTAAAATTCACACACTTTTTCTGGGATTTTGTCAAAGATTTTTAAATACATAAAACTGGAAACTCTTCAAAAATTTTCTTTTGTTTTTTTATTCTTTCCGCCGATTTCTCTGATATCATCTTTTATTTTTTTAATTCTCAACATACAAAACAGCGTATTGACATCAATACGCTGTTTTCTCTTTATTTTACCTATTCAGCTTCCTGCAGCTGCCCCTTCACTGCCAGCCAAATGGCATATTCCAAACGGCATTTTTCCAGAGCACAGCCCATTTCATAAGGCGTCAGCAGATTGCCATGAAAACTTTCTGCATTAGCATGACAGCCCCCACTACAGAAAAATCTTGCCCAGCAGTTTTTACAAGCTTCTTTATTGTAAATATGCGCCTGTTGGAATTTGGCGATGATTTCTGGATGTTCCACCCCAGTACGGATAGTACCAATCTTAAACTCATCCCGTCCTACAAACTGATGGCAAGGATACAAGTCACCTTCCGGCGTTACGGCCATATATTCATACCCTGCACCACAGCCGGTGAGCCGTTTTTGCAGGCAGGGACCATGGTTCAAGTCTACATTAAAGTGGAAAAATTCAAAAGGTTTTCCTTCCTGTTTCCGCTGCCAATACAAGTCTGCCAGTTTTTTATATTCTGCTTTAATATCTGCTAAATCATCTTCTGTCAGCGCCCAAGGCGTATCTTTACTTACGACCGGTTCCATAGAGACGATTTTATAGCCCTGTTCCAACCAGTGTTCGATGTCGCGAGAGAAGTCTTTGTTAAACTTGGTGTAAGTCCCCCGTACATAATAATTGCCTTCTGGACGATGGGACACAAACCGTTTAATATTCTCGTTAATCACATCATGGGTACCTTTGCCGTCGCAAGTCATCCGCATATAGTCATGGATTTCCGGTCTGCCGTCATGACTCAACACCACACTAAGGCCCGCTTCATTCAGCCAATCTTCTACTTCAGGAGTTAGCCCATAAGCATTGGTAGTCAGGGTAAACTTAATATGCTTATCATATTTCTTTTCCACTTCTCTACCATGAGCCACTGTCGCCTTTACCACATCCAGGTTCATGAGCGGCTCTCCGCCAAAGAAATCCACTTCACAATATTTTCGCTTCCCAGAGTTTTCCATTAAGAAATCAATGGCGCCAATGGCCACCTCCAGTGGCATCAGTGCCCGCTTGCCGCCAAAATGCCCCGTAGAGGCAAAACAATAACGACAACGCAAATCGCAGTCGTGGCTAATATTGAGACAAAGAGACTTTAAAAGCGGTGCCGGCGGCTGATAAAGAGCCCCAAAAACATCCTCTGTAAACAACTCTTTATTTTCAATCAGCTGTTGTACCTCACTAATCGCTTGAGCAGTTTCCTCAGCCGTGTAAGTTTTTTCCATCTTTGCAGCGGTCTTTTCCCAGTCGCCGTCCGTCTCTTCTAGCACATCCAACAAATCATAGATAATCTTATCGATTAAATGCACAGCACCCCCAGGAATATCCAAGAGAATAATATCGTCTTCCACTTGAAATTTATGAATATTGGCAAAGTTTAATTTTCTTTCTTTTACCATCTTGTCCAGCCCCACCCTTTCCATCTATGCAAAAAAATAAGACCTAACGGCAATGCCGCAGGTCTTATGTTCATCACAAAACTATTTTTGACAAACTTGGTTGCCGACAGTGCAAGAAGTCTTACATGCAGACTGACAAGAAGTCTGGCAAGTGCCACAGCCACCGTTTTTTGCAGTTTGTTGCAATTGGCTTTTTACCACTGTTTTAATATGTTTTTCCATGCTGAAAAACCTCCTTTTATGGCTTGCCGCAGCAAGCTCTTTTTTCTTTTCTGGAGCGGGTGATGGGAATCGAACCCACGTAGCTAGCTTGGGAAGCTAGAACTCTACCATTGAGTTACACCCGCAAAGTAAGATGGCTGTTTTTTATGAAAAACAGCCAAAAAAATATGGTGACGCGTATGGGATTCGAACCCATGGATGCCAGCGTGAAAGGCTGGTGAGTTAAGCCACTTCTCCAACGCGCCAAAGTAAATGGTGAGCCATCCGCGATTCGAACGCGGGACACCCTGATTAAAAGTCAGGTGCTCTACCGGCTGAGCTAATGGCTCTCATTACGCTTGTATATATTACTACATCTGGATATGTTTGTCAACAAAAAATTATAAAAAGTAAGAGAACGGATTCCTCGCCTTACCGTCATTCTGAACCGTTAGGCGAAGAATCCTATCAAGTCTATTTTTTATGTTTCTATTTGAATAATTCGTTGATAACGATAGTTTGTTCCCGGTCAGGTCCAACAGCTACGATGGATACTTGCGCCTCAGAAAGCTCGCTAATCCGCTGCAAATATTTTTTTGCATTTTCCGGTAAATCTGCATAGCTGCGTACCTTAGAAGTATCCGTGAGCCAACCAGGCATCGTTTCATAGACGGGCTTGCACTGTGCTAACACATCTAAGTCGCCTGGGAAATGATGAATGGTTTCACCATTTAATTCATAAGCTACACAAATTTTAATTTCTGATAATTTATCTAATACATCAATTTTGGTAATAGCTAAATCTGTAAAGCCATTGACCATGGTGCTATAACGAGCAACAACACCGTCAAACCAACCGCAACGACGAGGACGCCCTGTAGTTACGCCGTATTCTGCGCCTTCTTCACGGATTTTATCGCCCATTTCATCAAAGATTTCCGTGGGGAAAGGACCGCTCCCTACACGAGTTGTATAAGCTTTAGATATTCCTAAGATCCGATTAATACGGGTAGGCCCCACTCCTGCCCCTACACATACGCCGCCAGCAGTAGGATTAGAAGAGGTCACAAAAGGATATGTCCCGTGGTCAATATCTAACAAAGTGCCTTGGGCACCTTCAAACAATACTTTTTTCCCGGCCGTGATTGCTTCATTGATCAGAGATACGGTATCTACAATCATGGGAGCAACTTGCGGGATTAACTTCTCATACTGGGCAACAATGGCATCGATATTCATGGTTTCTTCCCCATAAGAAGCGAATAAGTGATTTTTTTCTTCTAAGTTAGCAATAAGCTTTTGTTTAAAATGTTCGGCATTGAGTAAATCACCCATGCGAATACCAGTTCTTGCTACTTTATCAATGTAAGCAGGACCAATGCCTCTTTTTGTGGTACCGATTTTTTTATCGCCTTTTAATTTTTCTTGCAACTCATCTAATTTCTTATGATAAGGCATGATTAGATGACTTCTGTCTGACAGCAATAATTTTCCCATAGGAATGTTTTGTTCTTGTAAATGACGCATTTCTTCCAGCAAAACTTCGATATCTACCACAACGCCGTTACCGATAACACAAGTAGCGTCTGGATTTAAGATACCGGCAGGGATTAAATGCATTTTGTGGCAAGCATCCCCTACTACCACAGTATGTCCAGCATTGTTGCCGCCCTGGCAACGAATTACTACATCCGCAGAGGCAGCTAAGAAGTCTGTAACTTTCCCTTTCCCTTCATCGCCCCATTGCACACCAAGAACTATGACTGTCGACATAACAGTACCCCCTTCACTTGACCTGAACTAAGAATATTTACCACTCAATACTGCCTGATAAGACAGAAAAAAGCCGGTAAAAACTCTCTCCTCGGCAATTTTAAATGATACCAGAAAAAGGGGAGAATGTCAAATAAACACCATGATTTATTCAACGGAGACAAAGGCAATATCCAAGGTATTTTTATTGACCACCGCCTGAATTTTTATAGGGTATTTCTGGTTGTTCTGAAAACGAAAATCTAGATATCCATAACTCACCGTGGCGTCTTTCCCGGTAGGCACATAAGTCACCGGCAAGCTATGGGTGTGCCGCTCTACCACCTTCAGCTTACTATTTAAGACTGCATTATACAAAGTAGAGGATACCTGGCAAATGCCGCCGCCCAGGCCCTGCTCCTTCTTGCCGCCGACAAAAATAGTCGCTTCCAAGTAACCCCGCTCCTTGGTACGAGGACCTACTGTTTTATTAAAGGAAAAAGTCTTCCCTGGCTGGATAATCTGCCCATTAATAGCGGCAGCAGCCAACTTCAAGTTAATGGTGCGGTTTCGTTCCCCAGGGTTAAAAGAGGTTTTATAGCGGCCATAAATTTGCTTTTCTGCCGGCAAATCCTTTACCAGTGCCTGCTTAATCTCGCTATAAGCTGCCTCCAAGGAAAGCCCGGCCAAGTCCCTATCCTCTGCTGTTCTAACAATATGATATGCAGCAGCAGGCTCTGACCACACCCCTGTATAGCCCAAATAAGGCAATAGAGAATTATGGATATAAGTCTGACCTTGTTCTATCACCAGCGGTGTAGGCAGCGTATCCCTTTTTACTCCATATTCCCAGCCAATGATAGTCGGTGATGTCGCAGCCAAATCTTGTTCTATGTCAGAGAGCTCCACGCCATCTTCAGCCAGCGTTTCTTCCTCCTGCACATTTTCCGGCTCTGCCGATACTTCCTCACCATAAGCCTCTGGGTCTGCAGGTGTTGGCAGCGCTACTGCGTCAGCAGGCACGAAGGCCTTGATTTCCGGTGAGGGCGGCAGCTCCTCATAAATGGGCAGACAATCCACTACATACAGATACTTGCCCCGCGGATGAGTAAAGACGGCTTGATTTCCCTTGACCCAGCCAATAGCACCGCTATCTGGGAACCAGTGAATATAAACCCCTGTCAATTCAGAAAAATCCCGCAAGGATAAAAAAGGAATATCGCCTGTGAGACCAGAGAGCGTTTCCGTCCGTTCCTCATCCCCCTGTCCAAAATGAACAGTCAGCTGACAAGGCTCGGCGGCAAAAGCTTCTCCCCAAGAAAGCACCCCCATCATTACCACAACCAGCAAAGCAACACTTATTTTTTTCATGCTTCTACCCCTTTATGTTCTATCCATTTATCCCATTATATAAAGGGGCAGCAGGGAAAATCCGCTGCAATCTGTCGAGGGAAAAAGAATATTTTCCCCCACACTTTCCAGAGAAATGACATATCATGCCACGCGGTACAAAAAACTGCGAACTACTTCTGACAATTACTTTTGCCTAGAAAGTAGAGAGTAAGCCTCCGTACAGAGTGGCAATACTTGTGGTGTCATCCGTGGCATGATATGTCATCCTGAGGAACACAGTGACGAAGGATCTAAAAATACTTTCTCAGGAACTCGCCCTTCTGTAAAAAGTAGTATATGTATTATTAAAAGTTACAGATTACCTCTAACAGTTGGGCAAGTACGAATAACTTACCTTGGGCTTGCTTTGCCTGTTCTTTTAAGAAAAGAACAAAAATCGCAATCAGGTTGTCTTTACCTTGCAGCCTCGTCACTACCTAGTGCTCCCCGCGGCAAACAGATTGCCTTCCCCGACGAAATGGGAAAAAGATCCTTCGCTTCGCTCAGGATGACATGCTATGCCACTAAGTACAAAAGCTTACTCACTACTACCGACAATTACTTTAGGCACAGGAAGCAGCAAACCTCGCTCTCGTACAAAATGGCACCATCTGTCATCCTGAGGAGTACAACGACGAAGGATCTTTAAATACTTTCTCGGGGACCCGCCGCCTGTTTGACGCGGGGAACGCTAACTTCTGGCGAGGCTGTTACTTGGTCAACCAGGCGGCAGTTTTGCTTCTTTTTCTAAAAGAAGTTAAAGATTTACCCAAAGTAACTTTTAGCACTTGCCCACCTGTAAAAAGTAGCATGTAACGCCTTAACTATATCTTCCTTCCCCCTGGCTAAACAAAAAAAAGGACTGCAAAATATTGCAGTCCTTTTTTTTGATTATCTGTGATTATTTTCTGTCCTTCAGCCATGGCATCATGCCACGGAGCTGTTTGCCTACTTTTTCGATTAAATGTTCTTTGCCTTGACGAGCATAAGCATTAAAGGCAGGTCTGCCTGCTTGGTTTTCCAAAATCCAGTTTTTAGCAAAGGTGCCGTTTTGGATTTCCGTTAAGATTTGTTTCATTTCTGCTTTGGTAGCGTCGTTGACAATGCGAGGACCGGATACATAGTCGCCCCATTCCGCTGTGTCGGAAATGGAATACCGCATCATGGAAATACCATCTTCATACATCAGGTCTACAATCAATTTCAATTCATGTAAACATTCGAAATAAGCGATTTCCGGCTGATAGCCAGCGTTTACTAATGTTTCAAAACCACCCATTACCAAGTGGGAAACACCACCGCAGAGAACAACTTGTTCACCGAATAAGTCAGTTTCTGTTTCTTCTTTGAAGGTAGTTTCGATAACGCCGGCACGGGTACCGCCAATGCCTTTAGAATAAGCGAGGGCCAAGTCTTTAGCTTGTCCAGAAGCGTCTTGGAATACAGCAATGAGGTTCGGGGTACCGCCGCCTTGGGTATATACCCGTCTTACTAAGTGGCCTGGGCTTTTTGGAGCTACCATCACTACATCGACCCCTGCAGGAGGTACGATTTGCCCAAAGTGGATGTTAAAGCCATGAGAGAAACCCATTACCATGCCTGGTTTTAAGTAAGGCAAAATATCTGTTTTGTAGATAGCGCCTTGGACTTCATCAGGCAATAAGATTTGGATATAATCAGCAGCTTGTACTGCTTCTGCAATGCTAACAGGTTTAAAACCTGCTTCTACCGCTTTATCATAGTTAGCAGAGCCTGGGCGTTGTGCTACGATCACATCGACACCGCTGTCCCGTAAATTTAATGCTTGAGCATGACCTTGGCTGCCATAGCCAATAATAGCTACCTTTTTCCCATCCAATAAAGATAAATCTGCATCACTATCATAATACATTTTCGCCATTTTTTACACCTCATCCATTCTATATATTTTATAAGATTACAACGAAACCGCTGTCATTCTGAGCCACTTGACAAAGCATCTTTTAGGATCCTTCACTATCGTTCAGGATGACGATAACCCTATCACTACGATAAGATAAAACTATCATACCATATCCCTGCATTTTTATGCAATCTTAATTTTCCACAAAGGAATAATCCGCAAAACGGGTATATTCTCGGAAGAAGGCCAGTTGGGCACTACCCACAGAACCGTTTCTATGCTTGGCCACAATGACTTCTACCAGAGATTGCGGCGTGCTGCCGCCCTCGTCATCGGTAGACTTGGGCTGATGGATAAAGAGCACCACGTCGGCGTCTTGTTCCAATGCCCCAGACTCCCGCAAATGGCTTAAGTTTGGCGGTTCATTAGTCCGCTCTACCAGACGAGACAACTGGGATAAAGCAAGGACCGGCACATCCAGCTCTTTAGCCAAGGCCTTCAAAGAACGAGAAATCTCAGAGATTTCCTGCTGCCGGTTTTCGATACGACGACTGCCCTGCATCAGCTGCAGATAGTCCACCACCAAGAGGTCTAGTTTCCCTTGTTCCAGGATTAACCGGCGGGCTTTGGCACGCATCTCTGTAATGGTAATCCCCGGCGTGTCATCCATGAAAATATTGGCTTCCGAAAGAGGACCAAGAGCCGCTGAGAGCCGTCCCGCCTCATCACCACTAAGCATCCCTTTGCGTACCTTGGATTGGTCTACCTTTGCCTGGGTACAGAGCATTCTCTGTACCAGCTGTTCGTTAGGCATTTCTAAGCTAAAGACTGCCACTGTCTTCCCATATTTACAACCGGCCTGCTGAGCAATGTTCATAGCAAAAGAGGTTTTCCCCATCCCAGGCCGAGCTGCTAGAATAATCAGGTCGCCTTTTTGCAGACCAGAAAGGATACGGTCTAAATCTGTAAAAGTAGGAATACCCGTTACCCCGTCGCTGGCCTTGATTTCCAGTATTTGTTCGAAGACCTGCAACGACAAGTCTTTAATGGAGTCAAAGTTACTGCTGACCTTACGGTTTGACACATCAAAAATGGCCTTTTCCGCATCCATTAAAAGCTCATGGGCGTCCTTACTGCCGGCGTACCCTTCCGCAAGGATTTCCCCTGCTGCATGGATTAAATCGCGAGTAAGGGAAGTCTCCGCCACAATCTTGCTGTAGTGGACAGCCGCTGTAGCGCTCGGCACCGCGTCTGCCAAAGTAGCAATGTAACTGACGCCGCCTGCCCGCTCCAGATTATCCTGCTTACGCAGTTCCTCTACCACGGTTACCAGGTCGCAAGGCTCCCCCTTAGCAGAGAGATTTACCATGCACTGGAAGATGACTTGGTGGTCATCACGATAAAAGTCCCTGGCTTTTATCTGGTCTAATACATAGACAATGGCGTCTTTATCCAGAAGACATGCACCAAGCACTGCCTTTTCCGCTTCGATATTATGGGGCGGGATACGGTCCTTTTCTCCGCTCATATGGTTATCACCTCTTTATTCTACACTGATGGCATATTCCATTGCCTGCCAGATGGTCTCCACTGGCACCACCTGGATACCTTGTAAATCAGCAGGCACATCTTTTTCATTTTCCTTGGGGATCAGCACTGTCTTCATACCGGCCTGCATGGCGCCATACAGTTTCTCCGGAATGCCCCCGACCGGTTTTACATCCCCCTGCAGAGAGATTTCCCCAGTTACTGCCACATCCTGACGCAGCCTTTTCCCCGTAACAGCGCTGTAGATAGCCAGGGTAAAAGCAACCCCCGCAGAAGGCCCATCAATATTGCCGCCGCCGACTACATTAATATGAACATCGTATTTGCTCAAGTCTTCTCCCGTCATGAGACGAAACACAGAAGAAGCATTGAACACCGAGTCTTTGGCCATAGAGCCTGCTGTCTCGTTAAAGCGGATTTTCCCTGAGAGCATCGCTTTCCTTTCAGCCTGGTTCCCCTCTGTCTCTTGCTTGATAGGAAAAGCCACCGCTTCTATTTCGATAAGAGAACCTAAAAAACCAGCCACACCAAGTCCCGCAATAGAACCTACCTTACCGCCCTCCCGGTTTTTCGGCGATACATAAGGCGTCAGACGGGCAGACTGGATCGCTTCCCGGACATCGGCCACCGTAATGGTCAAATCTTGGCTAGCCGGGCCTGCCTGCCGTAACAAGGCCCTACTATAAGCGTCAGCCAGTAAATTATTGGCTTTACGCCCCTCGATGGTAAATTGAGAGATAATCTCTAATACTTCCGGTTCGCACTGCACCTGTAATTTTTTTACAGAGGCCGCTAAAATCTCTTTAATATCCTCCGGCGTCAATGGAGAAAAGAACACTTCCGCACAGCGGGAACGAATAGCCGGATTAATCTCCCCAGGAGAACGGGTAGTGGCCCCTATCAAAATAAAATCTGCAGGTACCCCAGTATCAAAGATTTGCTTGATATAGGCAGGCACCGCCGGGTCCTCCGGGTCATAATAAGAGGACTCAAAGAATACCCGTTTATCTTCTAATACTTTTAGTAGTTTGTTTAAGAGTAAGTCATCCATTTCCCCGATTTCATCAATGAAGAGAATACCGCCATTAGCCTCACTGACTAAGCCCAGTTTCGGCTCGGGCACACCGCTATCGGCCAAATCCCGTTTTGCACCTTGATAAATAGGGTCGTGGACAGAACCAATGAGGGGGTTGGTAATATCCCGCGGGTCCCAGCGCAGCGTATTGCCATCCACCTCGATAAAAGGCGCCTCTGGCCCAAAGACGCTGGTACCCATTTCTTTGGCCCGGGCTAAGGCAAGGCGAGCCGTGGTTGTCTTCCCCACACCGGGCGGCCCATATAAAATCACATGCTGCGGAAAGGGAGAGATGATTTTCGCCAAGAGACTTTTCACCCCTTGAGACTGACCAACAACTTCTTCAATGGTCTCTGGACGCAACTTTTCCATGGCAGAGCGGCCCAGTGAAACCATTTCCATCTTTTCCAACTTATTTAGCTTTTCCTGAGTTGCAGCATTTTCCACGCCGCCTTGCTCTGCTAAGACCTGCCGTTTCATATCCTGGATGTATTCATCCTGGCGGTCGGCGATTTTTTCATTAATCATCCGCTCGATTTGGTCTTCGGTGATACGCCGTGCCATCTGAGAAGAGATTTCCTCTTTGATATGTTCCATTACCCCAGGGATTTCTTTTGGTCCCGGCACTTTATCTAGGGTAGGATTTTGGAATACCAATTTTTCCAGGCCCAATATCCGCTCCCCTAAATCACTGGAATTGATTAAATCCATAATGCCCAGCTTTGCACCTTTCAGCACCAGATGGTCGGCACCCCATAAATCAATGACCAGGGCATAGAGTGCCTCTACATCTGCAATCAGCTGCCGCTCTGCATCCTTTTTATCCAATACACTCATGAGAAACCTCGTATCTATCTTGTTTTATTTATCTTTCGCAATGAGGCGAACAGGGATTTCCACATGAACTTTCGAGTGCAGTTTTACCATAACGGTGTGGATACCAATGATTTTCAGCACATCTTTCAGCTCTACTTTCCGCTTGTCAATTTCCTGTCCTACCAATTCGCTAATAGCATCAGCTACTTCCTTATTGGTTACCGCACCAAAAAGTCTGCCGCCATCCCCTGCTTTCACATGAAGCACTACATCCAGCTTTTTCAGCTTTTCACCTAGAGCTTGTGCGTCTGCTAATTCCTGCGCAGCTTTTTCTGCTTGTTTCTTCTGGGTATTTTCAAATATATTGATATTGGATTTATTGGCTTCCATGGCCAATTTCTTCGCAAACAATACATTACGAGCGTAGCCGTCTGCTACCTCTTTCATATCGCCTTTTTTCCCCAGGGATTTTACATCCTGCAATAAAATTACCTTCATAAAAATGACCTCCTCATCTATAGCAGATTACTAATCTTCCTTCACATTTATCGTTTCATCAACCGTTTTTTCTTCTGGTTCTCCCCCTATTTCCACCGCAGCAGTTGCTGCTTCATCTTCAGACGTTTTTTCTTGAGCTGCTTTTTCAAATGCTGCCTTTTCCCATGCCACGGCAGCTTCCCCCTCAGAGACCACAGGCGCTGCTGGTCCTTGCTTTTTCAGCTTACGGAAATCAAAGATACCATCCAGCATACCAAGAACAATCGCTGCACTGACACTGAGAGAAGAAATGCAAATCATAAAGATAACGACCGCAATTTTTAGCCACACTGACACTTGACTGTGACGAATATAATGCCAAAACAAAGAAAGACCACATATAAAAAACAACACTACAGACACAGCAATAGCATTGGCGCAGAATAAGGACAGCAAATTTTTCTCAAAAGAGAAAAAACTACTGACAATGGTAATCGTTAATATAGAAAGACAATACCATCGAGGCATTTTCCAAGTAGAAAAAGCCGGCATAGTAGAAACCTTATGACCCATTTCCTTCATGGCAAATCCTGTCAGCAGATAATAAAACAACACTACCACCAAGCATCGCACAATCAACAGCGATGGTAAAATCATACCGAAAAATTGCGCCACATAATCTCGAGATAAAGGGATACCTTCTTCCATAATCCCCTCCGCCATGCCCAACGCAATGGCGTAAGCCCAACCAAACAAATCAATAATTATTTGATATACTACGCCATGATTAGGAATAGGCAGAATGAAAAATAACAGTCCCATTACCCCATAGGGCAAAAGAGAAAGAAGATAAATATTCTTGCCCTGATATCTCTTACGAAAACCAATACCGAAAAGAAGTCCTATCAACCCAACACCCAGCGTGACCGAAAGAGCTATGGTCGGACTCCACACCGCATACAACAGGCAATGAGCAACACCCATTGTGCATGCCCCCATTGTTACGCCATATTTGTATGTAAGGCTTGCAATCACAATGGGATAAATCCAATAAATAACCACACCAACAACAGGCAGCACCTCACGAAGAGATACCACGCTCAAAAGAAGCGCGCCGCTCACCAAGGAAAGAAACAGCAGCTGCATAAAGGTCTTCTGTTTTATGGTCTCATCTATCGTAACATCAGATTTGCCAGAGATGCTTTCCTCCTGTTTTATTTCTTCTATTTTTTGTTCTTCCATAAAAAGCCTCGTTCTTTCTGTCGTATTTTGCAGGAAAACATCAAAAATATATTGGATGTATCCTGTTTATATTCTTCCTGGTTTTCCCTTTTCCTGCTTTTCGCCGAGAGAAGAACAAGACAAAAAATAGAAAAGGGTTGACGGAAACCCTTTTCTATTCTATCTGTTTTTATAAAATTATCTTTTGCTAAAATTATTTTCTGGCTGCAGCACCATGCAAGTTCCGCCAATCAAAGACCGCGTCAAACATGCCCACAACAGTTAGAACGACAAAGCCAAAAGCAGCAAAAATAATCAAAAATAAGAGCGCTCCCATTTTCATCAATTGGGGAATTTCCCGCCGCTGCAGATAATAATACAGCACACTCATCCCACACAAAAGAAACAAGGGAATAGTCATATACAGCAAATTAAAACTAATATTGGCTAACAGCTCCATCTGCAGATAATTTCCAGCAATGCCAAAGGCAAACCCCGCCATCGCTAGCCAAAGAATAGACAATGGCATTTGCCAACGGGAAAAGGCAGGCAGCGGCGTTACCCTGTAGCCCATGCGCCCCAATACAAAGGAACTAACCAGATAGTTTACCCAAACGATTAGCATACAATAAATTACAAAGGTTGCCGGAAGAATTGCCACTGTTGTGCGTTTCAAGACAGCAATGTATTCATCCATACCCATACCCGGCGGAAGCAATGCCAGCATTTGTTCTTGCTCTGCCAATGTATCATACACCACTGTCACCGAAGCTATCATTTTCTCTATCCCTTGCAGGATAGGAATACCCGCAATCCAAAAAGAGAAGACCGTGCCCAAAGCAATGCTGACAGTAGATACCACCGTCACAATGGCAAAAACCTTACCGCCGCTGTATCCCCGCCGAAAACATACCCCAAGAGCCAGCCCCAGTAGACAATAACGCACCCCTACAGTAACCGCACTCAAAGGGCCTATAAACATGGCCAACAACACACTTGCTGCCACCAAACTAACTAATCCTGTTGCAAGCCCACACATGAGCCCCGCCACCACCATAGGCAATGGCACCATAAAGGCAAGTAACGGACTCATAACCGGTATGTAATACCCAATCAAAGACAGTACCACGACAAGACAAGCGCACATAGCCCCCACAGCCAGCGTCCTGGCACCGCCCTGCGGCAGCACCGGTTGGGTCATTCTTTGATAAACCTCTGCCGGTTGGTTATAGCAAGCCTCTTCCTCCCGCAAGTCTGTAGGTACGCCGAGCTTAGGCTCTATATCTCTATCTTCCACCCAAAGAGGCTGGGTTTCTTCAAGCTGTTCAGGTGTTTGAGATAGCTCCTTTTTTTCTTCCTCCGGTAAATTGGTCATAGATATTCCTCTCTATCGCAAAGCAGTTTTTATGATTTAATGTTTCTTAAACATTCTCTTTCTACCTATATTTTCCTGCCGTCACCCTAAAATAACCTGAAAACACGGAAAATAGGAGCAGAGGGAGCAAACAAAAAAGGACTCTATAAAAGAGTCCTTTTTTGGCCTGCAGGGCAAATGACTAGAGATTAGTCATTGGTATAAGGTAAGAGCGCAACGACTCTCGCCTTTTTGATAGCTTCTGTTAAGCAGCGTTGGTGCTTTGCACAGTTGCCAGAAATGCGACGAGGCAAAATCTTCCCTCTATCGGTTACATATTTCCGCAATTTATTTAAATCTTTATAATCGATATCTGTTGCTTTGTCTACACAGAAGCTGCAAACTCTTCTACGGCTTCTACGGCCTCTGCCGCCTCTGCCGCCGAATTCTTTATCGCCGCGTTCAAAACGAGCGCTTCTTTCATTATCAGCCATAATCAACCCTCCTCTTTCTGGTTTTTTAAGAAGTTATGACGCAAGATAACCGCTTTGCTTAAAACGGCACATCGTCATCGGTACTAGGCATCGTTCCTACACCAAAGTCATCCATACCGCCGCCAAAGCTACCGGCACCGGCACTATTACTACTGCCGCCCGCACTAGCACCATCTTTCGGAGATAAGAAGCGAACATCATCAGCAACTACTTCTGCTACTGTCCGTTTCTGACCATCTTGACCTTCATAGCTGCGGATTTGCAGTCGACCTTCCACAGCAGCCAATTTCCCCTTAGATAAGTACTCAGAGCAGCGTTCGCCTAAGCCTCGCCAAGCAACAATATTGATAAAATCAGTTTCCCGTTCACCACTGGCACTGCGGAAAGTTCTGTCTACTGCTAACGCAAAACTGGCTACTGCAGAACCGTTTGCAGTATAACGCAATTCAGGGTCACGAGTCAGACGACCGATTAAAATGACTCGGTTATACATAGGAATTCACCTCTTGCTATTCCACTAAAAGCCAAAGCATGCTTCATGTGCTTTTAGTCTTCTTTTTTCACTACTAAATAACGGATTACTTCATCAGAAATTCTGAAATTTCTTTCTAATTCAGCAGGCACATCTGTACCACTGCGGAAGTTTACTAATACATAATATCCGTCATGGAGTTTTTCGATTTCATAAGCAAGCCGTCTTTTACCCCAAGGCTCAACTTTTAAAACCTCACCACCATTATTTTGGATAATTGCAGTATACTTTTCCATAATTGCTGCATATTTTTCTTCATCATAATCAGGTTTCAAAATATACATTACTTCATAGTTCCGCATCTATCCTTCACCTCCTCCCTTTGGACTAACGGCCCCACTCTGGGGCAGGGACCTGTCATAAGACACATTATTTTACCATGAAAAACCACTGATTGCAAGACTGATTATACAGTAAACACAAATTTCTTTTTACTTCTGTTTCTCTTCTGCACCATCTGTTATAGAGGAAACAATCTTTTTCATTCGTTTCATCACATCACCCCGAGGCAGCAATATCATCCGGCCACAGCCACAACATTTGAGACGAAAATCCATACCGACCCGCAACACTTCCCACTGAAGACTGCCACAAGGGTGAGGCTTTTTCATTTCCAACACATCACCGATTTTAATTTCCTTCTGTTCGGGCATATTCTTCCTCCTCTTGGGTTTGGATATAAAGCACCTGTTTCTGGTAAGGAATTTCGATGCCAGCCGCGTCTAACGCCAGCTTACACCGTTTCCGGGTTTCCCGGCGAAGAGACAACCTATCTGCATAAGGTGTATAAATTGCCACATCGATAGACACATCGGAGTCGCCTAAGTTGCCCACACCCAACACTCGAGCATTTTTTATCTGTTCTGGGAAATGCCGTTTCAGCGTTTCACACATTTCCGCCAAGACCGAAATTGCTTTTTCCACATCCTCTTCATAAGCAATACCTACTGAAATGATAGACTGAAAAGAGCCCCTTGAGTAATTCACCACTGTAGAAACTTGCCCATTGGGAAAGATATAAAGCTCTCCAGAGTCGCTTCTAATTTTGCTGGAGCGAAGACCAATCTCCTCCACCACACCGGAAGCATTGCCGATTTGGACAAAATCTCCTACTTTATAAGTATCTTCAAAAATCACAAAGAAACCTGTAATCACATCTTTTACCAGGTTTTGTGCACCAAAGCTGACAGCTAGCCCCAACACCCCGGCAGAAGCAATGAGAGAAGCCGTATTCACCCCAAAGAGGGATAAAATCATCATAATGCCCACAAAATAAATGGTATAACGCAAAATATTCTGCATTAGCTTGTCTAAGGTTTTTATCCGTCCTTCATCTGGCTGAAACCGCGAATGACTGCTTTTAATCTGGAAGGCTTTATTAATCATACGCCGACCAATGGCCACCAAAATACGGCACCCTATTAAAATCAAAACAACTTTTAAACAAAGCTCACCCATTGCCATCCAATCAATATTTTCCCACATTGTTTTCATGTTCTCACCTAGCTTATTTTAAGATAATTTTTGAATAGCTTTTTCCACTGCTATCCGCACGCCTTTGCTCTCATCGGCAAGCATGGCACGGATTTTATCCTTTGCCGGGTAACAATACATTTCGCCTAATGCTTTCACTGCCGCCGCCCGCACCTGCCATTGCTTATCATCCAATGCCTGCACTAGCTGAGGAGCTGCAGTTTTTTGCCCGGCCAGGACATGGATAGCCGCCATGCGAATGGTCCACTCCTCATGGCCCATACAAGCAAGAACCGGCTCCATGGGAAATTGCCCCGGCATTTGTTCCAAGATGGCCAAAATGCCAGAAGCCGTTTGCGCACTTACCATGGAAAGCAGGGAGGTCAAAGCCTTCCCTGCGACGGTGCCTAAGGGAATAAGCGCTTCAGAAATACGAGAAAGCACATACCGTTCTGGCTGCACCACCCCTTGCAATAAATAGGGAAGCGCCGCCGTATCCTGCACTGCCTCAAAAAATTCTTTTGCCGCTAACTGTTCATCAAGAGAACATTTTAAGCGGAACTTTTCTAAAAGCAGGCCATAATAAGCGTCCTCTTTTAAGTATGGCCATAAGACGACAGCATATGCAGCAGGATAGCCATCTGTTCCCAGTCGCAGCAAGTATTCTTTCATCAGCCGCTTCTCTTTCAAATAAGCACAAACGGTATCTTTTTTCTCTACATCATCACCGCCAATGATTTCCGCAGCGCAAACAAACACCCCAGCAATGGTTTCTTCTCCTAAAAAGGCTAAAAATTCTTCCCGGTCCATTTGTTCCCATTGCTTCGGCTGTTCCTTCTTCTCACCACTAGAAAAAATAGATTTTCCGAGAAGGCAAATAACCAATAGCAATAACAACAATGCGCCGCCAAATAATACTGCCATCCCCCAAGGAGAAGGAATAGACTGAAACCATGCCACGACCTGCATTTCTCCACCTGCCATTTCTTACATAATTTTATCTCTGTTACTACTTACCACCTATTATTATCCTGAGCAAAAGCGAAGGATCTTTTTCTGCCAACTCCCGCTTGGCACACAGATAGAACAACTTTTTATTTCGTCAGGGCCCACTGGGAATAAGTTTCCTGGGCTGTTTGGATTAACCCCGACGCTAATGTCTCCAAGGCGGGCCATACCCAAAGAGAGTATTGAGTCTGCTGCCACAACCACACCCATCCTTGCCAATCAGAATTATCCAAGAAGGCCGGCAAAAGATGAAGGTAGAAAAACACCGCAACCAGCGCAAAAATAAAAAAGCCAATTATCGCGCCCAGTGTCCGGTCAAGGGTACCCAACACCGTAGCCCCAAAGGACCTGTCCCAAACAACAGCCAGGAGCTTAATGCCTTTCCATAATAAAAAGAAAATCAGAAAAAAGGCTAATGTCTGCACCAGCCACAAGCTAACGCTGGGCGGCGTCTCATAAAAACTGCTAAGCACCTGCTGCAAAAAAGAAATAGTATCATTCTCTGCTAGCTTCTCTGAAATGCCAAATTGCTGGTCTAATAGCACGCCACCAAAGGCAGAAAACCGTCTTGCCGCAATGAAAGCAATCACCGGCGCCCCTAAACGAGTGAGGACTCGAAATACGCCTAATTGCCAACCAATAAATAAGGAAATGACTATGCAACCTATCCAAAACCAATCGCTGCCTACCATGCCTACCATTTGTAGCACCTATCCTTTTTCGTCAAATTCTCCCCATTCCCTATTATCCTGTAAACATTCTGCCTGTTTCCGACAATTTCCTGCTTCCCTGCTATAGAAAAATTTTAATTACCTCTCAATAAATATTCTTCTGTTTTACTACCTGATTTTGCATAAAAAAGCTCTTCCTGGTAACCATAAACCTAAAATAACGGTAAACAACAGTTTGAGGTGACTTATGAGTTTTCCATTTTTTCTAGGAGTGGCTGCAGCAGCAGGTGTCCTCATGGCAGTGCAAGGCACTATCAATGGAGCGCTGGGCAAAGTAGTCGGCGTGCTGGAAGGTTCTTTTATCATGCATGTGATTGCATTATTAGTCGTGATAATTTGTCTATTTCTCTTAGGGCTAGGCAAGGGAGACCTAAGCAAAATGGGCGAAGCGCCCTGGTATAGCTATTTAGGCGGCGTCTTAAATGTGCTGATTATCTATGGGGTTATGTGGTCTATCCCTTCTATCGGCGCTGCAAATTCCACCACTGCTATTATTATTGGCCAAGTAGGCATGGCCTTTCTCATTGATATGTTTGGCCTTTTTGGCATGGAACGAGTGCCCTTTCATTGGTGGCGGCTATTAGGCATTGCCATTCTTGCCATCGGCGGCAAGATGATGCTCTATAAATAAAATAAATTTCCTGCTTGTCAGGAAATTTATTTTTTGCTATTGACATTTCTGAATGTGTAAGGCATAATAATATGGCATGCAAAACATGGCGGTGTAGCTCAGTGGTCAGAGCACTCGGTTCATACCCGGGGTGTCAGTGGTTCAAATCCACTCACCGCTACCATATGGCGCGTTGGAGAAGTGGCTTAACTCACCAGCCTTTCACGCTGGCATCCATGGGTTCGAATCCCATACGCGTCACCACATAAAAAAGGACTTGTCTATTAACTTAGACAGGTCCTTTTTTATTCTCCGGGATATTTGTTCCAATAATCCCTCATTTAGTTATTTCTTAATCATACTCATAGAATACAAACATCTCTGAATAAATATCAATATATCCTTTGGCCTTACGAAAGATAAATGCATCTAGCAAAAACAACATCTAGTTAGTCCATACGGAAACCGGCTTCCATATCTCTTACATGAAAGGCTTGATACCATTCATTGAAATGCATAGCAAAAGATTTTTCGCTGAACTCAGAATGACAAAAGAACTGACTAGCACCTCGTATTGTCATTCTGAGGAACAAAGTGACGAAGAAACTTTCACAAATACCCTACTTCCGTCTTTCTTCAAAGTAGCGTTTCATATTAAAGCGGACAACTTCGGCGTGGGGCGCATATTGCTCCAGATAGGGACGAAGTTCGCACATCCCAATCCAAGCAGGAACAGGCTCGCTATCTTTAGACCCAATCCAGAGATAAGGCTTTTCCCAGTGGTATTGCACGATATCCGTCCAGTAATAAAAGTGACTGGGGCGAGCTTCTTTGGTGTAGTGGTCATAGTCATAAAAAACCAGCATTTCTGGATAAATGTCCACATGGCCTTTTTGTTTTCGAGTTAAGAAATACACCAGTCCAATCATCAGCAAAAGGAAGATGAGACTTACAACTCTCCCCTCAATGCCTAAATCAATAATGGGTTTTCTGCCGTTTCGCCCCCCCCAAAAAAGAATACCAGGTATTCCTCCTATGATAATTGGCAATGCTTGAAAAAAGGTGGGATTACTGCGTCGCTTCCAAAAGGAAACAAGCCGTTCTTTCTCTGATGGAATTTTCTTCATCATTTCAAAGTCTTCGTCCAACCATTCTCTATCATTAAGCACCGTTACCACACCCTTTCTCTTTACCTCCACCTATTGTATTTTAGTCCATTCTGATACCAGCTTCTAAATCCCGTTCGTGAAAAGTCTGCTGCCATTCATCAAAATGCATAGCGTCATCCATCAAATCCGTCTTAATATATTCCTTAATTTCCTCAGCCACTTTATCTAAAAGTTCATCTAATACTTTACCCAAAAACACATTTAAAATGACTGCTGTTACAGTATATGCCCAACCACCTGCGGAGTTAAAAGCAACTTTTAAGACTAATTCAACAACCACCCCTGTCCCTACTTGAGAGGTTTTGGTTTTTATACCTTCTACCACCACATCGGTAATCATATCGCTGGAGGAAATGACGCCATTGTTAATATCTTCTTCCATGGCACTACCCATAGAAAAAAGGATTTCCATACCATCAATAGTCTTTAGACAATTCTTGGTACCTTTATCAAAATATCCATATTTTGGTGAACTAGCATAGGTATCTTTTACATCGTTTGTTTCTAAAATTCTATCCATTGAGTCAAAGACATTGCCAACATCGCCAGCCCTCTCATTCATTGCCC
>JAAVYR010000011.1 GCA_022791255.1 Peptococcaceae bacterium | reverse complement strand
TTGCTGTAAATCTTTGAATATGACTTCCTGCCCTTTTTTTAATTTGCCGTATCGTTCGCTGCTTTTGATTTTCTCCAGATAGAATTTATAAGCAATATCCGTATTCATCTCGCCATCCAGCTTGGCCTCTCTGCCGGCAAGATAAGCCTCGTAAGGGTCGAAGAAGTCGGCTTCTTCCGTGCGCATGTTCTGGTAACTTTGCCAAAGGGCTTTGCCCATTCCATCAAAAAGGGCCTTCACTATCTGACTGCAATATGTTTCATAAAGGTCGTAAGAGCCCAGGTGGGCATTTTCTTCACGGTTTTCTTCCATGATT
The DNA here is from genome assembly GCA_022791255.1 of Peptococcaceae bacterium. GTDB lineage: Bacteria > Bacillota > Dehalobacteriia > UBA4068 > JAAVYR01 > JAAVYR01. Next base: position 17,547 of record JAAVYR010000011.1, on the reverse strand, counting down.
AATTCTTTGAGGTGGTCAATACACTCCTTTGCGGTATTGCTCAGTTTCATATGGGCAAGCATAGTGGGCATATGTTTTCAACTCCTTAAAAATTTTCAATATTTATGCCTATAAACAATAAAGGATAAATTTTTTTGCATTTTTCTTATTTTATCTAGCATTTTAATGTTTAACAGGCGATATCTATTTGATAACATTATTTATTGTATATCTAATAACATGTTTATGTCAATATCACCGTTACTTAAACTAATAGTAATAGGTGGTGTTGTTATGAAAAACAGAAAAGTAATTAATATCCAAGTTGGAAAAGCAATAAAAGATTTGAGAGAAGCAGCTGGCTTGACCCAGGAACAATTTGCAGAGTTAATATCAATGAGCACGAAAAATGTGTCCTCTGTAGAACGCGGTAGGGTTGGTATTTCTCTCTCGACACTAAAGCATATTTGTGAAAAATTAAATGTTTCTAGCGACAGAATTTTATTTGGAGATAGGTATACTAATAATGTTGACTTGTTGTCTGAGCGATTTTCTCTATTGTCTCCGGAGGAATTTGCAACAGTTTCAGATGTGTTTAATAAATTATTTATAGCAACTGCAATGCATCGTAAATAAACCCCCTTTTTATAATGGGATATTTTGTCATATCAATAACATGTTTATGGGAATACTACCATTACATAAACTAATGGTGGTAGGTGGTAATATGCAAAAAGAAAGAAAAGAAATAAATATACAAATAGGTAAAGCTATCAAAGAAGTAAGAGAAGATGCAAAACTAACGCAAGCAAAGTTTGCAGAAATGGTACAGTTAGGAACAAAAAATATTTCGGCAATTGAGTGTGGTAATGTTGGAATTTCTTTAGAAACATTGAAACGGATTTGTAATGTTCTTTCTATACCAAGTGACCGAATTTTATTTGGGCAACGACCAGAAAATGATATTAGTTTTTTGGTAGAAAGAATGGAACATTTGACACCGAAACAACTTGATATTACAGTTGATATTATTAATAAACTATTAGAGGCTTTTGCGCTAAGTGAAAATTCCAACTAAAAAGAGACCACAATGTGTGGTCTCTTTTGGATTCTTCGACTCCGCTTACGCTTTGCTCAGGATGACATAGAGAGGTAGTATGTACTTCTGATTGTCATCCTGAGGGGCTTTGCCCCGAAGGATCTTTAAATACTTTCTCGGGGAGCCGCCGCCTGTTTGACGCGGGGAACGGCAAGTAGTGGCGAGGCTGTTACTAGGTCAACCAGGCGGCAGTTTTGCTTCTTTTTCAAAAAGAAGTTAAAGATTTACCCAGAGAAGATTGTAGCAATTGTCCTTCTGTAAAAAGTAGTATGTGCATTATAAAAAATTACAAATTGCCTTTGACAGTTGGGCAAGTACGAATTATTTACCTTGGGCTCGCTTTGCTTGTTCTTTTAAGAAAAGAACCAAAATCGCAATCTGGTTGCCTTTGCCTGGCAGCCTCGTCACTCCCCAGTGCTCCCCGCGGCAAACAGATTGCCTTCCCCATATACTAAAAGATCCTTCGTCACTTCGTTCCTCAGGATGACAGATGGTGTTACTTGGTGGCGTTACTAGGTGAAGAGAATAATCTTTTTGTGTTTACACTATAAGCATTTATCGTGCTTATAGTGAATTATAATAAATTCTAGAAAAATTTATAATGTAATCATATAATTCTTTTTTAATAAGGGGGATGTATATGATTATAGATTATGTCGCTATCGGATTACGCATCAAAAAAGCACGAAAAAAGGCGAAAATAACACAAGAAGTGCTTGCCAGTAAAGTGTATGTATCTACAAACTTTATAAATAGTATCGAACGGGGTAGTAAGGGTATGAGCCTGGAAACTTTGGCCTCTATTGCGAACGCACTTTCTGTCTCTGTTGATGATTTGTTATGCGATAATTTAATTTCTGTAGTTCCTGTTTATCATAAGGAAGCCCAGGAGATTTTTGCTGATTGCTCTTGCGAGGAAAGCCGTATTTTAGTAGATGGCTTGGCAGGGATGAAAAGTGGTATGCGGAAAAATGAGCAGCTGTGGGAAAACTTAGCCGTTAGAAAAGATGAGTAAAAAAGAAATAGCCTAGAGAATAGGCTATTTTTCTTTTGCCTAGAAAATGGTATACTAAAAACAAAAAATGATAGTAGGTACGCAAGGATGGATGTAAAACTTTCTCCTCGTTTAGGCGCCATAGCACAGATGATACCGGCAGGTGCTCGGGTGGCGGATATCGGCACAGACCATGGCAGGTTGCCTCTTTTCCTGGTAGAGCATGGGGTTTCTCCCTTTGTCATCGCTTCGGACCGCATTAAAATGCCCATTGCTGCATTAAAAAGCCAGGTCCAGTCTTTTGGATTAGAAGAGCAGATTTCTGTACGGCTGGGGGATGGCCTGACGGTGGCGTGTCCTGGTGAGGTGGATACCATTGTTCTTTCTGGCATGGGTGGCATGACCATGATAGAGATTTTAGGACGGTCGCCTCAGGTGGTGGCTGGGGCCCATCAACTGATTTTGCAGCCTCAGCGGAGCATTCCTCAGGTGCGGCAGTGGCTGGCGGTACATGGTTGGCGCATCATTGCGGAGGATATTGTGCTGGATGAGGGGCGCTATTATGAGGTGCTCTCTGCGGAGCAGGGGGAAATGACGCTGACGGAGGAAGGGGCGTTATTTGGCCCAATCTTACTGGAGAAGAAACCGCCGTTGCTTCGGGGATATCTCTCTACGCGGCGGGAAGACGCCCAGCGGTTGCTGGCGCGACTGGAGCAGGAACAGCCGCCGACGCCGCTGGCTATAGAAAAAATCAAGCAGGTAAAAGGGTTAATCCTAAGGATAGATGAGGTGATTGCATGTCTGTAACGGTGAGAGATGTCATGGAAAAAATGGAGCAATGGTGCCCCAGCAGCCTTGCCTGCAGCTGGGATAACAGTGGTTTGCAGGTGGGGAGTAAAAATCAAACGGTTACTCGTATTTTAGTAGCATTAGATGTAACTAGGGCGGTGGTGGAGGAGGCGGTAAGTTTTGGAGCAGAGATGATTATTACACATCATCCGTTGATTTTTGGCGGCTTGCAAAATCTTTCTCTGGATGACTATCCGCAAGCTGTTGTTGCAGCGTTGCTGCAAGGGGGTATTACTCATTTTGCTGCCCATACCAATTTGGATATGGCAGCAGGCGGCGTTAATCATACGCTTGCTGAGGTGTTAGGGATAAAGGGCGTGGTACCTCTTGCAGCGGAGGGTGATATGGATGGCCTGGGACGCATCGGTACGCTGCCTAGCAGGATGTCTTTTGCCCAGTTAGAATTGTTGGTAAAAGAAAAATTAGGCCTGGATTATTTAAAGGTGGTACCTACAGAAAAAGAAATCCGGTCGGTAGCAGTATGCGGTGGCAGCGGTATGGATTTATTGGTGGCGGCCAAGGAAGCAGGGGCAGATTGCCTCATCTCTGCAGAGGGCAAACATCATCAGGCGTTCATAGCCCAGCAGCTGGGTATTGGCCTGATAGACGCGGGCCATTTTCACACGGAAAGAGTCGTTGTGCCGGTGATAGCTCGCTATTTACAAGAGCATTTCCCGGAGCTAACTGTATCCTGTAGTAAGCAGGAAAAAAGCGGTTGGCTTGTCAGATAATAGATGAAAAAACGGTTTACCAACGCTGGGAAAAATGATAGAATAGGAAAGTAACTGAGTAAGCTAAGTGAACGCAGGCAATGAGCGCAAGCTGTTGTCTGAGGAAAGTCCGGGCTCCATAGGGCAGGGTGCCGGCTAACGGCCGGTGAGGGCAACCTTAAGGATAGTGCCACAGAAATGCAGACCGCCTAAGGCAGGGAAACCTGCCCGGCAAGGATGGAACGGTGCGGTAAGAGCGCACCAGCAGCTAGGTAACTGGCTGGCTAGGTAAACCCCACCTGGAGCAAGACCTAATAGGGAGAATTTAGAGTGGCCCGCTTTTTCTCCGGGTAAGGTCGCTAAAGGGCATAGGCAACTATGTCCGTAGATAGATGTTCACTCAAGACAGAACCCGGCTTATCGGTTTGCTCAGTTCTTTTTATAAAAAAAGAGAGGCTTAGGCCTCTTTTCTTTATACGCTTTTTTGTAAGTTGTTTGCGGGGTTAGGTGTTTTTTTATGTCAGAAAAATGGATTGGCTATTTCGCTGCTTTTGTAGCGACGGCTATTTTTGGGCTTACCTTTATGTTTAGCAAAGTGGCCCTTGCCTTTGTGTCTCCGGTGCATCTGGTAGCGCTGCGATTTTTGTGTTCGGCAGTAATATTTTGCATCCTGGCAGGGTTTGGCATCATCCCTGTCCACTTAAAGGGGAAACGCTGGGGCGCTTTGGTGCGTCTTTCCCTCTTTCAGCCGGTGGCTTATTTTACCTTTGAGGCATACGGGCTTTTTTATGGGACCAGCTCAGAGGCGGGGCTTTTTGTGGCGCTCATCCCGGTGACTACGGCTATCTTTAGTGGGCTTTTGCTCCATGAGACTTTATCTTTGCGGCAAGGCTGCTTCTTGGCTTGTTCGGTTTGCGGAGCTATCTTCATCGTGATTATGGATGGAGTAGTATGGGACGCTCATCTGGCTAGCAAGATATTTTTCTTCTTGGCTATTCTTTCTGCTAGCTGTTTTACAGTGGGCAGCCGCAAACAGTCTGCCCATTTTACCCCTTGGGAGATTACCTTTGTCATGTCGCTCACGGGTGCGGTCGTCTTTAATGTCTGGGCGGTAGCAGAAGCTTGTCGACAGGGGGCGATACAGTCTTACTTTACGCCCCTTGCCAATCCAGACTTTTTGCTGCCATTGTTATTCTTAGCGGTGGCTGCTTCTATGGTTGCTTTTTTCTGCACGAACTTAGCTTTAATGAAAATCCCAGCTTATCGTTATGCCATTTTTGATAATGCTAGTACCATCATTTCCATTTTTGCCGGTGTGGTTTTTTTGCATGAGTCATTGCAATGGTATCAATGGGTGGGGGCCATTGTTATTCTCTTTGGAGTGTGGGGCGTGAATTTTTTTCAAAAGGAGCGGTCGCAAAGCTAGGCGTTGCATATCTCTTGGTTTAGTGGTAAAATAAATCAATTAAGTATGAAAATACATGGGAGGCTGGAAACAATGCAATTTTTTAGTACCAGAGGAGAGGCGCCGGCGGTAAGCGCAGCGGAAGCCATTAGCCGAGGTTTAGCGCCGGATGGCGGCTTGTATGTGCCGGAAACATTCCCCCAATGGCAGATGGATTGGGCGGAAACTGCTAATCTTTCTTATCAAGCATTAGCTGAAAAAATATTTGCGCTGTACTTGTCTGATTATTCTGCTGATGAAATCAAAGAAATTGTGAAAAATGCCTATGGTAGCAATTTTGCTGCTGCAGAAATTGCGCCTTTGGTAGGGCTTTCTAATGAGAAATATTTGTTAGAACTTTGGCATGGACCCACAGCTGCCTTTAAGGATATGGCTCTCCAGGCTCTGCCTCACTTGATGCAAAAGGCGGTGGCTAAAACCAACCATGGGGAAGAAGTGATTATTCTTACTGCTACCTCTGGGGATACAGGGAAAGCTGCTTTAGAAGGCTTTAAAAATGTAGATGGCATTAAAATCATTGTCTTTTACCCACAGACAGGCGTTAGCGAAGTGCAAAAGCTGCAAATGCTGACTACTGAAGGAAATAACACCTATGTGGTAGGGGTAGACGGTAACTTTGACCATTGTCAGAAGGGCGTTAAAGAAATCTTCTCTGATGGTGCAATGAATGATGCATTGAAAAAAGCCAATAAAAAATTCTCCTCTGCTAACTCCATCAACTGGGGCCGCTTAATGCCCCAAATCGTTTATTATTTCTGGAGTTATTGCCAGCTGTTGAAGCAAGGTGCGCTCAAGGCGGGGGAACCCATGGGTGTGGTGGTACCTACTGGGAACTTCGGTAATATCTTAGCTGCTTACTATGGCATGCGTATGGGGCTGCCAGTTGGGAAGTTTGTTTGTGCCTCTAACGAAAATAAAGTGCTCACTGATGTGATTAATAGCGGCACTTACGATAAACGGCGGGAATTTTATAAAACTACCAGTCCTTCCATGGATATTCTCGTATCCAGTAACTTTGAACGGTTCTTATATGAAATGTGTGGCCGCGATGCTGGGCAGATTAGAGATTGGTTCCAGGCATTGGCTACAGAAGGGGTATTTACAGTAGATGACGCGACCAAAGCAAACTGGCAAAAAATCTTAGTAGGGGGCTTTGCCACCCAAGGAGAAATCAATACAGTCATTGCCGATACTTGGATAAAAGAACACTACGTCTTAGACCCTCACACTGCTGTCGGGGTGAAAGTATGCGGAGATTATCAAAAGGCTTCCGGAGAAACCATGCCTATGGTTATTGCTTCTACTGCTAGCCCATTTAAATTTGCGGAAGTGGTTTATGGGGCTATTAGCGGAGAAGGGGAAACAGACTCCATTGCTTGCCTTGCCAAACTATCTGCTGAAACTGGCTGGGAAATCCCCGCAGGGCTTCGAGGCTTAACGGAAAAAGCAGTTCGCCATAACACCAACATTGATAACACCGAAATGGCAGAAACTGTCAAAAACATTGTATTATAATCCACTAGATAAAAGTAGATAGAAATAAAAAACTACCTCTTTGCAAAGAATTTGCGTGAGAGGTGGTTTCTTATGTTTAAATGGAACAGGGGGCATAAAAAAACACATCAGCAAAAGCTGATGTGTTTTTGGTTTGATAATCTCTTAAATTGAAGAGTTGTGTGCTACCTAAAACAAAGACTATCTTTGTTGGTTTTGGTAGCAGTCTCTGCAATATACAGGACGATCGTTAACTGGTTTGAAAGGAACTTGTGTGGTGCAACCGCATTCAGCACAAACTACTTCAAACATTTCTCTTGCGCCGTTCCGTTGTTGTTTCCGTGCAGCACGGCAGGAAGGGCAACGAGCAGGGTCGTTTTGGAACCCCTTTTCAGCGTAAAATTCTTGTTCGGATGCGGAGAAAACGAATTCAGCGCCGCATTCTTTACAGGTTAATGTTCTGTCTTCAAAAGCCATGATAAAATACCTCCTTCTGGATTTTCCTAATGTTTACAACCGGGGATGATGAACCAAAATCCGAGAAGGAAGGGTTATCGTCAGGGCATAAAACAGTAGGTCTTCCATCATTATAAGCGTTCAATCACAAAAAAGCAACCGGAAGTTTTAAGATTTTTAAAAAAATTCTTAATTTCCAGTTGCTTTTTAATTTTTTCTCTAATGCATAAAATGACAATATATCGTTAATTTTTGAGGCTATGCATTGGGGCAGGAATTCTGCCGCCTCGTTTTACAAACCGTTCGCTGGAGAAGTTGCTGACAGGCATAACCGGGCCGCTGCCCAAGAGACCGCCAAAGGATAATTCTTCACCGATTTTCTTACCGATAGCAGGGATGACTCTTACTGCGGTGGTTTTCGTGTTAATCACACCAATGGCGATTTCGTCGGCAATGATGGCAGAGAGAGTCTCTGCAGTAGTGTCGCCTGGTACTACAATCATATCTAAGCCTACGGAGCATACGGCTGTCATGGCTTCCAGTTTTTCTAGAGAAAGTGCACCGCATTTCACAGCATCTATCATGCCAGCGTCTTCACTGACAGGGATAAATGCGCCAGAAAGACCGCCTACATGGGAAGAGGCCATCACGCCGCCTTTTTTCACGGCATCATTGAGGAGGGCGAGGGCTGCTGTCGTACCGTGGGTACCGCATTTTTCTAAGCCCATTTCCTCTAAGATGTGGGCAACAGAGTCGCCGATGGCAGGAGTTGGCGCTAAGGATAAGTCTACAATGCCAAAAGGTACGCCTAATGCTTCGGACGCTTCACAAGCTACTAATTGGCCCATACGGGTGATTTTGAATGCTGTCTTTTTGATGGTATCTGCTACTTGAGAGAAGTCGCAATCGCCTGCTTTAGCAAGGGCTGCCCGGACAACGCCAGGGCCGGAAACCCCTACATTAATGACGCATTCCGGTTCACCCACACCGTGGAAAGCGCCGGCCATAAATGGATTGTCTTCTGGTACATTGGCAAAGACAACTAATTTTGCACAGCCGATGGAGTCGCGGTCTTTTGTCAGTTCTGCTGCTTGCTTAATAATACGGCCCATTTCTGCTACAGCGTCCATATTGATACCGGCTTTGGTGGTTGCTACATTGACGCTGGAGCATACATTGTTGGTGTTTGCTAGGGCTTCTGGGATAGAGGCAATGAGGGCACGGTCCCCTTCGGTATAGCCTTTATGTACCAGTGCAGAGTAACCACCGATGAAGTTGACGCCGGTAGCTTCTGCTGCCTTTTGCAGGGCATAGGCGTATTGCACATAGTCTTTGCTGTCGCAACTTTCAGCGACTAGGGCAATAGGGGTAACGGAAATCCGTTTATTGATAATGGGAATGCCGTATTTTCGTTCGATTTCTTCACCGGTGGAGACAAGTTTTTCTGCTCGTTTGGTGATTTTATCATAGACCTTTTGGGTGGAGATTTTAATATCACTATGGCAGCAATCCCGGAGGGAAATGCCCATGGTGATGGTACGAATATCCAAGTGTTCTTCTTGGATCATCTTAATGGTTTCTAAAATATCATAAGTATTAATCATAAAAAAATACTCCTTAAAAACAAAAATAGTGGTTAAATCCTGTGCATGGAGGAGAAGATGTCTTCGTGTTGAATGCGAATGGAAAGATTTAATTCTTCGCCTAAAGCTTTGAATTGTTGGTTTAATTCGTCGATGCTATTAGAGGATTTTGAGATGTCTACCAGCATAATCATGGTAAACATATCTTCCATGATGGTTTGGCTTAAGTCTAAAATATTGTTGTTGGTTTTAAATAAAATCTCACTGATGCGGTAAATAATACCAGTAGTATCCTTCCCTAAAACGGTAATGACAGCTTTCATATGGATAGCCTCCTCTAATTTTTATAATGATTTTATACATTATATCATAAATCGCCTTTATGACAAAGAAAAAATTTAAAATATATGCTTTCTTGTTGCGATTGGTCATCCTGAACGAATGTGAAGGATTTAAAAACTTTGTTATTGGAAAAGATCCTTCGAAGCTTATGCTTCTCAGGATGACAGTATGATGACAGTATAAAGTAAGCATACAAAAAATGGCGATTTTTCAATCTTTTTGACAAAAATTCTGAATTGTTTGCAATGGAAAACATCTCGTGTTATAATAGTCCCTACCGAATGGAAACAGTGTGTTTTGCAGTGTTTTCTGTTTGATAAAGAATTTTATGTGAAATTTGGAGGGTGCTATGAAAGGTACTGTAAAATGGTTTAACTCTGAAAAAGGCTTCGGCTTCTTATCTGGTGAAGGAGAACAAGATGTATTCGTTCACTTCTCTGCTATTACCGGAGAAGGCTTCAAAAATTTGGAAGAAGGGCAAGAAGTAGAATTTGATGTAGTAGAAGGACCACGGGGCTTACAAGCTGCTAATGTTGTGAAATTATCCTAAATTTTTTTATATGATTTTTATGTGAAAGAAATTTGTATAAAAGAAATTTTTAGATAACGCAGAACCATAAAAGGAACCAATCTGTCATCGGTTCCTTTTTCTTTTTTTGTTTTGGCAGGATTTCCCTAATCAATGTGTAATTCTTATAGTAGAAAATAAGAAAACGAAATTAAAAGAAAATTTTATATTGTGTTATCGCAAAATAAGATATTGACAGAAAGGGTGTGCGTGATTATGACAATGACAGTAACAGTAAAAGGACGGAATATTGAGGTTACCCCGGCACTCCGTGAATATGTGGAAAAAAGACTGGCAAAATTCGAAAGAATGCTGGAAGATATGAACGAAGCGGTGGTTACCCTATCTTCTACTAAGGGCAGCGACCGTGTGGAACTAACTGTGCCTTTGAAGGGGATTGTGCTCCGGTGCGAAGAAGAAACAGACAGCATGTATGCTTCTATCGACTTGGTGGTAGAAAAATTGGAACGGCAAGTGAGAAAGTATAAAACCAAGTTGGCGAAAAAAAATCGGGCAGTAGTAAAACCATCTCTGGATGATATTGTACCAATCGAAGAAGAAGAAACCCCTGTAAGAACTAAAAAATTCCCGATGAAGCCTATTTCTGTAGATGAAGCCATCATGCAGATGAACTTGATTGGCCATGCTTTCTTTGCTTTTGCTAATGAAGAAACTGGTAAAATCAATGTAGTATACAAAAGAAGAGACGGTAAATACGGTCTTTTGGAACCAGAAATTTAATTTTTTTGTTTCAGATTTATTTCAAGACGCTGTGTTATGTTTTGCATGACGCAGCGTCTTTTATAATTTAAGAGTAAACGGGTATGCTAAAAATAACTTATACATCTTATAATTGCCGGAAGTAGTCGGTATTGTTCTCGTCGTAACATCGTCTAAGATGCTTTGTTGCTTCGCTCCTCAGCATAACAGGCATATGCCACTCTCTATGAGAGAATTACTTTCTACTTCCGTCACCTACATTACTGTCGAAGGTGCAGAACATTGCCCTCGTATTAAGTGGCATTGTCTAGGTTTTCCTTGCAGGAGTAGGCGTGCCATGATAAAATAAATTAATATAGGAAAATTATGTGTAAAAGTGAGAATTAAAATAGAAATACAGAACTTGGAATAGAGGGGGTTCTTTTATGTTTAATCCATTTCATAGTTTGATGGATGCCAATGCCAAAGATATTAAACGTTATCAAAAAATCGTAGATAAAATCAATAGCTTCGAACCAAGTATGCAGGCCTTAGACGACAGTGCCTTGTCTGCAAAGACAGGAGAATTCAAAGAACGGCTTGCCCATGGTGAGACCTTAAACGATATTCTGCCGGAAGCTTTTGCGGTGGTGCGGGAAGCTTCCCGTCGGGTGCTAGGGATGCGCCACTTTGATGTGCAGCTCATTGGCGGTATGGCGCTCCATGATGGGCGTATCGCTGAAATGAAAACTGGGGAAGGGAAAACGCTGGTAGCAACAGCGCCTGTTTATCTCAATGCCTTAACGGGAAAAGGCGTCCATGTAGTGACAGTCAATGAATATCTTTCTGGCCGTGATGGGAAATGGATGGGCCGGCTATATAACTTCCTGGGCCTTACTGTAGGGCAGATTTACCATGATATGATGGCGCCTAATCGAAAGTTGGCATATGAGGCAGATATTACCTATGGTACCAATAATGAATTTGGTTTTGACTATTTACGGGATAATATGGCTGTCCATCCAGTGCAGATGGTACAGCGGCCATTAAATTATGCTATCGTCGATGAAGTGGATAGCATTTTAATTGATGAAGCAAGAACGCCGTTAATTATTTCTGGGGTGGCGGCAAAACCAACAGAAATGTATTTGAGTATTAGCCGGGCTGTTTCTCGCCTGAAACCGGAAGAGGATTATACAGTCGATGAAAAGATGCACGCGGCTACTCTTACCGCAGAAGGTATCAGCAAGATGGAAAGCATGCTGGGTCTGGAAAACCTCTATGACGACGCCAATACGGAATATTCTCATCATGTAAACCAAGCCCTCAAAGCTTATGCTCTTTTCAAACGGGACCGGGATTATGTGGTACAAGACGGACAAGTTATTATTGTCGATGAATTTACCGGTCGCTTGATGTTTGGCCGCCGCTATAGTGAAGGCTTGCACCAGGCCATCGAAGCAAAAGAAGGGGTAAAGGTAGAAAATGAAACACAAACTCTGGCTACCATTACCTTCCAAAACTATTTCCGTATGTATAAAAAACTCTCTGGTATGACAGGGACTGCTGCTACGGAAGAAGATGAATTCCGTAATATTTATGGTCTGGATGTAGTGGTTATCCCGACCAATCTGCCTATGCAGCGGAAAGACTATCCGGATCTTATTTATCGTACAGTGCCGGGGAAATTCCAAGCGGTGGTGGAAGAAATCATCGAGCGGCACGCCACAGGTCAACCTGTTCTTGTTGGTACTGTTTCCATCGAAAAATCAGAAATGCTCAGCGATATGCTGAAAAAGCGCGGTGTACCTCACCAAGTATTAAATGCCAAATACCACGCAAAAGAAGCAGAAATCGTATCTCAAGCGGGGCGTCCTGGTATGGTAACCATTGCTACCAATATGGCTGGTCGTGGTACTGACATCGTGTTGGGGGGCAATGCAGAATTTTTAGCTCGTATGGAGCTGGACAAAAAGGAAGAATATACCCTAGAGGAAGAACAAGCACTTATCAATGCTTATAAAGAAAAAACCAAAGAAGACAGTAAGAAAGTAGCGGAACTGGGAGGGCTTGCTATCATCGGTACGGAACGCCATGAAAGCAGACGCATTGACAACCAGCTGCGAGGTCGTGCAGGGCGACAAGGTGACCCTGGTTCCAGCCGTTTCTACATTTCTATGGAAGACGATTTGATGCGGCTTTTTGGCTCTGACAGCTTCAAAGGCATGCTGGATAAAATGGGCATGGACGATACCACACCCATCGACTCTAAGTTGGTTTCTAAGTCTATCGAAACAGCCCAGAAACGAGTAGAAGGCAGAAACTTTGAAATCCGGAAAAATGTCCTTTCTTATGACGATGTGATGAACCAGCAACGGGAAATCATCTATGGACAGCGACATGAAGTGTTGGCAGGGGAAGACTTGGCAGAGCGGGTTTCCGGTATGATAGATGATGTGGTAGAGAAAACCGTCGGTAACTATTCCGGCGTTAGCAAATACCCGGAAGAATGGGATTTACCGCAAATGCTCCAGGATTGTCGCGTCTTCCTGCCGGAAAATATGCCAGAGGCAGAGGAACTGGTAACTCTCTCTGCAGAAGAAGTAATCGACCTCTTTAAAACGCGTGCTCATGCGTTCTATGCTGCAAAAGAAGAACGACTTTCCAGCGAAACCATGCGGGAGCTGGAACGGCGCATTATCCTGCGGGTGGTAGATACCAAGTGGATGGACCACTTGGACGCTATGGACCAGCTGCGGACAGGGATTGGTCTTCGTGGTTATGGGCAGAAAGACCCGCTGATGGAATATAAATTTGAAGCCTATGATATGTTCCAACAAATGATTGATGATATCCAAAAAGAAGTAGTGGAATTTTTATTCCGAGTAGAAGTGGAAGAAGCGCCCAAGGAACGGGCAGTGGTGGTAACCCAGGCTTCTGGCGGCTCTGAAGAACCGACCCAGAAAAAACCAATCGTAAAAAGCGACCAAGTTGTGGGCAGAAACGACCCATGTCCTTGCGGCAGCGGCAAGAAGTATAAAAAATGTTGCGGACAAGATAAATAGGGGTGACAGATTTTGTTAGAAGATTTCAAAAGTGAAATAGGGCAGTGGCAGGAAAAAATCAAAGAATTGCAGGTGTCTCTTTGACATCGACGGCAAACGGCAAGAGATAGACGCCCTGGAGACAAAAATAAATGAGCCAGACTTTTGGCAGGATAAAGAAGCAGCCCAAGTGGTGCTGCAAAAGTCTAACCGTTTAAAAGACAAGGTAGCAGGTTTCTTACAAGTGGCAGGCTTGGGACAAGAGACTGCTGATTTATGGGAGCTGGCTATGGCAGAAGATGACCAGTCTTTTTGCGGGGAAATCGAAGGGAACCTCAAAGAACTGGAAAGGCTCTATCAGCAGCTGCAGCTAGAAATGCTGCTTTCTGGGCCTTATGATAGCCACAATGCCATCATGTCGCTTCATGCAGGTGCCGGCGGCGTGGAGGCTCAGGACTGGGTAGAAATGCTCTACCGCATGTATACTCGTTATTGTGAGCGCAAAGGCTATCGCGTCAGTGTGCTGGATTATTTAGCGGGGGATGAAGCAGGCATTAAAAGTGTGACCATCTCTGTGGATGGGGAAAATGCCTATGGTTATTTAAAAGGAGAAAAAGGGGTGCACCGCCTGGTGCGTATCTCTCCTTTTGACGCCAATAGTCGCCGGCATACTTCCTTTGCCTCAGTAGATGTGATGCCTCAGGTGGAGCAAGATAATGAAATCGAAATTTCTCCAGATGAATTGAAAGTTGACACCTATCGCTCTGGAGGTGCCGGCGGGCAGCATGTCAATAAGACAGACTCGGCAGTGCGGATTACTCACTTGCCCACGGGGATTATTACCCAGTGTCAGGAAGAGCGTTCTCAGCATGCTAACCGAGAAAAGGCCATGAAAATGCTGCAAGCGAAACTCCTGGAAAAGAAAATCGAGGAGCAGGAGGCAGAGCTTTCCTCTCTCCGCGGCGACCAACAGGAAATTGGCTGGGGTAGTCAGATACGTTCCTATGTGTTTCAGCCTTACCGCATGATAAAAGACCATCGCACAGGGGTAGAAGCGGGCAATATTGACCCGGTGATGGATGGGGACTTGGACGCCTTTATCTCTGCCTATCTCTATCAGTTCCGTCCTAAAGATTAAGGCTCTTCTGGTGAAAATGACATACTTTATCAGCTATTGTCATTCTGAGGAGTAAAACGACGAAGAAGCTTTTAAGATCCTTCGCTTACGCTCAGGATGACAAAATCGTGTACATAATATAAACCAGAAGGGGAGGAAATCTTGTCTATGGGCGGTATGAGATTGAAGCGGGAATGGTTGACAGATAGTGTGCTTTTGGCGGTGGGCTGTTTTATCATGTCATTAGGGCTACATGTTTTTTTAGTGCCCAATAAAATCTCTACTGGCGGCGTTAGCGGTCTGGCGACTATTCTCTATTACCTCTATCAATTGCCGGTGGGCGTCGGTATGATGCTCCTCAATGTGCCGTTATTTCTCCTCTGTTGGCGTTTTTTAGGGATTGGTTCTATTGTGAAGTCTCTGGCGGGGACAGTGCTTTTATCGGTCTTTACGGACTTGGAGGCTCTTTATTGGCCGGAGGGGGCACTCATTACGGAGGGCTTGTTAGCGGCCATTTATGGTGGTGTGCTGGTAGGCGGCGGCTTGGGGCTGGTCTTTCGAGCTGGCTGTACCACTGGCGGTTCGGATTTACTCACCATGCTCATTTACAAATATTCCCGTTATAGCAGCGGCATGATTTTGCTGGTGGTAGACGGGGTGATTATTCTTTTGGCTGGATTTGTCTTTGATGTAGAGCTGGCCCTTTATGGTTTAGTGGGGGCGTACGCTACTTCTCATGTATTGGATTTAATTCAAGAAGGCATTAGCCGTTCTAAGGCGGTACTGATTATTTCTGATTGTTATGAGGAGTTAAGCCGCGCGTTACCACAAGGGATAAACCGGGGGCTGACGGCTTTTCCCAGTACGGGCGTATATACGGGAAGAGAGAGACAGGCGCTTCTCTGTGTGGTGGCGCAGAGTGAAATCTCTCTTTTGAAAAAGGAAATCTATCAGGTAGACCCCAAAGCCTTCATCATCGTTGCCAATGCGGCGGAGGTGCTGGGCGAGGGATTTGCCTATAAAAAAGCATAAGTATCGAAAATGAAATAGGGATAAAGGGAGGAAATAGTAATCATGGCGGAATGTAAACGAGAAAACCTTACAGTTACAGAAGTTGCGGCAAAAGCCCTGGAAATGCGGCGAATGATTATCGAAATGCTGACAGAGGCGGGCTCGGGCCATCCCGGCGGCTCTCTTTCGGCGACGGATATTATGGCGTCGCTCTTTTTTCACGAAATGAATATTGACCCCAAAGAGCCGAAAATGGCAGATAGAGACCGTTTCGTGCTCTGCAAAGGACATGCAGCACCGGCTCTTTATAGCGCATTAGCGTTAAAAGGGTTTTTTCCAAAAGAAGATGTTTTTACCTTGCGGAAGCTGGGCAGTCACTTGCAGGGGCACCCAGATATGAAAAAGCTGCTGGGTGTAGATGTATCCACTGGTTCTTTGGGGCAGGGGCTTTCTATGGCCAGCGGTATGGCCTTAGCTGGGAAACTGGATAATGCTCCTTACCGGGTATATGCGATCCTCGGTGATGGTGAATTAGAAGAAGGTCAAGTGTGGGAAGCCGCTATGTTTGCCGCTCACTATCACTTGGACAACCTTTGTGCTTTTGTAGATAATAACGGCCTGCAAATTGATGGTAATATTGATTGCGTTATGTCGCCAAATCCCATTGCTGATAAGTGGCGGGCTTTTGGTTGGCATGTTATCGAAATCAATGGTCATGATGTGCAGGAAATCTTCATGGCCCTAGACCAGGCAAAAACTGTAAAAGAACAGCCTACCATGATTGTGGCCCATACGGTGAAAGGCAAAGGTGTTTCCTTCATGGAGAACCAAGCTGTTTGGCATGGTGCAGCGCCCAAACCAGATGAAAAAGACCGCGCTTTAGCAGAATTGGTATAAGGGAAGGGAGAGTGGAACAGATGACAGAAAAACAAGCAACCAGAGACGCCTATGGTCAGGCTTTAGCTGCCTTGGGGCAGGAAAACAAAGAAATTGTTGTTTTAGACGCTGACCTTTCCAAATCCACCAAAACGGCGGACTTTCAAAAGGTGTGCCCGGAGCGGTTCTTTAATGTAGGGATTGCTGAGCAGAATATGCTGGGTGTAGCGGCAGGTCTTGCTGCTAGCAGGAAACGGCCAGTAGTCAGCAGCTTTGCGGTGTTTGCTACAGGGCGGGCCTTTGAGCAAATCCGCAACAGCATCGCTTACCCAAAACTGCCGGTGATTATTGCGGCAACCCATGCTGGGGTGACTGTAGGGGAAGATGGCGGCTCTCACCAGGCTATCGAAGATATTGCTATCATGCGGGCGCTACCTAATATGACAGTGCTGGTGCCGGCAGATGGTCCCCAGACGAAAGCGGCCTTAAAAGCAGCTCTTGACCATGATGGTCCGGTGTATTTGCGGTTAGGACGACTGGCAGTGCCAACTGTCTATGAGGAAACAGAGCCTCTTACCATCGGTAAAGGAAAAATCCTCAGAGAGGGGACAGATGTGGCTATTGTCAGCTGTGGGTTGATGACGGCCATAGCTCTAGAAGCGGCGGAGCTTCTAGCAGCGGAAGGTGTTGCCGCTACGGTTTGTGATATGCCTAGTGTGAAGCCTATTGATAGACAGCTGACTTACTCTCTAGCGGCAGGCTGCGGCTGTGTGGTAACAGCGGAAGAACACAATATTATGGGCGGTTTAGGCGGTGCAGTAGCAGAGGTCTTGGGTGAATGTTGCCCGGTGCCTCTGGAACGGGTAGGCTTAAACGATGTCTTTGGCCAAAGCGGCAAGCCTCTGGAGCTGTTGGAGGAATATGGGCTGACGGCAGTGAACATTGCGGCAAAAGCAAAGAAGGCTATCAGCCGGAAATAAAACAAAACAAAATAAAATAAAAAAGACTTGCAATCTAGATTGCAAGTCCTTTTTATTTTAAATCTTATGCCTGGCAGCAGTCATAGCCTAGGTTAAAGAATATCCACAAGTTTTTCTCAAAAGGGGCGTAAAGTCGCTTATAGAGTTGGTCTACTTTGGACAGTCTATCCCGGAGATAATCGGAGGCCAAGTATTGCTGTAAATCTTTGAATATGACTTCCTGCCCTTTTTTTAATTTGCCGTATCGTTCGCTGCTTTTGATTTTCTCCAGATAGAATTTA
>JAAVYR010000010.1 GCA_022791255.1 Peptococcaceae bacterium | reverse complement strand
AGTCAGCGTTCCCGTTGTCGTCAGTGTGTAATCCCCACCATTTGCCAGCGTTAGCGTTCCGCCAGTTGCAAGCGAACTATTGGTACTGCTTGGCGCCGCCCATGCCGCCTGTGGGATAGGGGGAACCATGGAGAGCAGCAAATACTGCCACACACTACGGAAGCATTACCTCCTACTACCGCTAAATGACTACAAGCTGTCAGAGGTACTCAGTATCTCTCAGGTACAAAGGGCAGTATTCGTACAGCGTGGCAATATTCCGGAACCTTTTGGATAGTAAAGGAACCATTGGATACTTCATAAGCCCCAGCACCAGAACCAATGCCCGCAACATTGGTAACAGCAATTGTTTTAGATACTTTGCTGCTTAGTTCTGTTTCTAATGCAGCTTTGGTTCTAGCCGTTACTGCTGCTACATTTGCAGAGCGGATATTATTTAAGTTAAAACCACTTTGCGCATAAATAGGCGTTGGACTTTGCCCCCATTTCTGTTGGTTTGCCGTCATATAGCTACCATTAGCCACTGTTAATGTTGCCGTATCCGCCTTATATATTTTACCGCCAGAACCAGCTGTACCACCACTACTACCCCATGTATTTTTATAGTTGCTTGTGGCAGCATATATAGCAGCAATCCCACCAATGTTATTTGGAGTAGAAAAAGTCTCGCCGTCTTTACGGTAATAGTTGAAATAACCACCGCCGCCATGGTGGGTAGCCGCTATAGCACCACTACCATTTGCAGCGTTATTCCTTTCTGTACCGCCATCACCACCACCACCAGAGAACCCACCACCACCAGGGCCATGGGAACCGCCGCCACCACCAGCACCGCCACCACCGATGCCTGCAGCCGGATACCCACCGCCACCGCCAGGTGAAGATTGGTAATCCCAGCCACCAGCACCACCGGCGCCACCATATGCACTTAGTTTAACAGACTCATAGATATAGATATTACCAGCAGAACCACCATTACCGCCAGGAGTACCATTGGTTGCTGCATTTGTACTATAACCTACGCCTGTTGGCCGACTGCCACCGTCACCACCAGCAGCTCCATTCCCGCCGATACCGGCGCCGGCTCCGCCGCCGCCAGAGGCCCCATTATCTGCATAACCACTTCGTGAGCCACCGTTACCACCTCTACCGGCATCACCGCCTTGCGCCACGACAGTACCAGCACCTCCCAATACTAAAGTAGCAGTATTAGGAACAGAAATACCAGCATAACCTGGAGCACCCCCCGAATAACTAGCCTGTGCATCCGAGCCATTACCAGCTTTCCCCCCGGTCACTGTCAAAGTACCGTCTACTACTAAGTTTAGCTTGCCACTGCCCAAAAGAGAAATAGGGCTACAGCCGTTATTGTAGTCGTCAATGGTAACCGTCACATTCTTCGGTACCACTACTGTCGCTGTTCTGCCGCTAGGCACTTCAATAACCGTATTGGAGACGCTAGCCGCACTTAATGTGTACGTCTTGCCGTTTTCCAGCTGGTATTTCACATTGCTAGCTAACGCCAGATTTAACGCCGGCGCACTATTGGTACTGCTTGGCGCCGCCCATGCCGCCTGTGGGATAGGGGGAACCATGGAGAGCAGCAGGGAGTAGTGCCACGTTCTACAAAAAAATACTCTCTGCTTCCGGCAATTACTATCCCACTGTCAGAAGTACTCAGTATTTCTCATGTACATCGTGGCACGATATGTCATCCTGAGCACAGCGAAGGATCTTAGCTATTGCCATGCTTTACAAAAAAAATAATCCCTGGCATCTATTACGATACCAGGGATTTTTCTGGAGCGGGCAAAGAGATTCGAACTCTCGACCTCAACCTTGGCAAGGTTGCACTCTACCACTGAGTTATACCCGCACATATATGGTGCCTTGGGACGGAATCGAACCGCCGACACAGGGATTTTCAGTCCCTTGCTCTACCGACTGAGCTACCAAGGCAAAAAAAGTGGCGACGCAGAAGGGACTCGAACCCTCGACCTCCAGCGTGACAGGCTGGCATTCTAACCAGCTGAACTACTGCGCCGCAACTGGTGGGCGATGACGGGATCGAACCGCCGACATCCTGCTTGTAAGGCAGGCGCTCTCCCAGCTGAGCTAATCGCCCTCAACAAAAGACATTATACTAAAAAAGGAAGTATCTGTCAACTATTATTTCGGTTAATGTCTTTTCAGATTAACCTTGGCCACCTCTCAGCGACTTTTTTATTATACTCAATCCTTACTTTTTTGTCAAGCATTCCATAAAAAAATAAATCTACTCAAAAGCCAAGCTTAAACCTAATATTATTTCAAATTTTAAAAATTTTTCGATAAATAATAAATTTTTCTGCTCTTATCACTGTAAAAATTTTATAAAAAAAGGATTGCCGGCTGCCATTTATTTGCAACCGCAATCCTTTGAAAATTATCGAATAACAATACTATCGTTACTTGGATAAAAGGTTATATCATAACCTAACAATTCCATCAACACCTGTGTAGATACGGTGGTAACTCCTTCTGGAAATTCTGCTAGCATATCAATGTTTTTCCCTCGAAAAGAAATAGCCCCATCAACGCTGTTGATTTCTAATTGATTGCCATTTGCCAACACATAAATAGTATCGTCTACAGAATAGACCGTACCACCCAATGTTTCTACTGTCTGCCGTAACGGCACCATGGCACGGTCTTCCTTAGTATAAATAGCATAAGGGAGGCGTGTTTGACCACCAGCTGTTTTCATGAAGTCGCTACCTAGGGTATAAGTAACGCTATCCCCATACTGCACCGACTTCCGCAAAATATTCAAGGCAATTTCATTTTGTTTTTCAACGGAAGACTCTACAATATCAGGATTGATACCTTTTTGCGCATCAATATCTTGATAATTTCTGGTGTAATATTTGGCAACAGTCAGCTTCAGTCCTGCTCCGCTAGGAAGCTCATAAGTTCCCTGCACCAAGCCCTTTCCATAAGTTTTTGTTCCTATCACGACACTGGTTTTTGCATCCTGGATAGAACCGCTTAATAATTCAGCAGCACTGGCGGTATGATCATTTACCAAAACCACATAAGGCAATTCTGTTACCTGACCATGACAACGATAGTAACTTTCTCTGCCACTGCGTTCTTTAGTAAAGACAAGGGGACTTTCCGGGATTAAAAATCCTGCAACCCCCACAACTCCTTCTAAAACACCGCCAGGACAAGCCCGTAAATCTAAAAGAAAGCATTGGGCACCTTTGGCTTTGATATCTTTTAAAGCAGTTTCAAATTCTTCCGGCGTACGATAAGTAAATTCTGCTATTTGAATATAGCCGATTTTATCCTCTATCATGCCATAAGCAACGCTATCTGTTTCAATAATTGCCGGCTCTATCTGGAAGGTTAATTCTTTCCCCTCCCGCAACACCACAATCTCTACCTTATCGGAGATATTCTGACCAATATAATAAGAAACAGCTTCTACCGGCTTATCAGCAAGGTCAACCCCAGCAATTTTTGTTACGACATCCCCTACTTGCAAGCCGCTATTTTCAGCAGGTTTTCCTTCGATAAAGCCTGTAATTACAATTTTCTCATCTTTTTCCTGGATATTGATACCGATACCAAATTTACTACCTTGGTTCGCATCGTTGAAATATTGAAATTCTTCCGCTGTATAATAATGAGCATATTTATCTACTTTTTCCAGTTCTGCCATAATGGCATCTACCGAGTCAGACTGCAAGATTTTACCGCCAATATCATAGAGACTGCCCTGACTTGTGAGGTATTTTACCATATCTACATCAGTCCATTCCACCTCAACAGCTGCTAAAGCAACACTTTGGAATGATAACAAAAAAAGAAGCAAGAGGCATAGGAATAAGCGGCCTTTTCTTTTCTCTTTTATAAAATTCATTTATCTTCCCCCTTATATAAACATAATGCTGCCAGCGGGCAATCGCTGCATTTAGGCCGTTGAGCACTGCATACTTTGCGGCCATGCCAGATGAGCCAGTGATGGGCGTCTGCCCAGTCTTTTTCTGGGATAACTCGGCAAATATCTGCCTCTGTATCCAGTGGATCTTTGCCATTTGATAACCCCAACCGGTGTGAGACACGGAATACATGGGTATCCACCGCCATAGCAGGCTTTCCAAAGCCGACGCTTAATACCACATTAGCAGTTTTCCTACCCACACCAGGTAATTTCATTAGCTCTTCTCGTGTATCAGGCACCTGGCCTCCATATTCGCTTAAAAGCATTTGGCTAGTTGCTAATACATTTTTAGCTTTGTTTTTATACAGACCACATGTTTTAATGTAAGCTTCCATTTCATCAAGGGATAGCTGCACCATAGTTTCTGGCGTACCATGGTCCACAAATAAGACATCTGTAATTTTATTTACCTGATTATCATTAGTCTGGGCAGATAAAATCACCGCAACTAAAAGCTGATAAGTAGAGTTAAACTTTAAGGCCGACTTTGTATCTTTATAAGTAGTTGAGAGGATATCTAACACACCGTTGATACGCTGGCGTTCTTTGGCGCTTATTCGTTTCGTTTTTGCTGTTTTTCCAGAGTTTACTTTTGTTTCTGCTGCCATTACTTACACACTTTCTATCTTTTAAAAATAACTATTTCTCATGCAGGATGGAATATCTGCCATCATACAACTTCTTGCTTTATATTTCCTTAAAACTTCCTACAAATTTCTACTCATTACAACAAAATTATTTTATCATACCAACATAAAAAAACAAGCTCCGTTAAATAATACATCATCTATTTAACAGAGCTTGCTGATTTACCCATATTCCATTATTTTACAGTTTCATTTTTCATTCGTTATAACTTAACTACTGAACTACTTAATTGCCACTTTTCATTTGATTTACTTGCTGCGCTGCTTGCTGCATTTGTTGTGCATCTGCCATTTGCACACTATACCATCCGTTGCGGCTGATTAGGTTAAAGATTTCATGGTTCCCACGAATTTCCTCTTGACAAATGGTAACAACATCCTGTAAAAGAGCAGGATTTACCATTTCTGTTCCCATCTGGGCATAATTTTTCGCCAAAAATTTCTGGTCTTTTAAGCAATCCCAAGAGATTAATTTATCATCATTTACACTTGCCATATTCTTCCCTCCATATTTAACAAAATTTTCTTTCAAATACTAAGAAAGCATGCTGCCACCAGTTACATGCTTTTGCAACATGTTAAAGTGATTTTGATGCATTTGCGCCAAGTTTTCAAACATTGCTTTGCACTGTGCGTCAGTAGCCTCATGTGCTGCCTTTTGAAATTTTTCCACTTCTTTTTTCTCAATATCAATAAAGTCTGTTAAATACATTAATTCCTTGGTTGTTAATTGTGCCGCCATCTTAATAACCTCCTTTTATTTCCGCTCTATATCCATTATTAGTGCGCTTTAAATGTTTTACAAGCAGTACCATCACAAGTTTGTGCATGACAATCTCCACAAAGAACGATTTCTACATTTTTAGCAGTACATTCTTTGGACTTGTTATAAGCACAATCTTTTACTTCACAGCAAATTTTATTTTCCATGATTATCACCTCCTCCATCTGATAGCCTTTCCCAAAAGTATTTTTTTATCAATTTAAAAAACAAAAAACAACCAGATTAGATTATGCCATATATTACGAAAGCATTTTATATTACTCCCGCCAATTACTTTCCTCTCTGCCGGAAGTACTCAGTAGTGCCCATGTACAGCGTGGCACTATCCACCCGTTCCGGAACCTTTTGGATGGTAAAGGAACCATTAGAGCTTTCTGTATAACCTGCCCCGGAACCAACCCCGGCAAGTGCTGTAGCTTTGATGGAACTACTCTTACCTTTTGTGCCCAGCTCGCTTTCTAGTGCACTTTTCGTT